>NZ_CP133764.1:0-362832 GCF_031345095.1 Peribacillus sp. R9-11 | reverse complement strand
TAATCTTCTAATATTAGAGTTAAATTTCTTTATCTAATTGCATGTAAATGCTTCTTTAAGCTATCTTCAGCACATTCAGATATTAAATCAATAAAATGTTCAACATTTTGTTCCACACTTGCTGTTTCTAACGTTTCATAATACCTTATTCGTTGTTCATTTTCAGCTTTAACAATAGCAGGAGGATAGCCGTTCTTCATTAAAATTAAATTCATCAAAAGTCTTGCAGTTCGTCCATTCCCATCAGAAAAGGGATGTATATACACAAACTTAAAATGAAATAATGCTGCTAATTCTACAGGATGCAGTTCATCTTGCTTTTCTTCATACCAATTGAATAGGTCTTTCATTTCATCTTGAATTTGAAGAAAATGTGGAGGCGTATGTTTACTACCTGAAATACCAACATTAAACTGGCGATACTGTCCTGCATTTTTATTGTCGATATTTTTTAAAACAAGGTAATGGATATTTTTGAGTGTACTTTCATCTATAGGTTGATTTTTATTTACACACTCTTCAACAAAATCAATTGCTTCTGAATGATTAATAACTTCTAAATGTTCTTGAAGTTTTTTACCACCAATAGTTAAACCTTCTTCAAGCACAATTTTTGTCTCAATAAGTGATAAAGTATTTCCTTCAATTGCATTTGAATTATAAGTCCATTCCACACGATAAACCTCATAAAGATTTTTAACAGCTTCTGGTGGAAGTGGTCTGAGTTGGTCTAATTCATTCTTAAGTTTATTAATTAGAGTAAAATTCTTCATAAACATACACCTTCTTATATGGTAGTTGGTATCTTAAAAAATCATTCATTATATCTATTTTATTATCTTCAGTTTAACCTCTTAGGATAATTATACCAAACTTATAATTGCAAGTCTATATATTCGTTAAATTAGAATTTAACGCGAACTTTAAAATCAGTAAATCTCTCACCTTTTAATGTGTAGACATTGAGGAATTGTCTCTTTGGTTATTACTAATGTAGCTTTAAAATAAAGTTTGATTAAAAATATCCTATAAACCCTTATTTTATGTAAACAAAGAAGAATCCATTTTGAAAAAGATTGATCAAAATGGATTCTTCTCTACTAAATTTAAGTTTCGGTTTTATAAAAAAGTTTGATCAAATCACAGAGCCTTGTTCCGCAAACGCACCCGTTAGTAGATTAAGGAACTTTATTTCATTTCAGGCTTAATTATTTGTTCAAATCATTAGTTCTACAAAAAGAAAAATATAGAAAGCTAGTTTACCCTTATCATGCATATATTCAAATATGGACAAGATAAAGGGTGAATAATTGATGACCAAACAAACTCTTTTTAAAGGAACTATGATTTTAACAATTGCCGCATTCATTACAAAGATACTGGGATAAAGTATTTAACGCTTCTATTACCTCTTTTTTATCCTTAATCGATGTTTTCTCTAATTCACTTAACACAGGACATTCTTTAGGTTGTGCGTATCCTTGAATTGAACCAAAAAACAACATCGGAAAGGTAATAATCAATATATATAGCATTTTCATAAAACTCACCTCAAAAGTTATCTTTCCTAATTTTAAGAAAAATAGTCAAGTTTTTGAGGTGTAATGGCTCAATTGTTCTTCAACTAATCTGCCCCTTTAGTTCATTGAAGTAAAGCACACGTTAGTTAAAGAAAGATATACCTAATGAATGAATTTCCAGTTATAAAAATGAGTAATATACCACTTCCGATGAAAACAATCCGCCAGAACCAATAACTACTTATAAAAGGTAAAATATCGATTTTTCCTTCTTCAACTTCCTTTATACCCTTATACAACCACTTGTACTGAAACATACCAATCCATAGAAAAATAACTCCCGTTACAAAAACAAATGAACCACCTATCATTTCCTCCATTTCATCGAACTCCTTACTTTTTCATCCTACCAGTATCTTAGTGTATATTACTCTTCAACAAATCTGCCCCGATAGTTGCATAAAGAAAACCTGCCTTAAAGACAGCTCCGATCTTCAGCTAACGCACCCGTTAGTTTAAGTGTAATTCTTCACAATGTTTAATTACTTTATTTCACTTATTTTGTTAAGCACTAAAAATACTAATACCAGATACAACACAAAGCAATAACAGTAATAATAATCTTAACCAATCCATTGTAAGCCAAAAGTCTCCGCTAAATTTAAAATTATCCGTACCATACCTTACGATTGTGCCGTGCCGTACCGTACCTTACCCTACCAAAACATAACATAACATAACGGAACGAACCACACGATGTTGACCTATCTCATCAGCAATAAGGCGGTCACCCTTATTGGACGGTATTGGTATTGGCCTTACCGTTTCAACACTATATTTCTTCCCATACAAATTCACGCCAATTAGCCGTGATTAAATTCTTCTCTAAAACTACATTTTTAGATATTTGATTTACTAATGTACATATAGATGATAATATAAGTTCACTTAACCAAAATACATAATAGGTTAGGATTTACAATTTTTGAATGAATGGCGGTAAAAAATGAACATTAATTATAGATACAAGCGGATTATTTTTGCTCTTTTAATGGCTTTTTGTATGTCCTTTTTTATTACATTTATATTAGTCTCACTAAGTAATGGGTATAATAGTTTGTTTTTATCTACGTGGTTGAAAACTTGGTCACAGGCTTTTATATGGGCTCTTTTTGGTGCTTACTATTTTCCAGTATTAATACAAAAAATAATGCAAAAAATTAATTTTGTAGAAAGCGAGTAAATCTATTTTTTCTTCCCAATCGCTTTTGAAATAAGAAAAGGACAAGACATGTGAACGAGCTTCTACATTGTCTTGTCCTTTTTGTTATCTTTTCACTTCGTAATGTAGCTCAGCAAATTGATTAAAACGATTTATGCTCTTTAAAGTAAGTTCTGTTTCAAAATCAAGTTCTTTGAACAAAGGAATTCCTTTTCCAATTAACACAGGAGATACTGTAATAATCATCTCATCTACTAATTTATTATTGTATTTTCGTGTAATCCCTTCTTCAACTAACCTGCCCCGATCGTATTATAAGGTCAGCCAGTTATTTCTGGTTGAACAATTTTTATATCGATATATGATAACGGTAGCCGGGGTAGAACGTACCTGCCCGTGGGGCTTAAGATCCCGTTAACTAAACAGTTCGCCCCCTACTTGCTTAAACATGATTTGGCTGGTTGGGATCAAGATCTCGTATAACAAGCGAAGCTATGATACTGCAAGAAGGATTAGGGGTTACCGGCAATACTATGTTTTTGGAGGAGATAAAAAATGAATCCAGTGGTTGGTCTGGATGTAGCTAAAGGTGAAAGTCAGGTTCAAGCGTTCTTGGATAAAAAGAAGCCTTATCAAGGTAGTTTTAAAGTTACGCATACCATTGAAGGACTAGAAACACTATTTCAGTTTCTGAGAGAAATAGAACAAAAAAACGGGGATCAAACCTCCGATTGTATTGGAATCCACGGGGCATTATCATACGCCCGTTGTACTCTTCACAAACTTTTTTTATCTTAGGCTTTGTTAAATAGTATTGTTGTTTTTCAGGTATAAAATATGGGAACGTCCGATTTGGACGTTCCCGTTCTTATTCCATTAAAGCCCCCCTATAATGGAATAACTGTAAAGCTAATGAAGCTTTTTTAAAAGCTGCGTTTCGCTGCCCAAGCACCTTGCATTTTACTAAGGAATACAATTTGCCCAATATGATATGCGTCGTGCATTGCTAAACTCTTCAGTTCAAGCACTAATGAATTATCTCCTGGAATCTGTCTATACAAATCTTCATGTTCTGATTTTGCTAGTATTTTTCCAAGTTCACGATGAACATAAAAGTATTCTTGTTTTGTTTCCTTCCAATTTTCTAACGTCTCAGTTGGTAATCGAAATGTAGAGTCATTATTTTCTGCCTGTGGTTCATTCGCTGTTTCACCAAGAAATCGCATCAGATATCTCTTTTCAAAGAAAAGTAAATGACAAACTAATTCCCAAATGGAATTCATTGCCCCATCAGCTGGTTTCCAAATTGCCTGTTCAAAAGTGATGTCCTCTAGCACTTTTTCAAGTGGTGGAAACCAGTCTTCTTCATCTAAGCAGCTTGCCCATTGTTGTAACAAAAGTGTCTTTACATCCATTTTCCATTCCCTCCAATTTAATCCTAGATTGAATTTATTATTGCTTACCTTACAATAGATTCGCATCAGTTAAAGAGTATTCCTCTAGACAGAATTTCTTTTATTACTTGTTCCATTATTTCACCTTCTAAAAGATTAGGTTATCGTATTAATTATTGTTCAACTATTCTGCCCCTTTAGCTCCATAAGAAAAGATTATCGTTGCCATTATTGAAGTAAAGCACCTGTCTTTGTGACTCTCATAGAGGTTAAATTGAATTTTTAATGCGATATTTTTTGGGAGGAATGCCAACAAGTTTGTTAAATATTTTATAAAACTGACTAGGATTTGAAAAGCCTACTTCATAACTGATTTCTGTAATTGTTTTCTTAGTTGTGAGTATTAATCTTTGGGCATTCTCTATTCGCAAACATTGGATATAGTGACCAGGAGGGTAGTTTGTTGCTTTTTTAAAAGATCGTATAAAGTGATATTTACTTTGGTTTGCAACAGCAGCTAATTGTTTTATGTTGATATTTTCGCTGTAAGATGTATGGATATAATCCAGCACCTGGTTTAGTTGAAAATTTTCAGAATATACAGCTCTACTCTTACTTGAATGACTGCCTATTAAAAGTTGTGAAAAATAGCTAAAGATTTCATCCTCAATATAATTCTGATAAAGTGGGTCTTCTTTGAATAACCAAGCACTGGACCAACTTCTGATTTTTGATAATAATTGATTGGTTAAAATCAACTGATTTTCCTCGAATAGTACCTCACCGTTTAAACCTTTGTTTTCCATTAGCCATTCATTTAAAGAACATCGGTTCAATCCTATTAACAACATCTTATTTTGCCCTTTTTCAAATTGATGAGAATGTGTAGAACAAGGATTTGTAACGATAGCATGACCATTATTTAAGACATAATCACTATGATTCAAAGTAGTAATCAACTTCCCACTTATTGGGATAGAGATTTGATAAGAATCTTCATGGGAATGGAGTGGATCAGCCCAATTGGACTCACTTATTTGAAGGAACTTAATAAACTCTAATTCTATACGAAAGTCCATTTATGCCCTCCTCTACTTATGTTTACAAAAAGTATATCAAATATTGCTATAAAACTAAGCAATAATGGAAATGTCATGTTCCTCCTTCTTTGAAATAATAAGAATTAGAATTTCCCAAATGGACATTTTACTTTTGGGCCAAGATAGCATTTTTAGCAAGTATCATTTTATACCGAATATATCTTTTTATAGGAGAGGATCTCATGAAGTTATTAATTATTAGTGGTAGTACGGGGAACCCTTCACATACAAATGCTGCTTTGAAATATTTAGAATCATACCTTCTATTAAAGAACCATGAAGTCGTCTTTTATAACCTTGCAGAAGAAAAATTACCATTTGCTAATGCGAAATATCATCACAGTCCTTTAGAATTCCCAGATGCCATCGTTCAGGATTTTGTATATCATGCACAAAGTTGCAATGCATTTGTTATTGGAACGCCGAATTACCACAATTCATTTTCGGGACTTCTAAAAAATGCATTGGATATCTTGAATATAAAGCATTTTTACCTGAAACCTGTGGGATTGGTCACACATAGTGGTGGTATTAGAAGCACAGAACCATTAGGTCAGTTAAGACTAGTAATCAGGGGGTTACAGGGTATAGCTATTCCAACACAAATTGCGACATGTAACAGTGATTATATAAACAAAGAAACAGGATTTGCTTTAGAAAATAATCTAATAATTGAAAGAGCAATCGATTTTTGTGACCAATTGATTGAAATGACTGCGAAGTTAAAGTGATAGATTTTCAATGGAAGGGGTTCTGGTGAAAATGGGACACGTATTAGTCGTTGGTGGTACGGGAATGTTAGCAGATGTTTCTAAATGGCATGCACAACGCCATCATAAGGTATCGATAATCGCTCGGGATAAATTGAAGATGCAAAAAATAGAAACGGAGAGTTCTCATAAAAACAATTTATATCCTCTATATGTAGATTATAGGAATCTATCGTTGTTAGAAGAACAAATTCTATCAGCAATTGCTGTTAACGGCCCTATACAACAAGTTCTTGCTTGGGTTCGTTCAGACGCTTTAGAATCTCTACAAGTAATCATAAAAATTGTTTCATCGAAAGCAAAACAACAATGGGATTTATTCCACGTCCTTAGCAGTAAGACAAATGTTAAAGAAATAAAGATGCAAATCGACTTGCCATTAAATTGCGAATATAAACAAATTCAGTTAGGTTTTAAGATTGAAAACAACAAATCAAGATGGTTAACAAATCACGAAATTTCCCACGGTGTAATTGATGCAATTGAAAATAACAACGCATCTTTGCATATTGTAGGACAAGTAACACCTGAAGAAAGGAGACCGTAATTTTTCGAATTTAAACCATAATGCTTTTTAATAAAATAACCTCAGTGTTGATAGATTAACACTGAGGTTATTTTATTATCCTTATGGAACTCCCTCAGTATGATAGCTATATCTCTCGTATGCTCACTTATTCGCAGGATTTCATAACCCTTGAAAAACATTAACGGTTAAAAGCAATGAGCTCAGATCATTTTGGTTTCATGGAGGCATAGTTAAATAAAGGAGTAATAGGAAACTCCATATTCTACCATATAATGCACATAATCTCCACGCCGCCCCTGGAGGCTTTCCCTCCCATGTCTCAACGGGTCATCGAAAAATTGCCCTCTCATTCCTTCGTCATGCCTATCCAAGGGGTGGAGGCCAGTTATGCTAACCTAATGGGTCGGTGCCCTTTTGTTCAAGAAATCTGGTACTCCGTGCATCTTTGAAATCCTACGAATAAGAAAACATTCGACAAAAGATAAGCTGAAAATAAAGTATTAATTATTTTCAAGTGAGGTTCCCTTCGAGAACCTGTAAAGCAGATTTATTCAATAAAAACTAGGCTGCTAGAGCTGAAAAAGGTTGTAATTTTTCTGGGGAATAAGATTCATTTCGTTTGGTTAGATAACCATTTCGATAGATTAATCCAGTAATGACCTGTAGGTTCCATCCCGACAATAGTTGTGTCTAAGCTGTTTTTACCTTTTAGTTTATTAATCCATTCTAGAAATCTGTTAAAGCCTTCTTCGTTATTTTCAAAAGTAAGAGGATCACCTACCACGATTCCTCGATAATTTACAGCTCGAGCAACGTGAAATTGTTGGGCGATATCCACGCCAACAACGAGATGTCGATCAGAAATTCGTTCAATGAGTTGATTTTGTTTGTCCTGCATTTTAAAATTCATATTAGGGTTCCTCCTAAGGTTTTGAGTTAGAGTGATGTCTTACTCATATCTTACTGAGGAGCCCTATTTTTTTCAAAGTTAATAATTAACGCTCTACAGGAATGCTCACCTTTGAAGCATATTTTGCCCCTTTTATATATCTCCCTGGCCCAAATCCGACAAGCCCCATTTAACAACATACCCCAAATAAAGTCCCCCACCGAACAAAATTTCTGCATTAGTCTATTACTCTTAGATATATTTATCGTAAAATTTGAAATGAGTTATTCCTTTTTATGGGTATTCTAGTATAATTTAAATACAAAGGAGTGATATTTTTGAACAAAATAATATCTTTAGCGGCTGCTACAAGCCTTATTATTGGTGGGATAGCTACATTTACACCGGTTCAAGCAGATGCAGCAAGTGGTATTTATAAAAATTGTACAACGTTTAACAAGACATATACCAAGGGTGTTGCGAAATCTTCAAGTACGAAAAATAAAGTAGTTAACAAGAAAACGAAAAAAGTAACGTATAAAGAGCTGTCTAAAGGCACTAAGATTTCCGCTAAAATTTATAAGAATGCGATTAAAGAAAATTCTGATTTAGATCGTGATAATGATGGTATTGCATGTGAAAAGTAACCAATCATTTATTAATTGGGAGTTTTAAGATACTCCCTTTAACATCGAAAATACGGGCGCACAATACTCCTGTCTTCAAAATGAAGAAACCTAAATATGTAACTTCATTTATAATTGAAGCGTCTGTGGAGGCAATATACGTATGTACCTCCATCCTTAAACCTTAATCGATAAGGAGAGTATTCAGGAAAATAATTTACTCCAAAGCTCTGATGAGAGAACAACAATAGCTTCCGCTCCATATTTATTTAATATGAGCGGAAGCCTATACAACCGTTTGGTTTTCGGCCCGCTATCTAACTGTCTACGCTTAAAGACTAGAGTTACCTTTAGCCCTCCAAGACTCGCTACGAGCGAGTGGCTAGTTCTTACTCGGCGGGAATCCCACCCGCTATATGGATACGACCTAGACTCGGCCGCACCCGTTAGTTTAAGGATTACGAGGGCAAAACAATGCGCGTCGTGACAAGCCTGTTGAACGTCAAACCATAAGAAATTGCTGGCATGTCCATATCAACCGGGGCAATCGAATCGTTTTTTTCGTTGGATCAAATAAAATCTGAACCTGCCGAATCTTTTTAGAACAACGCCCAATTCGGCGTTTAATCAGCTTTTCGCTGCCTTGATTGCGTACGTTTTATTGAAGTCTTTACACACCACGCAAGGACAAAAGAAAACGTACGAAAACCCTTGTCATTTGCAGGTTTTTACACGCCTGTTTCTTTGTGCTGCCCTGCCAGTTGATGGCTTTGGCGCATCATGAAATTCTGGCGTATTATCGTAAACTGCATCAAGAACTCACTGGATGATTTTAGTTAATATGTGGTTCAATGGTATCCAATCTCAAACTGGTGATTGTGCTTATTCCAAGTGGGACAATTACACAGTTACTCCTACAGATAAAACAGTGACGGCAGTAGTTACAGCGCTGCCATCTTATCTAAAATACCATATGTTGGCTTTACTGCTTCCACATTGGCTGGTGTAATGATAGCCTATAAAATGAAAACTGGTTATTTCAAAAAAAGTGGGGTTACAAGAGCAGATACGAGTCCAGATTATGTGTGGAACAAAACAACTGTGAATTTATATAAGACTGTAAACGTACTATTCTGTTATCCTCTAAAACAAGTACACCATCGAAAGTGCGCATCTATTAGGATAGAAACAGAGGTAATTTAAATGACTTTTAAAAAAGCCTTTAATATAGGGTACGTAATAGTCCTAGTTTGTCTAGCGGGTTTATACTTTCTTGTCCCTGATGATTACGCATGGATTGCTATTGTTGTATTAATGATTTTTTTTAGAGTATACCAGTTAATTATCGGTATTAGTCTAAAACAGAGAAGTAAGCGTAACAATTCAAATTATGACGTGCAATGTATTAGGAATGATTTAAAACCAACCATATGGATACAGTTCTTCTTCTTTCGGTCTTCTTCCGGATGGTAAGAACATTCTTTTTCTACCATTCTCTTGTCGTACTTCAAGTGTATCGATACATTCATCACACAATGGAGATAAACAGGAATCATGTTTAATGCCTTCCCAGTCACGATAGATAAATGTTTGTTTTGATTCATCTACTCTGTTGGTTAAGCAATTATTACAATCAGTATTTAGGATATTCATTAAAACCACCTTCGTTATATTTTCTTTGGAGCAGCAAAAGATACGACCACCGCAAAAAGACAAATGGATAAAGGCAATTACCTGTCGAGCAAAACAACTGTGAATTTATATGAAGACAGTAAACGTACTATTCTGTTATCATCTAAAACAAGTACCCTTTGAATGGAAGCTTGAAAATACCCATTCAAAGGGCTTTTATTACATAAAAAAAGAACAGTGGTAGCTGTTCATTACTTGTTATTTTTCTTCTCTGAGTTATGTTGCTCAATTAATCTAGGGACAGAGGTTTTCAAAAAAACCGGACATTTCTCTCATAGTATCAGCAGAAATAAATTAGGTGGCTGGATTAACTTATATATATTCAGGAATAAGCGGTTCCTTTGGATCTGTCAAGTTAATTAAACCTTCCTTCCTTTTCTATTACCTATATATTTCTCTATACATCACTAAGATTCCTACAAAAAAAAGAACAGTTTTCACTGTTCTTCCGCTTTGTCTACAAACTGCGTGCATCATTGTGGTGCACTAGTTCTGTGCGAATCATTAATGAGCGTCTCCTTTTATATCCTCGTTAATTTCCTGATATTTCTTTATTACCATCAGAAAACGTGGGGATATGGAATATTAAGGGGTTTTCGTTAAATCCTCTTTTATTCACTCATTCTTACTCTACCCAGTGGGAGGAAATCCTATTCATAGTGGTCTTGAATAAGTCTCTTCCTTTCAGTCTATGGGCATTAAGAAGAGTACGTCTGATATCTACTATCTCTTTTATCCCATTTCTGTGTCTTTTTTACCGAGCTGCTCATTCCCTTTGGTATGTCATATAATATTTAGGATCTTGAAAACCATGGTGAACTTCGCATATAACCCGTATAGGTTTTTAAATTCCTTCAATGCTAAGGCAATTCGAACCCCCGTAGTCAATCTTTTGAGCAGAGGTAGATACCTTAATGGCGATTTTAAACCTCCTTCTTTATTTACTGCTAAAAGCAGTCATTATATATCCCTACTACCTCGTCATTCAACATAACCTTGGTAGAATATTAATGTATTAAACCGCTCTAATTTAGGGATGAAAAAGGGCGATATTTCTTACGCGAAGGAAACATCGGCCTTTAGCTTTATTGAATAAGAGGAATTAATGAGTGTAAACTTTCTGCTCACAATGATAAGGCATAAGCTAACTTCTTAAGAAAGTAATTCTATTTTTAAGAATCTTTAATATTGTATTCCGTCATTTATTAATAGTCAGGAGTGGCTACTTTTCCAGTAAATATTTGGACACCTGAACTAGACCCTATTCTAGTTGCCCCTGCCTCTACCATAGCTTCTATATCTTGAAGGGTTCGGACACCCCCTGAAGCCTTAACTCCGATATTTGGCCCAACAGATCTCCTCATTAAAGCTACATCCTCAACAGTTGCTCCGTGTAAGGAAAATCCTGTTGAAGTCTTAACATAGTCGGCTCCAGCTTTTACCGATATTTCACAAGCCCGCACTTTCTCTTCATCTGTTAACAAGCAAGATTCTATAATGACTTTCACAATGGTCTTTTTATTTACAGCTTCTACAACGGAACAGATATCGCGCTCTACGAGTTCATCATTTTTATCTTTCAAAGCACCAATATTTATGACCATGTCGATTTCTGTTGCTCCATTCTCCAGTGTATTTATTGTTTCAAATGCTTTTGTTTCAGGAGTATTCGCACCTAATGGAAAACCAATAACCGTACAAACCTTTATATCTGTATCATGTAAGATTTCAGCTGACTTCGCTACCCAAGTTGGATTCACACATACGGAGGCAAATCCGAATTGTTTTGCTTCTTCGCATAACTTAATAATGTCTTCTTTCTTGGCTTCAGCTTTAAGTAAAGTATGATCAATCAATTTTGCATAATTCATTTCATTCATCTCCATTATTTTATTTCCGCGAATTTTTTCGAATCGTCCACATAGTTTGTTGCATTTTTATCATCAATTAATCCTGTATCTGCATTCATTACTTTTTCAACGTCTTCTCCATTTCCTGTTTTGATTGCTGTTTGGATAGCAAGTGTCCCAAGGGAAATCGGATCGTTGATAACTGTTGCATGAAACGTGCCTGCTTCAATTTTTTTCACGGCTTCCATTAACCCATCGATTCCAACAATTTTAACATCTTTCAGTTTTCCTGCCTGCTCTAATACTTTCATTGCCCCAAGTGCCATATCGTCATTATGAGCGTATACCAGTTTTACATCCGGATGAGCCTGCAGTAAATCCTGCATAGATGAAACGGCTTTTGCACGTATATACTCACTGTAAGGACCTTCAATAATCTTAATTCCCTTTTCTTTCTCTACAACTTCATGAAATCCATCATGACGAGCCTTCATAACTGTGCCACCAGCGTCCCCTTGTAATTCAATAACCTTACCGGTAGCTCCTTTACCCCCTAGAAGCTCGACAGCTTTTTCACCAGCAAGACGACCCATTTCTACATTATCCCTGCCAATATAAGAAACGACGTCTTCTTTTGTTTGACGATCCACTGTGATAACTGGTATACCCGCTGTTTTAGCTGCTTTTAAAGCGGGTGCTACAGCTGATGGATTGACCGGATTAATGAGCAAAACATCGATTCCTTTTGTAATAAGAGATTGCACATCTGTATTTTGTTTTTCTATATCATTTTGAGCGTCCACTACGATTAATTCGGCGTTCTCTTTTTTAGCTTCTGCTTTAGCTCCATCAACCAATGATGTATAAAAAGGAGATTCAAGAGTTGCTTGGGAGAAACCAATCACTAATGATTCACCACCTCCATCTTTACTTGTGTTTGAACCAGAGTCTTTTGCTGCACCGCCTCCACATGCCGTTAACGTAAACGTAAGTGCCATTGCCACTAAACCTGTCATCCACTTTTTCTTCAAATTAAACACCCCTTATTTTTTATTAATGATATATTGGTTCATAATTAATGCTAGTACAATGATTAAGCCCATAAATATAGATTGGTAGTAAGATGATAAACCTAACAGGTTGAAGATATTGACGATCATGCTCATGATCAGCACACCAATGAATGTTCCACCTATGCTACCTTTTCCGCCCATAAGGCTTGTACCACCTATGACAACTGCCGCGATAACATCTAACTCAAGACCAGTACCAGCCGTTGGTTGTCCGACGGTTAGCCACGCGCTCATGAGAATGCCGGCCACTGCCGCTAACAACCCTGCGATTACGAAACACCATGTAACATACTTCTCGACTGGAATACCCGAGAGTCTAGATGATTCTTCATTTCCGCCTACTGCATATATTTTTCTTCCGAATGTTGTGTATTTTAAAACCACCAGGGCTACAATCGTTAAAGCAATCCAAACAATCGCGGTGAATGGAATCTTTCCAAAAACATTCCCGCCCAATGCTGTAAAGCCTTCCGGGAGATCGTATATTGGCTCTCCATTTGTTGATAGTAAGGCAAGTCCTCTTGCACTTACCATCATGGCAAGAGTTGCGATGAAGGCCGGAACTTTAAATTTAGTGGAAACAAATCCATTTACGAAGCCCAAGAAGGCTCCTGCTATAAGTGTAATGACTATGGCTAGTATAGGATTCATTCCTGTACCGAGCAAAATCGATACTAACATGCCTGTTAGCGCTAACACTGCTCCAACAGATAAATCAATACCAGCAACTAAAATGACAAACGTCATTCCAATACTAACGATTCCTACAAAAGAAGACTGTTGAAGAAGATTCAGTAAATTTTGTACAGAAAGAAATTGATCAGATAGTATGCTGCCAATCAGGATGAAACCTAAAAAGATAAAGAAAAGATTATACTTCTTTAAAATATTCTTAATTGAAAGGGATTTTGTTTGCTTTACTCGAGCTACTTCTATATTTGCATTCATAGTACGCCTCCTTTTGTATTAACCAGATACGGCGATATTCATAATTTCGCTTTTATAATTGGAAGGGTGCGAAAATTCCTTGATCAACCTACCTTCAAACATTATCAGTACCCTGTCACAAACGGTGAGTAATTCTTCAATTTCTGATGTTGCCATTATTATGCTAGTCCCTTGATTTGAAAGTTCCTTCATAATGCCATAAATTTCGTCTTTTGCTCCTACATCGATTCCTTGCGTAGGTTCATCGAATAGTAGAAGTTTGGATTCATTAATGAGCCACCTGGAAATTATGACTTTTTGCTGATTGCCCCCGCTTAGGTTCCTCATGGGCACATCACTACCGCTTGTTTTAATATTTAATTTCTTAATCATCTCTTGCATAACCATTTTCATTTGCTGTTGTTTTACAAAACTCCGCTTAGAAAAGGTGTGAAGGGAAGGCAGAAATGCATTTTCTAAAATGGACAAGTCCAGGTTAGCCCCTTCAGTTTTTCTATTTTCCGGCACAAGTCCCATGCCAGCATCCACTGCTTTTTGTGGAGAGGATATACTCTTTTTCATCCCATCCATCATTAGTTCCCCTGCTTGTATCGGATCTGCTCCGTATATCGCTCTTAGTAATTCCGTCCTTCCAGAACCTACCAGTCCGTATAAACCAACGATTTCTCCTTTACTTACTGAAAAAGAAACGTCTTGTATTTTATGATTTGTAAACCCTTTCACTTTTAAGAATTCTTCCCTATTTGTTTCTGTATGGACCTTATCCCTTTTTTCAATAGAACGTCCGGTAATGTGGCGGATTAAATCAGGCTGTGCGAGATTCTTCATCTCATCTGTGATAACCCATTTTCCATTTCTAAGAACGGTTACCCGGTCTCCCACAGCGTATAATTCTTCGAGTTTATGAGAAATATAAACAATCGTATACCCTTGTTTTTTTAATAGTTTTATAACATCATATAGTTTTAACACTTCATCATTGGACAATGCAGTTGAGGGTTCATCCATGATTATTATTTTGCATTCAGCTGCTATGGCTTTTGCGATTTCCGTCATTTGTTTTAAACCCATACTGGCCTTAGATGTTTGCATGGTAGGTGATACAGATAATCCTAGTACAGAAAATAGCCTTTTTGCCTCTTCATTGATCTTTTTCCACTTTACAAAGCCTCCATTTGGCTTTAGATAGTTTCCAAGGAAAATATTTTCTGCTAAACTCAATTCTTCTACTAGGGAGAGCTCCTGATAAATAGTTGAGATTCCAAGAGACATACTATCAACAGGTGTTTTAATCGTTACCGGCTTTCCTTCTAATCTTATCTCGCCTTCATCTTTTGTATAGACACCTGATAAGATCTTCATTAAAGTAGATTTTCCAGCTCCATTCGCCCCAATTAGACAATGTACTTCTCCTTTTTTAAGATTGAAGTTTACATTTTGCACCGCTTTCACACCTGGAAAAGATTTAGACACTTGCTTCATTTCGAGTATGTTGCTCACTCTGGTCCCCCCCTCCATTTTTCAATCGTTTCATAATAGGAAATAATACCTGATTTAAATGTAAATAGATTTCAAATAACTTATCGTATTTTTTTGTTTTCTCCATATCTGGGTAATAGGTTTTTTCCATCTCTACCATAGATATCGACGCATCCTTCAAGGTGGGGTGGAATCCTAGACCGTATGAAGCGATAATGGCTGCTCCTTTTGAACCGGTCTCAATATCTTTAGGAATCGAGATTGGAAGTCCAATGACATCACTAATGATTTGCATCCAGCAAGCATTGTGTGTTCCACCACCCCCTGCAATGATTCTTTCAACTGGGATCGAAGAATGATTCATGGTTCGGATTACATTTTTTGTACCAAACGCAATCGCTTCAAGAATGGCTCTATAAATGTGATATTTGTTATGTGATAGTGTAAGACCAACAAAGGCACCAGTAGCATATGGCGTCTTATATGGCGTTCGATTCCCTTTCCAACTATCTAAAACGAGCAACCCTTCACAACCTGGATCAATCTTATTAATTTCCATTTCAAGTTCTTTGTAAATTTCTTTTTTGTCCGTCCGGTGTCCATAAAACTCTTGTAGAAACCATGAAATGATAGAGCCGCATGATAATTGACCACCTTCAAGAAGCCAGTGTTCTTCAAGAAGCGGTGAATCATAAGGACCCCAAAGTGAATCATTAAAAACCGGTTTATCGTGGTGCATTAAGTGAACAAAACTTGTACCCGTAATCATACTGAGCTGACCAGGCTCAAGAGCCCCTGAGCCAATCATACCGATATGGGCATCAATGCCTCCTTGAAAAACCGGTACTCCTGTAACCAAGCCTAAATACTCCGCTGCATTGGATGTTATGTTACCCACTTGATCACCGACACTCAGAACTTTTGAAGGCCAGTGTTCAGTAATGCCTTCAAGACCAATCTCCTTGAAGAAGGATTCAGAAAATCCTTCTAGTCGATCAACATAATTCCATTTACAGCTGGCGTTACATTTTGATGCCACAAGCTCTCCTGTTAATTGATAATTGATCCAATCAATTTGTTCGACGATTCTTTTGCCTGTTAAGTCATAATGCTTTTTCAACCATAAGGATTTTGTAGTCATCCACTCAACTGATGTTTTCTTGCCAGAGAATAGCAGATGATTTTCCACTTGAAAATGCTGATTGCTATTAATCTCTTCTTCTTCAGCTGTAGCCCGCTGATCCATCCAGCATTGTGCTGGGGTTGTCGGATTCAAGCTTTCGTCTGTTAAGACAACGGTTGAAGAGGTAGCACAAAGCGATATCCCTTTTATCATTTTTGAATCGACCGCTTGAGTAACGTATTGCATGGCCTTCTGCAGCGCTCCCCACCAGTCGTTCGCATTTTGTTCGGAATACCCATTTTTTCTATGGTATGTTGGATAAGAAGCGCTTGCCGTATAAACATGCTTTCCTTCTACTGTGTAGACACCAACTTTTAAGGACTGTGTTCCAAAATCAATACCTAGTACGATATCGTTCTTCATAATTATTCTCCGGGGTAAAGCAAAATTTTATTAAAAACAATTTCTTTGTTTTTTATTTTTTTAAACACGGCTGGTGTTTCGTCTAAATCAAAACGATGGGACACAATTTCTTCGGTTTTGATCTTCCCTTGTGCCATACTCTCAATCACATATGACCATTCCTTACCAGGGAAGGGATCGGAAAAAGAATTCCAAGAGCCGTGAATACCAATTTCATATCGTAATAGACGATCAACTGTTTTAGCAGAGAGGGTTAATGGCTGATTAGAGATTCCAAGAAATACAACACGTCCCATTTTCCCAGTAATCAAGACCGCTTGATCTTGTGCAATCGGAGAACCTGATGTATCAATAACAAAGTCCACGTGAGTATCCATTAATACCTGCACTATATTTTTCTTTTTCGAGTTGACTACCCGATCTGCTCCTAGCTTTTTAGCAATTTCAAGTTTCTCCTCGAAAATATCAACAGCAATAACTTCTTTTGCACCCATTTCACGTGCAAATTGCACGGCAAACATTCCAATCGCTCCAAGTCCCATAACTACAGCTGTATCACCTTTTTTTAGGTTTCCTCTCCAAAGTCCATGAACTGCATTTGCCGCCGGATCAACCATTGCTCCTGCATCGTACGATATAGTATCTTCAAGCCTCAGGATATTAGCTTTTCCTACTTTAATATAGTTCGCCATTGCACCATCTGTTCTTGAACCGTAATAGTTGTATGTGTCACATAAACCAAATTTTCCTTGTTTACAATAAACGCACTCCATACAAGGTTCTAAAGGAGCAATAGTTACACGATCTCCGACGGACCATTCCGAAGCATCTGATCCACATTCTACAATCTGTCCTGAAAATTCATGACCTAGTGTTAACCCTTTATAGTAAGCACCTTTTGTTAGTGCTCTAGGAATATCTGATCCACAAATTCCGATTGCCTTCACTTTAATTAATACTTCTGTTTCCGAGATTGACGGTATTTCTACTTCTTCTACCTGTAAATTACCTGGCTCGTACAATTTGACTGCTTTCATGATTTTTCCCCCATTTAAATTAAACTATTTCTTTTGCTAATTCTTCATCTATGAAAAGTACGTTTACATACCCTCCATTTAAAGCTCCTTTTACACTCCCGGCTTTTGACTTGCCTGCAGCTAAGGCGATTGAAAACTCTTTATTTCGTAATTCTTCTAACTCTAGCCCAATGGTTCGTTTGTTCAAGTCTTTATCGACAATTTCCCCCGCCAACGAGAAATACCTTGAACAAATATCGCCTACTGCTTTTTGATTCATTAATGTTTCGTACGAATCTCCTTTAAAATACCCACCTTTATAGAGAACTGATTCATATGACACATTCCCGATTCCAAATACCGCAATATTACTTTTTTTACCGAGATTTAATACTTGTTCAATACTAGAATCTGTCATAATTGAATCAGCTATAATTGAAGTATCCACAATGGATGGAACGGGTAAGAGATAATGGTCGGCAGAAAACGCCTCTGAAAACTTTTCAAGCAGCGCCCCTGATCCTGTGGAAAAGTTACTCTTAGCTATTCCCCCATTTAATTGAACTATTTTCATAAAGGGTAATTTTTTTTCCTTTAAATGAGGAATAACGTAACTCATGGATGTCCCCCAAGAAACACCTAAAATCGAGTAACTCTCACAGATTTCATATAAATATCCTGCAACCGCTTTGCCTATATCATTTTGAATGAGTGGGACTTCATCTACATAAACTGGTAAAACGAACACTTTTTTTAATTTATACTTTTCCTTTATCTTATTTGCTAACTCCTGAACTGAATTGAGTGAGTAATTTATTTTGACATCAATAATCCCTGCTTTAAACGCCGCATCAATAATCCGGCTTATCGTTGGTCTTGAATAGCTTAGTTTTTCTGCTATTTCCTTCTGTGTAAGGTTCATCTCATAATACATCTTTGCTATTACAATCATTTCTTCATTTGAGTACATTTCATCCTCCCTTCTGAGAAATTATGTTCACTCGTTAAAATTAATTTCATATTTAGATTATAAGTAATTTTCTGATAAATGAAAACGCTTTATTTATTTTTGAACATAATTTCAATTGTGTTTAAATAAGAAACAACTCTTGTTTATTAACACGGAATTTTTATATTAGCAAAACCAAGTATTCGGTTTTCCTCGTACAAAGTAATGTAATTTTTGCATATCGAGTTTAAGTAATTTGATAGATGTCCATAATATATAGAAAAGGAGTGAATAAAATGTCGCTACAACAAACTAAGCCAATTAAACACCAAGTAGTCTCTACAACTGAAAAGACCTTAAGAATGTTAGTTAAGAATGAAAAAATGTCTCCAGAATTACAAGATTGCTATAAATTAGTGATTGGCCACTTAAAACATACCGTGGGCCATAAATATAACGGAAAGTAATGTTAGGTCATACGTACTTTTAGAATTTGTTCCGGGTGTTTGATAGGTCAAATTTAAACCTAAAGCTTAGTCTTTTCGCTCAGTAAACTACTTTTTACTCTTCACATAACAAATCCTAATAATAGACTGAACCAATTAAAAGTCTATTTTCGTAGGTTCAGATATAAAAGCCAACTCGAATCAGTTAAAAAACGCTGCCTGACCGACTCCTGTAATTGCACATATTTCCTTTACGGTTTTATCCGTATCAACTCCACTGCTTTCAAATCATCCAAATGTCGGCTCGTTGTGTCCGGGGCCTTACCGTATTTAAACGCCAATGTCTCGATACTAGGGAACGCATACCCTTCAATCGGATTATAGTAGTCAATAATTAATGCATAAAGAAAAAGCTTTTCTGCGCTCATACGCTCATGGTGAACGTAATGACGGGCATCTCTGGGTAACGGTATAAAATTGCGTTCTCCTTTTGTTGGGTTGCGCTTGTCAAAAACCTTTCTGTTTTCCATTTCGATTCCTCCTTTAATCAAAAATTAACTATCTAAAAGATAATAGGCTCGAGGGTAGTAATCTGCGCACATTTTACGGAGGTTTCTCTGCCTCCTGATTACGTATGCCGCATGCCTACTTGTTTCCGCGCACTATTTCGCGGAAAATTTCCTGCCATTAATATGTCAGACGCACGACTTACCGTTTCCGCCACCTTCCGACTATGTTTTTACGCAAAAAAATAACGACGCTGATTTTCAGCAATCGTCATTCAAACATATTTCCTATAACAATCGTTTACTGCTATAGCGATTTCTTTCAATCCCGAGTTTCCCGCTTGTTGCTCGTGTTCTTTTTGTTTGCCTTAAAATGCGAGTCAACATGACAAAGTGATGTATATTCAATCATAATGAACCTCTATACTATCTATATAATCTCTGGTTTTATAAGTTAAACCCTCAATTATATTTAAGCAATGTCGTAAATTATAGTAATCATATGCTAAATGAATTCGAGAGTTATTCGTATAATAATATTTTAAATTCTTATCAATCGGATAGCGGAATTTTGATGATGTAGCATCAGCTTCATGCACTAATTTCAATGCTTTGTCGATTTCTTCTTTATGGTCTGTTGGTATATCAATATTTAGATATTTGGGATAATGACACTTTATGTGATTCCATATACTTTCCAATTTATGTTTCCTCGTATAGATAACCTCTAAAGCATCTGTATATCCATACGTAACAAAACATAGGTCTTTTAAAGCAAGTTCAATCGCATTACGATACAGATAGCATATTGGAAGATAAAAGGTTCCAGCTAATTTCTGATTGCTTTCCTTTCCACTGACAACCTGTTCAACTGCCTTTACGTATAAATGGTCCGCAGCTTCTTGATAGGCTTGAATATAAAGGTAAAGTTCACTCTTGTTATATTCGTATCCTATGACGCTTTTAGCGTAGTAATCGCCTCCTTCTTCAAGGAAATCTGTTGAATAAGTTTCATTAATGGCAATTTCATGGTCGTTTGTTTCCCAATCTGATTGAAGAGAAAGTCCAGAAACATTTAACTCGTATTGTTCTTGCATCAGCGTAAAGGCAATATCAAGCTTGTTGATAAGCTTTTCTAGGCATATGTCCTTTCGTTCATTAAAAACATATTCAAACTCATATGTTTCAAATAAATGATCTTTTATTATACGGTATGGGTAGCGGAAAGAATCGGATGATAGGTCAATCTTTGAAATGTTAGATATAAATGTTTTGAGCCATAATAACGATTCTGATGTTTTGTACATTTCATCTGTCCGGGCTTCGATAACTTCAAAAATCTTTTTTAAATTATGAGCTGCGTCTGTCATGAACTCTTTCCGCTCTTGTGCTGCTTCGATTAATTGAAAGACGCGGGCTTTCATAATTAATTCGATACTTTGACGATACATATATGTGACCGCAAAAAACACCGTATCTAACTTACCAATATTGGGTCTATTAACAAGAAACTCGGCTGCTTCTCTAGCTGCTTTCTTAAAATTTAAAGCCATGTTGTAAAAGTCTTTCGATAAATTATTCTCGTGCGAGATTGTAATAAGGTGCTTCTTGAATAGTTCAATTTTTTTGTAATCATTGAGAATTGATTTATATACAACAAAAGGTAGTTTATATGTTTCAGGCGGAGTTTCGTTTCTAAAATAAAATAACTCTTCAAAGGTTCTTAGTTTACGGTTTGATATATTTTCAAATGGTTTAAGCACGCTACACATCCTAAATGATAATTTTTTGATCTTGGTTCTTCACAATTGTTCCTATTTTCAGCTTATTATTTATGTACAATCCTGTACAGGTAAAGTACCAAACATCTTATTGAGCTTATGGAATATTTCGAATCAAAGGAAATTCATTTTGTTTCCATACAAGAAAAGATTGATACCACAACTGCCATGGGACGTTTCTTTTTCAGAATGTTGGCCAGCATAGCAGAATTAGAACGTGATATTATCAGTGAACGAACGAAAGATGGATTGACGGCTGCTAGAGCTAGGGGAAGAAACGGAGGAAGACCGAAGGTTGATTTAAAGAAAATAGAAATTGCTATAAAAATGAATGAAAGCAAAGATTACTCATTATCTCAAATTAAGACGGCAACAGGGATTGGAGCGACAACGTTATATCGTTATCTAGAAAAGAAAAAGATATCTAGCGAGGAGGTGTAGCATGAGAGGGAAAGAATTACTAACAGAAGATCAACGAACGGAATTTGTACGGATTCCAGATGATATGAGCGAAAGTGAACTAGAAACCTACTATACTTTTTCACAATATGACCTTGAAATTATTAAACGACACAGAAGAGATCATAATCGCTTAGGCTTTGCTGTTCAATTATGTGCTCTACGCTATCCTGGATGGTCCCTTTCAGATGTTGGGCTTATTCCAGATTACATAATCGAATACATAGCTAGACAGATAAATGTTACTCCTAATTCATTTTCTTTATATGCCCAACGAGAGCCAACTAAACATGAGCATATGGAAGAAATCCGTCAAGTATATGGTTATCAGAATTTTCCCTTAGGGAATTATCGCAAGGCAGCTCAGTTTCTTTTGAATCATGCCTTGCAAAATGGAAATTCAATGTATCTTCTTCGTATAGCACAAGAAGAACTACGTAATCAGAAAATTATTCTCCCTGGTATTACTACTATAGAAAGGCTTGTTTGGGAAACTCGTCAACCAGCTGAGGAAAGGATTTTTAAATCATTAACTTGTACTCTTTCCAAATGGCAAAAAAAAAAGTTAGATAAACTTATAGATCCCTTTGTAGACAATAGAAAAACCCCTTTAGCATGGCTGAGGGAACTTCCCGGCCAATCTTCACCTGAAGTCTTTTTAAAAGTAATAAAGCGCTTAGAATATATTCGAGATTTAAAATTAGAAATAAATACAGAACAAATCCATCCCAATCGGTTACTTCAATTATCTCGAATTGGAGCACGGTATGAACCACACTTATTTCGAAGGTTTAAAGAAAAGAAGAAATATGCAATTCTGGTTGCCTATCTAGTAACACTAAGCCAAGATCTAATTGACCAAGCAATTGAAATTCATGATCGACAAATGATGATTTTACAATCTAAGGGCCGTAAAACACAAGAGGAAATGCAAAAAAAAAATGGAAAAGCAGTGAATGAAAAAGTCGTGCATTTTGCAGATATTGGTGCAGCACTTATTCAAGCAAGAAATGAAGGGCTTGATCCATTTAATGCTATTGAAATGATTATGCCATGGGATAAAATTGTTTCCTCCGTCGAAGAAGCACAAAAATTATCCCGACCGATGGATTACGATTATCTAGATTTGTTAGAAAATCGTTTTTTTTACCTAAGAAAATATACTCCTACTTTTCTTAAATCTTTTGAATTTCGTTCTACACAAAGTACAGAGCCACTATTGCAAGCCTTAAAGACCCTAAATGAAATGAATGAATCTGGTAAAAGGAAAATTCCAAATGATGCCCCAGTAGATTTTATTCCTAATCGTTGGAAAAAGCATGTTTATGGTGAAGATGGAGTAAATAAATCGACACTATTATGAGATGGCTGCACTAACAGAGTTGAAAAATCATATTCGATCAGGCGACATATCCGTAGTCGGTAGTAGACTTCATAAAGATTTTGAAGAGTATCTTGTTCCTAAAGAAGAGTGGTCAAAAACTCGTCTCAAGGAAACTAAACTAGCCGTTCGATCATCAGCAGATGAATATCTTGAGGAAGGAAGAAAGTCACTAGCTCAACGCCTTACATGGGTTTCAAATAATCTTGATTCTCTGGAAGGAGTAAACATCGAAAAGGCTAAGATCCATCGCCCACCAAAGGGAGAGGAAAAAGTAGTTCTCATGGCTGATCTCATATTTGTATGGCTTGTGCATCAAATTCAACGGGAGATTGAGTGCCATAAATCCGCTCAGGCACTTGGGCCGTAGATAAATCAAATCCTCCATAAACAGGAGCATTGGTCGCTTCATCTAATCCGTATGTTATTGATCGATATACCGGAAACAAAGCATCCGAGGAATATTTCCAATAAAGTTCATTGATTATTTGTTATATATCTTTAAAAAGAATTCATCAAAATTTATAATCGTTTCTAATAATGCTACTTCCCAATCATTTCTCCCTTTTCGTTTTTTCTTTACCTTATATGCCCTCTCTAAATCCTTCTTTTGCTGCTCGAGACTCTCCCCTTCCTCATAAGCCAAGTTTATTTCATCATATAACTCAGATACTTTGTCGTTAGCATGTTCTTCAAACCGTGAACATAACTTTAACTTAGTATAGTGTGAAATTATACAGTTAAACATTGACGCTTCAATTCCAGAATTTTTTTTAATTTGATACGTAACAGTGGGTACGTTAGTCGATTCTAAATAAGATAAATTTGCAAATAAGTACTTCTCATTTGTCATTATATGATAGTAGTAGTTAATAAAAAGCAATGCGTTATTATCTTTCCACCTTTCACCTTTTATACTGTTACATTTTTCACAACATGGAATTAAATTCATTGAAAGCACTGCGAAATCTGGGTAATCTTCCTTCGGTAAATAATGGTCAAATGTTCCACTAGAATTAATTCCACAATAAGGACAAATCGCTTTGTAATGCATCTCTTGAGCATTTTTTATATCAACTTTTAGTTTATCTAGTGTTACATTATCCCCATAACATTCTAATAGATATTTTTTCAAATCCTGCTTTTGAGAATATTCTTGCATATTTACATTTGTTAAATTTGTCTTATTCTCTGCATAGTATTTATACCTGCTCAGAATATTACTCTTTTCACTAAGCAAATCACCCCTCTTTTGACCATGACATTTTGAGGAGATACCTTCAAATACTTTTATTGGATTTTTATCAATTGGCTTTAAATTTTTCATTTTTTATCTTTATCCCTAAATAACTTATTTAAATAAATTACGGCGTTGTAGCTTAGTTCTAAATCAAATAGTTCTAGTATTTCGTCGTACGACATTTCAGCGCTTAATTTTTGAAGTATCATTTTATAATTACTTTCGGTACTTCCAACATCAAAAACTTCATTCGTAATATTAGATAAATTTTCTCCAAAACTTTCAATATGCATCGGTCTTACAAACGGTACACTACCATACCGCTCTATTACATTAATATATTTAGATGGAATTTCTTGAACTACTATTGGAGAATGAGTGGAGATTATCGCATATGAATTAAATTGTTCTAACAAGTTATTTAACACACGAACCAAATTTGACAATGCGTTTGGATGCAAATGGTTTTCTGGCTCATCAAATAACAATAACGACTCTTGCTCTATAGTTGCTATCAACTCTGTTAGGGTTAATATGATAAGACTTTGTCCAGAACTCAAAGTAACTAATTCATCATTTATAAGCGCATCCAGCGCCTTTGAATGTTGAGATTCAAGTATTTCTTTCATAGCACTATGCCATATTTCTAACTTTTTATTATTCTTAATCACCTTTAAATTATCTACAATATTTCTTCTTATTTCTCCATTAGAAATTACTCTATTTTCTTTATCCCTTATTCCACAATATTTATAGCTGAATGTTTGTCCATCACCTTTAGGTCTATCAAATTCATCAAACACACTGTAAGATATAGCAATTATTTTACTAAATGAAGGTCTTTCTGGTATGAAATTTCGTCCTTTTCCTTTTTCATATCCACTCGCAACTGCACCAATTTTAGCTAAGATTTGAGTTTTCCCAGTACCATTTTTACCAATAATCGCATTTATTCTATTAGGTAAAGCATTGTCTTTTGAAAAATCAAACGAAATAATATGAGGTTCTTCAGCAGCCTTTAATTTATATGAAAACTTAAATTTATAATTGTTTTCTTCAACAACTTTTTCTTCAAACAGTTTGTGTGCTTCTTTTAATGCTTTTTCAGCCTCACTATATCTTATTAAGGAACTATTAAAACCTTCTAAATCCTTAAATTTTTCATAAGTCTCACTTGAAATTACTACATCATTTAAACTTTTAAGTATTTCAATCCCCCTATCCTTACCAAGTTTCATTACCATCTCATAAAAATCTAAGTCTTGACCTAAAGAACAGAATTCTTTAGATAATTTCTCAAAAGTAGTAGTAGGTAAGAGACTTCGAGAATCATAATCTGATTGATGTAATATTTTAATGTCTCCTATTTCATGTTGCTTTCCGTTCTCATCAAAATACTTCATATGAAAAAGCGTTTTGAATCCGTAATCATTCCAATTATCTGTAGTAAGAATAACCATAGGTGTAGATTGTATTAATTTGTTTAAGTCTCTAAAATATCCAGTAATTTTAAATTGCATATACTCTCTCCTTAGATTGAGTTTTCAAATTCCGCTATCGCCTTACTAAACACTGATTGTTCTGTAAATACGGAGTAGCTTACCAACCCATATCTCACTGATCATTCGATGTTTTTCAATATATATTGCAGGGACTGATAATGTGGAAACTATCCCTCCACATTCCTATTTTATCTCTGTCTAAATTTAATTCAAGAGTGCATATATCAGAATTTTTCATCTCCTTAACTCACTGTCTTTTATTTTTAATCGATTTTTCTTAATAAAATATCGATTTTCCGGCTTCAGTAATTATTTTTTCTTTCTATCCAGCAACAATTTAACAGCTTCAGTGTTAAGATGAAAAACGGAGCTAAGAAAAAGAATCATATATATCAATATCCCTACTCTGTATAATTTAGCTACTTATTATACATTTTACCGATACATATCATACACTGCTGACTTTTGTCCATTCAGATATTCGTAGTTCTAATGATATATATGGAAATCTTCGTAGCTTCATTTAACTAGTTCAAATTAGAATTGTTCAATCATCTTAAAACTTATATAATCCTTATCAAACTAATATTTTCGAACTGAGTTTGGAGAATTACTCATTGATAGTTATCTATAACCTTGACAGTTCAATTATTTCCTATAAATACACTTTTGGATCTCTTTTTAGTAGAAAAAACTCACAATTTAATTTTTAGCGCATTATAATTAACCATAAAAGGTATTTGACGATTTTATATTTATTTTAAGTTTCTATCAAAAAATTAAATGCATACAATAAATATATGGAGGTATATAAATGGAAACAACAACTCAAAAAGTAGCGGTACCATTGCTCGGAGTTATGAATATTAATTTTTTTGATTGTGCCTATCAAACCTTCGAATTTTATAATAATATAGACGAAATTGAGCGACAAAAAACTATAAAACATCTAGGATTGATTTCATCTGTATTCGATAACGTCTCTCATAGTCGCTGGGACTACTTAATGTTACAATGTGGTATTACTGAAATTACTGGAAAAGTACATGCTGGCGATGCTGATATTGCCTTAGGCAGCATAAAAATCGATGGTATTGTTTATAATGGTGAAGCTATTATAAAAAGTTGGTTTTTACTTTCAAATTTAGGACATGCAAAAAATACATTAGGAGACGAAAAGTTTCTTACGAATTATCTATTAAACCATACTAAAATGCGAAGATTTATATTAAATAAAATTAAAGATAAAGATTTAAGGGACTTTGCATTGAAAACCATATTAAACAATGATTACTCTAATCTTCACTATGTACTGAGTATTTTGAGAGTTTATACTTTATGTGGTTCAAGAAAATCTAAGAATTTATTTATTATTTTATTTAAAGCCTTATTATTAACTAACTTTTCACATGAATATAAAGTAGATTCACATAAACTTGAAAAACTAAAGAATATTTTTAATATGATTAGACAGCTGTCTATAATTGCTATTGACAGTCATTACTCTCACTTTTCTCTAAAAGTTGATTTAATGTCAGCAATATTAAATTTAAAAACATTTATTTCAAAAGAAAATGGATTAATCAGCTCGTTATTTGATTCTTTATATACCGAATTATATCTAAATTCTAATGTTATTTGTAGACAAGCTGAATACTCACTGAACATGAAAAAGCTCTTTGAACAATCAAAATATACTTTCAATGAAATATTTAATAATCTGCTTTTTACTACTGAACTAGTTAAAATCAAAAGTCCTCAATTTATATCATATTCTAAAGTAACTTTAGAAAATGATATGTACACAGATGGCTATAATACTATTAAAAATAGACTAGCTTCCCTTTTAAACGAATTCACTGAAATTATTTATGATGTAGATATCAATCCAATAAGCAATGAAATATATATTAACTTTTTTATATCAAAATCTATTTCAATGCCTACTTTACATAAACTAAACTATATCATTGTTTCATATCTAGATTCTATATTCGTAGAAATAGTAAATTACAATGACTCAGATATATTAAATATAGCTCATGAAATAGATGAAATTTCCAAAGAACACTCATTTTTAACCAGTCAATTAAACGAAATAAAAAATCAAATTATGGAACAAACTTATTCGAATTTTAACTATTTTTACTATCCAAAATTAAATAGAGTTTTCGAGCAATTTTTCTTAGATGTACTTAAATACTTTCTCAAAAGCGAAAACTTAACCTTGCATATCGAAAAAAACAAGTATCATCATTTTGGTTTTTTAGCGCCCGATTTTGAACAAAAAAATTACGGAGTTATTCAAAGTGCCATAAAAATTGAAAATGAAATGGGCAATAACGACGACAGGGTAAATGAATTAAAACAACTGAATAACACTGTAAATAGAAAATTTGATGGATATAAATTATTTTTAATTAGTAGAACTAAAATATTAGATATGTCAAAAGCACCTGGAAACCGATTACAAACAGATATTGATTCAGCTATTCTAAAAATATCCAAAGAATCTACCATATTAGATCTTCATGAAGCAAAAAATAACAAAAGAGGACGAGAGAATAAAGCAGTTAAAGATATTAAGCAGAAATTAGTTCCTACATTAAATACACATGGTTTGGGATATAGAGTACTGCCACATAAAGGATTCGGAGCAAAATTAAGAATGAAAATAAAATAACTTACCTATATGAGAAAAAAAGTTAAAACACAAGAAAAATAATTGTAATTTTACATAATGCATGTTTTCAAAAATCCTTCATAGAGTAAAGATTACCTTTATAAGTCTTATTTTTGATGCTGATATTCGCTCTACAGCGAAATTAACTTTTATTTTATGGATGATGGTTCATACGATTTAATACAGAAGCTTTTAGAGACACACTATTTTAAGCGATATCCCATTGTATATCTCTTAAATCTTCTTCTTAGGATTAGTTTTTTTTACAACATATCTAAGCTCCGATAATATATAGTTATTGGAACTTAGAAAATATAACATCAGCCTAAACAATAATAATGAAAGAGACCCTTTCATGCTCCTTTCCAGGATATGAAATGGTCTCTTTTTTTTAATGTATATCCTGACACCTCTGAGTAGCTCTATATAATGGTGGGCAATGACTTTGATGGTATAAAGACCTTAATCAAATCATTTCTTCATTTAAAATCATTTTAGTATGGATGATAATTTTTGCTCTACCCACTTACTCATACTGATTCCTTCTTGTTCAGCTAACTCTGTCATACTTTCTAATAGATCAATAGGTAGTTCCAAACTAGTTTTTCGGTAAGAACTTCGAAAAATCAGGTGACCCTCTTCATTGTAGATGTCTCCTTTTATTAGAAATGGCAGGATATCCGCCGCAAAGAAACCCTTTGTCGTTAATGGCCTTTCCCCCGCCCGAATGAAGAGCCCTATCGTGTGATCCTGTTCTCTCAATCGTATGTTTTCCATTCCCCATGTTTCATATAAATAATCCACGAATGGATAAAGGATAACGGCATCCTTCGGAATTTTTAGCTCTACATAGCCTTTATACTCCAAAGTGGATTGATGAATGGGATAGACTGGCTTTAACTGATACTCCCTTATCCCTTCATCAAATGGCAACCATTTTTGAATATTGGCTAAGTAAAAACCCCATTCATGGTCCTTATTCCGTAAAACACGTGCTTCAGGCACCTTGCTTGAATGGAATTTTTGAAATAAGACGATATCGTGACTAGAATGATAATACTCAAATCGTTTTGGGCGTTGGGATTCAGAAGGTTTCAGTAATCCGGCCGCTTCTTCATAGTCTGTTTCAGATATGACATAGATTGTTCGCTCATCTCCAAATGGTACTACCTCTGCTTTAATTACCCCCTCTTGAATATACTTATAGACACTTTGAACAGACAATCCTAGTTTCTTTGCTACTTCAGTAGGCCTCATACCCGTAGGATGCAATTTCTTTTCATTCACTAGTTGATCCACTTCCGCTTTTTCATATCGTGCCTCTCTATGAATTCGATGTGGATCCGCAATTTTAATAATTTTCTTCTGCTTTGCATAATGATAGACCGTTGCTTTGGAAACTCCTAGTAAATCGGCTACCTCTTGTTGGGTATACCATTCCACTTTATACCACTCCTGTCTTCCTGGATTTCTCATTCGTTTCATTCATCAATTATCCATGCTTGTTAAAGCATAATTTCCTCATGATACAAAACGGCTTCAGCTTGTCCAAATCTTACGCGATATTGTAGACGTGGATGAACGATTACTTCCATGATCTCCCCTTTTTTCTTATCAAATTCTTTAATATAGTAAAAACTCTCTGAGTCTTCTTCTTCCGTGCACGTTTGCTGAACCCGAACTGAATCTCCCACTTCATAAGGGATCATCTCGTGTTTATTCTCAAAATCTGAAATTATCAAGTGTACTCCACCCTTTATTCTTATATTTCAAACTGTTCATGTGTATGGTTCTTCATTTATTCATTCTATCATATCCGTTACTAAAGTTCTTACTATGTATAATGATAGGAATATATAAATTATACTTTAATTTATCTATTTATGGTAATCCATAAAATCTATATTAAATTAAATATCGCATTAATTAATAAAATCATATAACCTAAATAAATGTAGGTTTTATTTAGGTCGTACATAATTATTTAATTCTTATAATTTGTTATAATGTAAGTACTATTCATTAAAGGGGTTGTAATAAATATATACTTTATCTTATTAATCGTTGGATTATAAAAGTGAGGGATTCAGGTATGCATGAACTGATAGAAAAAACGAAAGAGCTTCAGAGTAGTGCATGGAAAAAAAGTCTTTCAGAAATATCTATTCACACGTTACAAGAACGATTAGATACGACAGAAAAGAATGGACATAAGCCTTTTTCCGATTTTAGTGATGTAGAAATGCTACAGTGGTTTCTTCAACGACGAGAGCATTTAAAACAGCAACATGAAAAGTCCACCCGCACCGTCCAAGCCTATGAGAGAGAGCTTATTCAATTTATTGAACAATTACTCACTTATTCGGTGGAAATCCATGTAGACGTGGAAAAAGTTGTGGACGGTTCCCTCTTTAAATCTCTATCTACCCGGCACATTCGAAGATATCAGGAATGGTTATCAGAAAAAAGCCCCTATGTCTTAAAAAAAGGCGCTTATTCCGTTGCCACATTATCCAGAAAAACAACCATCATTCAGAGTTTTTTGAAATTCCTGTTCGAATCAGGCTATATTAGTGACCCAATTCATGAAGGTTTCTTTAAGATAAGTATTCGTAAAGATGATCGGCCGAACCGTGATTTGGGACCAAAGGAAGTCATTCAGCTACTTGATTACTTCAGGGAAATTAACCACCCCATCGTTTTTTCGATTATTCATATCCTAACGATGACAGGCATGCGTAATGAAGAGTTTACAAGACTCCGAGTCAAGGATCTTCAATATGATTCCATTACCAGCACGTATTTTTTAGAGGTCCTAGGTAAAGGAAATAAAAAAAGGCAAATACCATTGAAAGAAAAAGGAATGAATAGTATTCGAATGTTCCGTTCAGCTAGAGGAATCGACGATATAGACGCAGCAGAAGGAGACGACCCGCTCTTTACGACCAATACCGGCCGTGCCTACTCTCCCTCTTATTTGTCTCAATACATAACAAAAGCCATTAAAGAGAGTGGATTGCCTTTTTTGAAGTTTCGTTCTTCTTCCATTGGTCCTCATACATTTAGGCATGCTTTTGCCATCATTTCTCACTTAAATGGAGTGGATGTCTATCAGATTATGAAGAGTCTGGGACATGAGCAGCTATCCACTACAGAAATTTATTTGGAGAAGGTTTTTGAAAAAGAACGCCATGCGATTCATTTGTGGAAATCAGATGTGTTTGGGGAGTATATATAATAGAAGAAACTCGTCATATTTAGAGAAGTTTTTGCTGAATTTTGGGCTTAAGTCCGGCGTTGCTGGAGCAGCAATTGTGTGGTATTTTCATAAAATAAGGGATGAAAAGGCCACACACAATGTGAGGCCTTTTTCGTATTGGCTTTATGATACTTCTTAAATGCATATATTGTGTATCTATATGGCTAAATGCTCGGTTGTTTTCCGATTCCGTCATGGACGGTACGAGATTATAGGCAAGCAACATACGAAGGAAGCAATTTCATCTGGTTACCCCTTTTACCAAGAGTAATTGAGAAAAGAACTATTTTTTCTACTACTGTTTTCTACGAGCAGTGATTGTTTCTCCTCCAATACCCCAATTGTCAGTATTAACCTCATCAATTACCACGAAAGTCGCATTGGGGTTCTTATCGAGTACGTCCACTAGAAGCTGTGTTACCCCTTTAATCAGTAACGCTTTTTTCACTGGATCCACCTTGTCATTGGTAATTTTGATATTTACGTATGGCATAATAATTACCTCTCTTCATATAAATCTTAAATTTCTTCTCAAATTGAATGCATAGCTCAAACTAGTTTTACACTTGCTACTTCTGTCAAAGTAACGGTAAATTCCCAACATCTGTTTGACCTATTATTTGGCCATGCGTTGTTGCAAGTGTGAAGATGTAATTCTCCGATAATTACTAGCGTTGGTGTGACAATCCACTTTCCTGTTACATAGTCAAGATAGGTCTTTAGATTTTATCAATCACTTTCTGCTATCTAAATGCCTTCCTTCCCTATATCGAATTCTCGAAAGTTCGTCAAATTCTACTACAACAGTCACTCTTACCGTAAATCTTATAGTCAAAAGTGATTTTAGACCTCAATCCTCTGTTTTAAGTGGGAGGGAACCTTCGAATCGAGGAATGTTTTTGGGGAGCTAGTTTCCGATTCTTTTAAAGTGCCGTAATATGCTCTCTCAATAATTAATTGAATATCTTCAGCGTTTGTAAGTCTAGGATTTACAAATACATTTCCACTTCTCATGGCATCCTCCACCAATTTCGGTACATATTCCAATGAGACACCTAACTCTTTGATATTAAGTGGGATATTCATGGATTGATTCATTTCAATGATCGTGTCAATTGCCTTTTCAGCTGCCTGCATCGTTGATAAACCAGCAACATTATTTCCCAAAGCCAGCGCTATATCCTTGTACTTATCTGGACATGCACGGAGATTAAACTTCATTATAAAAGGCAGTAGAGCTGCGTTCGCGATTCCATGCGGGATATTAAAGACTCCCCCAAGCGTATGAGAGATGGCATGTACATTCCCTAATCGTGACTGTGCAAATGCCGCCCCAGCAATCATGGATGCGACAAGCATATTTTCCCTGGCTTCAATATCTGTCCCGACAAAGTAGGCTTTTGTTAAATTCTCGCCAATCATTTTAATGGCTTGAATCGCAAGTGCCTGACTAACAGGGTTAGCCGCTTTGGATGTATAAGATTCAATTGCATGTGTTAGTGCATCCATACCAGGTGCTGCTGTTAACCCCTGTGGCAGTTGTAGAGTAAGTGCTGGGTCCAATATAGCTAAGCTAGGAAATAAATATGAACTAATTACACCAAATTTAAACGAATTTTCTTTATTAGTTACAACCGTAGCATTTGTTGCCTCGCTCCCTGTCCCAGCCGTTGTTGGAACTGCTATGATTGGAAGTGGAGGAATACTAATCTTCTCTACTCCTTCATAATCCAATATATTTCCGGAATTTGTCGCCATCACAGCTATTCCTTTAGCGGCGTCAATACTGCTCCCGCCACCTACAGCCAGTACAGCATCGCTATTATGAAGCTTAAGGTACTGGGTACCCTTATGAATCGTTTCAACAGAAGGATTCGGTTCCACCTCATCAAAAATATCATAGTCTAAGTTTAAAGATAGGAGTGATTTTTCAATTCCTTCTAAAAGGTTGGCTGCCCGCACTCCTTTATCTGTTACGATGAGTACTCTGGTAGCTCCCAATTCTTTAATCATTTCCCCTATCTTTACAGATATCCCATTACCGCACTCCACTCGCGTCGGCATAAAATACGAATAAGAAATTAAGGACATAAATTAATACTCCCTCTCTACTAAAGTTTTCCTTTGATTTGCGTTAATTAATCTATTTAAGTATCCTTAATAAGACATTTCCTTAGTTAACTCTTTTAAGCTACTTTCTACATCATTGATAATCGTTTCAAAAATATACGCTGGAAAATGTATAACTTAATTTATTGTCATCAAAAGATTAATTATTCTAATTTTTGAATTATCTTGGAAATAGATGAGAGATAATTAGGTAAATACCCCACAAATCATGAATAACCTTTAACTACTTTTATAATTTTCATCTTAATATCGTTTATTTTAGACAAATAGTTCTTTTATCCTTTTCAGTTGCTATTCTATCCCTCTTTATCTAGGGTGTAACTACACTGTTTCAAAGAGTTATATTTGAAACAGTGTAGTAATAAAAATGAGAATTTTCTTCTTCCTCTGATAATTAATCTGCCCACTTACCGTTATTTGGAAATTCATGAAAGTCTTTAGGTTCATGTGAAAGATAAATTGGTATACCTGCGTTCTCAATAGCACGAACCTTCATATAAGAGTTGGTAAGAATTTCGGTGTTCCAATCATAAGGCATCGGGGCCAAGTTTGTGTATGCCTCTTTAAGATGAGCCACATCCGCACCCAAACATATAGGACCTCGATTCTCCAATCGAACAATCGCAGCTTGGTGTCCTGGTGTATGTCCTGGAGTCTTGATAAGTTTAATGCTTCCATCTTGAAATAAGTCAATATCTCCTTCGATTTGTAAAAAGTTATATCCTCTCGTATCCTTATAATCGTTGTAGCAATACACTATTCCTGGCCATGAATCAGGCCACCACGCATAACGCAGTTCGCTCTTTTGCACGACAAAGGTTGCGTTCGGAAAGTGACACATACCACCCGCATGATCTAAGTGCAGATGAGATAAGATGACGTATTTTACATCATCCAACTTATATCCCAGTTTCATTAACTGACGATCAATGGCTTCATCACGTGTCATAATGCAACCTAATGCGTCACGCTTACCCGGTCCCCAATATTTTTCCGCTGCTTCAGGATCCGCCACATTATAGTTGACCCCTGTATCAAAAAGGATTACACCTTTATGTGGATGCTCGATAATCCAAACGCTTGTCGGTACAGTGATTTTTCCTTCTGCCCCAGTCATAAGTATTCCTTTATTAATATCCAAACGGCCACTATCCACCACAGTCACTCGTACGCCTGTTCTCATATCATTACCCCCTAATTCTAAATACGTTTATCATACTTACTTTAAGTTTTTAATATCGTAACCATGATTTTCAATTTTTAAAGTGATGTTCTTTCAAAACGGGTAAAATCTATTTAACTCCGCCTGATAGACTGGATTAATCTTCAAATCGTTTATCTGTTTTTTTAATATTGAATATCTTTTGGAGGATTTTCTGAAGTTTGACTCATCTCATTATCTGAAAATCTTCCTGCATATTCTATGCTGTTTTCCAGAAAAGTGGGTCCGAGCTACTTTAGTAACCGCTATGGACCCTGCTGTTTCTTGATTTAAAAACTGTAAAGAAGAAAGTTCTTAAACAATGTTTGGAGATTCTATCTGATAAAGATACGCCTGTATTCTAATTGAGGCTGGTAGTATGAAAATCAGGAACCGTTGATCTTTACCTTTGTGTAATTTTTACTTTATCTTCGGTAAAATGAGGCATTACTTCTGTACAGAATAACTCTAGTGAACGCATTACTTTTTCCTGTGGAATCGCTCTAGTAAAATTGAAGAACATCAAATGTTTCACGCCTGTTTCTTTTATTAACTGCTCGATTTGTTGTCTTACTTGCTCCGGTGTTCCGGCTATACAGAAACCACGTTCCAAGAGTTCATCATATTCCCCTGTTAGTTGATCCACTGTTTCTCCTTCACGCAAGTTACACGCATTAAATCCATCCGGAGCGAACCAATCTTTCCAAATGAATCCAGCGCCTTTTGATTGCCAATGTTTTGCTTCTTCTTCGGTATCGTAGACGAATACATCGCGTATTAACACAATCCGGTCACCACGCTCGCGATTATACCCACTTTTATTCGCTTCTTCATGGTACACATCGAATAAGTGATTAACTAATTTTGAATTAGTGGTCATAACAACTGGTTGTGCACCACGTTTTGCACACCAACGGATCGTTGATTCACTGAAGGAAAACGGATGCCATAAGTCAACTTCCTCTTGATAAGGAAGCGGCGCGATACCAACTTCTTCAAGAATTCCATCTTCATTTAAACCTTCCTGGTGAGTCTTGTAGCCATAATCAACTGGAACCGGGATTTGGTACTCTCCTTCATGTTTGAAGGTGCCGCCTTTCCATGCTTTCTGAACAATATTGAAGTAGTCTTCAAATACTTCTTTATTACGTTCATCCTCATTAACATTGTTATTTGAAATACCAACATTATTTTTCTGACCTATTGTGCGTACCCAGCGATGTTGATAGCCACGGGCGAAAGCGGCAAATGCCCTGCCTTTTGTCATTTGATCAAGCAAAGCAATATTCTCCGCAAGACGAATTGGATTATGTGTAGGCAATACATTTCCTAACTGGCCAACTTTTATTCTTTCCGTTTGCAGACCGAGATAAAGGTCAAGCATAATAGGGTTGGTGGAAACTTCATAGCCTTCAACGTGGAAATGATGTTCTGTTATGCAGAGCGCGTCAAAACCCATTTTATCGATGTATTGCGCTTGCTCAAGAAGATCTTGAAGCAATGATTGATAAAGTTCCCGATCTTGTCCAGCCAATCTTCCTCTTTGCCTAACATCTTCTTCCTCTGCGATTGCCGGTAAGTAAAACATAGAAAATTTCATTTTGTATTCCTCCTAATTTTTAGTGGTGGGATGTTACTTGTAGAAAAATTATAAGTTTTGTTTCATACATCCTTAATTAAATTGTTCATTACACTAAACCCTTAACTAAGATTCATTTTTCATTGAGGTCCACGAAGGGTTTTATTATCGATACCGCTTACATTTCTATTTAGTTTAAGAAGAAAGTATGAGCATTCTCGTTTCCGTTATGAGACCCCCTTTTTCAATTTATAGGTAACTGCACTCTCAAACTAATACAATGCAAGTATCGTACCAACAAATATAAAATAAAAAAAACCAATTTAAAGCTATAAAAACATAGATTTTATACTGTAAAGCAACTAAGATTTTAAGATTGAGTGTTTAATTTTGATACAATTGTTTCATTTTTCTGAACATTTCCTCTAAATATTATTGAAAATTATAAATATTTAGATTAATATAAAGGCAAGCAGCGACCAACTAACTCCTGCTAAATTATTAAAGCGCTTTCAAAAGGAGAATGGTCATGAGTTCTTTTAAATTTAATCCTCAATCTAAAAATCCATTGGAGTTGCGAAAATCCTGGGAACTTTTTATGGAGAAGGATATAATTAGCCCCCATATATCAACGGTTATTTCTGAATCTTGGAAATCACACAAACATAAAAACATTGACCCCTTTCGACCAAAAGTAGACATTGATCTCCATACATATGATCAATATATGAATAATAATGAATACATTATTGAGTCCTCTACAGATATTATAAAGGATCTTGGCGAATATTTGGACTATACGTCGGTTGAACTCTTTAATGCAGATGCTCTTTTGGTGAAGATGTATGGAGATCAGAAAATAATAGAACGTTTATCTGAAATCAATAATGCGCCTGGAGGAATACACGATAATCAAGCTGGAACAAACGCTGTAACCCTTGCTTTAGAACATAATAAACCTGCTTTTGTAGCTGGAGCTGAGCATTTTTGTAGTATGTTTCATGAGATAAGCTGCTTGGCCATGCCAATTTTTAATAAGAACACTAATAAGGTACAAAGCGTGATTGATTTTACAGGACCGCTCGAGGTTTTCAACTCTCATACATTTGGTCTATTACACTCAACGAGAGTTGCTATTCAAAAAAATTTAGATAATCTTTATTTAGAGCAGTATAATATTTTATTAGATCATTTCCAAAATCAATTTCTGAACGGTTCAGAATCCGCTCTTATTATTAATAGTGATAAGGTAATTATCAGATGTTCTGAAAAAGCAGCTCATTTACTTGGTTCATATGGAAAGGATTGGAATAGATACTCTATTTCATCCTTGGGTATTCCCAATTTAGATTTCCATTTGGAATTAAATGAAAATGAAATAGAATTTTACAGTACATTGGGCCATGATCTTGATGTTCGAATTGTATTAAATCGTATTTTTCATAAAAAGTTATTTCAAGGGTGGCTTATGCGATTGATTCCAATAGTAAAGACTGTTCATGAGCCTAAAGAGAAAAGAAAACCCTTATTTAATGACTTGATTGGCAACAGCGATTCATTCCAGGCAGCAATCAATACAGCAAAAAAAATAACATCCAGTCAAGCAACTGTGCTTATTTTAGGTGAAACAGGGACCGGAAAGGAAATGTTTGCAAAAGCTATTCATAATAGTAGTGAAAAACCATTCGTCACAATAAACTGTGGAGCAATTCCAAAAGAATTAATTGGCAGTGAATTATTCGGATATGAAGAGGGGGCCTTTTCAGGAGCAAAAAAAGGGGGACAAAAAGGAAAGTTTGAGCTGGCAAACGGAGGTACTATATTTCTTGATGAAGTTGGAGAACTAACACTCGAGCATCAAGTTTATTTACTAAGGGTATTGCAGGAAAGAGAACTTTATCGTTTAGGCGGTAAAAAACCTATTCCGTTAGATGTTCGAGTGATCGCAGCTACTAACGTAGACTTAAGGGAATCCATAAAGAATAATACATTTAGAGAGGATTTATATTTCCGGCTTAATATTTTAAGTTTGCGCTTACCATCATTACGAGAAAGAGGCAAAGAAGACATTATCCGTCTGATAAACTTTTTTGTCATTTTATATAATCGTAATGAAGGGAAAAAAGTGTCCCTAACTAAAGAAGCACTGGATTTAATGGCAAGTTATCAATGGAAAGGTAATGTAAGAGAGCTTGAGAACAGTGTTTACAGACTAATTGTATTAGCCGAGCACCAAAGCATTTCGCCCGAAGATGTCCGTCTAATATTAGACGAACCATTCGTGGAAGAAGTAGATAGTTCGGTTAAACCGGTGTCGATGAATGAACTTGAAAGAAATGGAATTTTGCAAGTACTTCGACATCACAACGGCCATTTAACTAGAGCCGCAAAAGAACTGAATATTTCCAGAGCCACTCTATATAGAAAAATGGAAAAATATCAAATTAATATAGATAGAATTCTAGAATGAATTGTTAATATTTGAAATAATGGAACTAGATTAGGAGCTTGAGAATTCGCTGTGTCTTCGTATATGCAGGTCATTTGAGTATGCCTTCGTGTTACCGGTTCTGGTGCAAATATGAACTTTTAGAAACATAGAATTTCAATATCCTTTTCATCTATGAATTATGAGACTACTCCAAATAATTTATGTTTCAATCTCGCTTTGGACAGACTTCATCCCTTGTTGAAGATGTCCATATGCATATCCTCCACTCCACAAATGAGTTTGGCAGTTCGAAACGTTTTTAATCCTAGCATAGAACGGACTTGCTTCTTTAAAAAGCGATGATCTTGCTCCACTATGTTATTCAAGTTCTTCTGTAATCTAAGTCGCATACCATCAGGTATGCTTCTCTCTTTCTTCAACTCTTCAATTAATATAGGATAAGCCAAATTCTTATCGACCGTTATGACACGCGGCTTAGAAACATGAAAAAACCGCAAAGCTTTCTTAAAGAAGTGCTTTGCGGCCTTTTTGTCTCTTGTTGTACTAAGATAAAAATCAATCGTGTTTCCTTTGGAATCCACTGCACGATACAGATACATCCTTTGACCTATTTACTCTGATATACGTCTCATCGACTCTCCAGAAGTCATTAGTTTGGCTTAAGATGACACATCTAATTCCGGTCCATGTTGATGAACCCAACGCATAACTGTTCTTTGAACCATCGATAAGCTGAGTTTTCCCATTACATTACGAAAGCTCAATTTGTACCGCAGGTACCATCTCACAATAACAAAATCATGTCAGGCTGATAATGTTTCCCCTTGAATAATTTTGATTATCCATACTGAATCAGCAACTTTTTTAGATTAATAGTATCTGTACGATTTAGATATTAACTGCAATTATTGAATTTATTGCACCAGAACCCTTATTTTTATAAGAATACTTATTGTAATAATTTTTTCATATTTATTATATCCCTGGAGAAATCAGTTATTTGATCTAGTATATCTTGATTAGCAATATAGTTATTTTTAAAATCTTCGTTGTGAACGAATACGTAACTAGGGGCTACATGTGCTCCGAAATAACCTGCGATTGGTTTGAGTTGATTTTCAACCATTAAGTAATGTTTATAGTTACCCCCTACAGCAGTGAACCCGATTACTTTATTTTTCATAACTTGAGGCGAGATTAAATCAAAAAGGTTTTTCAACACCCCACTATAAGTCCCATGAAAAATTGGTGTAACGATAATATATAAATCTGCATTCGATATAAGATTTATGATTTTTTTAGTATCTTCGTTATAGTCTCCCGTGTCACGGCCATCGCAAAATTGAATATCGAACTCTTTTAGATTTAAGTGTTCAGTCTCCATACTAGGGTCCATTTTTGCAATATCTTCTAAAATTTTCTCTGTAACAATTGCAGTTTTTGAACCTATTATAGTCCCGCTTATACCTAATAATTTCATAAAGAGTATTCTTCCTCTCATTTATGAAGGAATCGGTTCCTAACCGCACCCATCAAAATTAATTTTAGTTTTCTATTAACTAAAATGAAGTTAATATCATTGTTATTTCTTTAGTTTTGAATCTTTTATGAATAATCTTAAATAGTGTAGTTGAATCATTTAATAAGATAGTTATTAATTAGTTACATAAAACTCTGGTGGAATTGATGCAAAATGTCTTCTGTGGTATAGCATAGGTTCCCTTTTTTCAATCTGAATATCAATGACTTCACCAATTAAAATAGTGTGATCTCCAGCTTCTAGGGTCTTAAACGTTTTGCATTGAAGAACTGCAAAAGCCCCATCGATGATAGGAAGGTTCTGATCTGAAAGCTTCCATTCGCATGTGCTGAAACGATCAACATTTTTACTAGAAAAGTTCTTACATAAATCTTGTTGACTACTAGCTAAAATGTGTACAGCAAATTTCTCTCCATTAATAAAAGAATCAAGATTAGTAGCTTTATTATCTATTGACCAGAGTAGTAGAAGAGGCTCGAGTGAAACAGAAGCAAATGAATTTACAGTTAAACCAGCAGGATTTCCATCTTTGTCAGTTGTGGTTACGACAGTTACTCCAGTTGGGTAATTCCCCATGACTTCTTTAAATAAAGTTTGATACTTTTCATTTGACATTATTGATTTCCTCTTTTCCATTTATTTTATCGAGACTCTCCTATTTCTTGTTCAACACTAATACACTCATTCACCTTGGTTTCTTTGTTTACTTATTGAGCAACTTTGTATTGACACCAAAACTTTTTTAATAGTTGTGTTAATCCCCCATGACCAAACTTTATTTTCCCATCGCTTTTTTGACACGTTCTTACAAATAGAAAAAAACTCAGAATTGCCTCTCTGCGTAGTAGAATGTTATGGACCTCTTGATCATAAAACCACTTTTCTACTGTATTGTATACACCCCTATTCACTTTATATTCTTCTTCACAAAATCTAACAAAAAGCAAATCCGGCATATGAAGATGTGTGTCGGTCTGAAATTTTTCCATAAATACTCCTTTGTCTTTTGAAAATTTCGTTATATCACACATTGTTATATGATTGAGTAATCTCATAGCCCAGCTTTTCTTTTCAACCTATAGAAGAGGTTCCGTTGACAAAAGGTAAATCTTATATAAATAATTTTTGCCACAGGAGAATTTCACTATCTAATTTTTGACTGATTTTTATTACCTCCGGACTAGTTAAGCCTTTCTTTACTGCCAAATCAAACATGTCCTGACGATATTCATCAATACTCTTCCTTAGAGCCAATACTCTCCAATCCATTCACTTTACTCCTTTCTAGCTTATTTGAAGAACTATTCCCTTTCTTCTTGGATCGTACGTGTTTCATCAATTCCATTAGGCGGTTCCAAATCACAGGTAGGGCAGGTATAAAAAAACTTAAGTCGCAAGCCTCATCTAAAAATTCGTTGACAGGTAATTCAATCAAGAGAGTAAATGTTATCGTATTTTGTAACTCCATTCTTTCTTTGTTCTAGTATAAGACTTAAGGTAATTTCGCGCCCTTAATCTAATAAAAGCAAGAATCATGCCAACACATATTTAATAAATAAATCTTTTAAAAGGCTATAAAAATGGAAATTTCAGTCCCCCTCTCTGGAGAGCAATTTAGATTTTCTATAACGGAATGTTTTATTTTGATACAAATGTTTCATTTTATATATTGAATCGATAATATGTAATTTTCAAAGTAGAATTTTTTAAGCAAGGGTGTGGTTAGATGATAGATTTACCAAGAGATTACTAAAGATAGTTGGGTTGAAGGTTTTTATGATTATAGATCTTATAATTTAATAGATAATTCTGAATGTTATGAGTTATACTAAAGTATAATAATTCACCGAACACCTATTGCAAGTAATTAGTCCAACCAGCTTCACAGAAGAGGGTGGAAATAGAAGACGAGATTATTGTCCAACGCACCCTCTAGTTATATTTGGTTGATTCCCAACACAACAATTAAAATTGTTTACTTACTTCATAGCTACTAAGTCTTAGTGGCACTGCTACTTGCAATCGTGATTCATTATGATTTAATTGTTATTGTTTTAATCGAAGTAAAGAATTCCATTGCAGCCCTTCCTAATTCTCGAGCTTGCGTGCTAGAATCTTTTATTCCTCCAAATGGTGCATGAATCTCAAGACCAGTAGTTTCCCCATTAACCCGAATCATACCCGCTTCCACTTCATTCATATACTGAAATACCTCGTCAAGATGGTTTGTAAAAATAGATGCACTTAAGCCATACTTAACATCATTAGCTACCTGTAAAGCTTCGTCTAGGTTTTCCACTTTAATTAAAGCTAATACTGGTCCGAATATCTCCTCCTGTGCAATAGACATACTTGATTCAACTTCATCAAATAATGTTGGTTCAATATAGTATCCATATGCTAGTTTTGGATTTTTAACCGTGTTACCTCCTAATACTAGACGAGCCCCCTCTTTAACCCCCTTTTTAATGGCTTCTTGAACACTGTTAAATTGTGTAAGTGACGATACAGGACCCATATAGGAACCAGTTTGAAGAGCATTACCTACTGTTATGTTTTTTATTTTTTGAATTATTTTTTCACGGAAAGGTTCATAAACTTCTTTGACTATAATGGCCCTGCTAGTTGCCGTACATTTTTGACCAGCTGATTTCATACTTCCGTTAACAGTCATTTCTGCCGCTAAATCGAGATCTGCATGTTCGGTGACGATTACAGGGTTCTTCCCCCCCATTTCTAATTGAAACTTAGCTCCTCGCTGTACCGCTTTTAATGCAATAAGCTTACCCACATCGTTAGATCCGGTAAAACTTATGGCTTTGATATCGGGATGATCACATAATGCGTTGCCGATTGTGCTTCCTCTACCGCTGACTAAATTCAAAACACCGTCAGGCAATCCAGCATCTTTAAAACACTCCATCACTTTTATCGCAGTAATTGTAGTTTCAAATGCTGACTTTATAACTACTGTATTCCCATAGACGAGAGCCGGAGCTATTTTGTGAACAGGAATTGCAACCGGGAAGTTCCATGGGGTGATCAAACCCACAACCCCCACAGGTACTCTGGAAGTAAAAAGGAGAGCCTCACTATCACCTGAAGGGATAACTTCTCCGATTGAACGGATCCCTTCACTTACATAATAGCGAAGTATATCTACACCTCGTAGTGTCTCGGCTTTCGCCTCTATAAGTGTCTTTCCCATTTCACGTGTAAGTGTTTTGGCAATATCATCCACCCGTTGTTCTAAAATATCTGCCGCTTTACGAAGATATTCACCTCGAGCCGTTCCAGGTAGTTTTCTCCAAGTTTGAAAGGCCTGTTTGGCAGCATGAACCGCATCATCAACATCACTTTTTGTAGACACTGGAACATATCCAACAATATCTCTATTGTCAGATGGATTCACACTTTCCTTAAGTTCCCCAGATTGCGGGCTGACCCACTCCCCATTGATTAAATTCTGATAGGTTCTTGTTTTTACTTTCATCTTGGGCATACTCCTCTCGATTTTACAAAACATACTTAACTTGTCAGATACTACTCTTACATTCCTTATACTCACCCACTATATGCTTTTGTTTTAACTGTTCAATATCATCAGCAAACAATCCCAGTTCACTAAGAATTTCTTCAGTATGTTCTCCGAGGAGCGGAGGATGCCTTTTCAAACTTGCAGGCGTATCCGATAGTTTGATTGGGAAACCTGCCATTTTTAGATTCTTCACAATTGGATGTTCTACTTCTAATATCATTTCTCTAGAAAGTACATGTGGGTGGTTCACAACTTGATCAATAGTGTGAATAGGTCCACACGGCACACCAGCAGCATCAAGACAAGCAAAGATTTCCTTGCTTTCTAATAAGGACAAGCGTTTACTAATAAAATAAACCAACTCATGACGGTGAGTGACACGGTCTTCATTCGTTTTGAATCTCGGATCTGTTAATAAATCCTCCCAGTTCAAAGCTTGACAACATTTTGCCCAGAGTCCATCGTTAGGAACAGCGAGAATAATATCCATATCTTTTGCCGAAAACGCTTGGTATGGAACTATGGTGGGGTGTGCAGATCCCATGCGTCCGGCTGGTTTACCTGTGGCAAAATAGCTTGTAACTAAGAAATTTAACAAGGAAACTTGGCCGTCTAGAAGACTAGCATCTATAAACTGCCCCTTCCCTGTCTTACCACGGGCAATTACAGCAGTCAAAATACCGTATGCAGCAAAAATTCCCATTGTTAAATCGACGAGGGACATGCCAGTTTTAACTGGAGATCCACCTGTCTCTCCTGTAATACTCATTAATCCACCATACCCCTGAAGCAATAGGTCATATCCAGCACGATTTTTTTCCGGCCCAGTTCGTCCAAATCCAGAGATGGAACAATAAATTAGCCGTGGATTAAGTTTCTTCATTTGTTCATAACCAAGTCCCATTTTTTCCATAGCGCCAGTTCGGAAGTTTTCAATAAACACATCCGATTCTTTTGCCATTTTATAAATAAGCTGCTTGCCCTCTTCTGATTTCATATCAATTGTAATACTTCGTTTATTTCGGTTAGAAGCTAAATAGTAAGCGCTTATACCATCCCATTTTGGAGGGGTGAATCGTCTTGTCTCATCCCCTGTTCCAGGCTTTTCAACTTTGATTATATCTGCTCCCATGTCTCCGAGTAACATGGTACAAAAGGGACCCGCAAGGGTTCTGGACAAATCCAACACTTTTAGACCTTCTAAAGCTTCCATATTAAGTCTTCCCTTCTTCCATTCTCATTGTTTTTATTTTTTGATAGAAAGAGATTTACCTACACCTCCAGAAGTTAGGCTTATTCGAAATTTGGTTTTCGCTTCTCCAAAATAGCCCTTACCCCTTCTTGATAGTCTGGTAGTTCAGTGACGATGCCCATGGCCGAAGAAATCATATCCAGGGAAGTACGAAGATCCATATTAAGCCCTTGGTACACAGCCCTCTTTGTAAAGCGTAGGACATCCTGTGGACCATCAACAAGTCGTTGGATATAGTTCTCAACAAATTCATCGATTTGGTCGTCTGCAACCACATGTGTAACCAATCCTAACAGTTTGGCTTCCTCAGCAGAAAGCACATCACCAGTCCAAAGCAACTCTAACGCCTTATCAACACCAATAAATCGTGGCAAAAAGTAAGCTCCTCCATCACCAGGAACAATCCCCGCTTTTACATAACTCTCTGAAATTTTGGTGCTTTTAGCGGCTATTCTTATATCGCACGCTAGAGTCATATCAAATCCAGCTCCCAATGCGACTCCTTGAATCACCGCAATCACGGGCTTGTCAATTTCTTGGAGGAGAAGAGGAATCCGCTGTACCTTTTTCCATAAAGTGTTCTTCCTAGCTAGTGCAGTAGTAACCATATCCCCGACCCCTGTGTTGTTATAGAGCATACCTTCTCCGCTTGTCATAGATTTAACGTCCCCTCCAGAACAAAAGGCACGACCGTTCCCTGCTAGAACAACTACCCTTATTTCTTCATCATCACGTATCATCTGCAATGCATCAATCCATAGTTCAATCATTTCGGTACTAAACGCATTCAATTTGTCCGGACGATTCAATGTAATCCTTGCTATCCCATTATCTACAGTAAAAAGTAAATCACTCATCTACACATTCTCCTTTATTAAAATGACCTGACCTATTTGTCCGTAAGAAATGACCAAATTCCAGTCTGACCTTTTTCCATAATTTGTTCAGCTAATTCCATTCCCCATTCTGTCTCTGTTCCAAATTCGTCACGCCATGACCACAAACGACGTGTATTTTGATGAAGGATATGCTCATAGGTAAAACCAATGGCACCATGAATTTGGTGGGAGAGGGTTGCTGCATTTCCCGCCGCTTCATTGATTCTTATCTTAGCCATGATAATTTCTTTAGATAATTGCCCTTTCTGAAAGGCATCGACTGCATAATCACTAGCAACTCCTGCTGCAACATATTCCCCAGCTAAAAGGGCTAATTGTTGTTGGATAGCCTGAAATCGATGAATGGGTCTGCCGAATTGATTTCGTTCTGAGGAATACTTACCAGTAAGTTCAAGTACCCTTTCAAGAGCTCCAGCCATCAAGACAATTCGGGTCACGGCTAAGCTATATCTTAGCTGTTTCATTACCCAATCAAGGTCAATTGGTATTACCTCACAATTATCCATGAATACACTTTCAAATGTTATTGTATCCCTTGCTTCACCGGCTAGGTTTTGACGGAAGGCGATTTCTCCGTATTCTGGTTTGATCAGGGCTAAAGCGTGTTCAGATTCAGTTTTTCCGATAACCAACACTTGTTTGGCAAATCTTGCCCATGGAACAGAACTGGCTTTCCCCGAGATAATCCATCCATCCTTGTTTTCTTTGAAGCTAAATAATTCATTTCTACTAGGCAGTGCAATAGTTAGTGGCTCTTCCGAAATATCTGCACCCAGCTGATTCAATAGCCAATTTGCTACGTATGTTTCAGCCAGTGGAATGGGGGCAGAGTACTTTCCTGCTAACCGAAGGATGCTAAGGGCATCTGTGTACTCTCCGCCATTACCACCTCTTACTTCGGGAATGGCTACTGTAATCATCCCCGAACCCGCCAGCATATCCCACAAATCGGCAGCCCATCTCCCTTTTTCTGATTCATTTACAAGTTCTTTTGTGCAGATATCTTTCATGATTCTATTTGTGGAGTCAATTAGCATTTCCGTGATATCGTTCATTTTGCAATTACCCCCTTTGAAACAATCATTCTTAGAATTTCAGTAGTCCCCCCTCTAAGAGTAAAGCCAGGAGAATGGAGAATTGCTTCCGACATTAGTTTTTCAATTTGAGGTGAGAAGGCTTTGTGGGAAGAAGAAACTAATAGTCTAGCTAATTCAGCTACCCTTTTCTCTAATTGAGTACCTAAGTCCTTCACCAACGCAGCAGCCACATCAGGTGTAATCTCATCTTCCAACATTTGAGCAATGCCCATAGACATATTCCGCAAGGTCCAAAGCTGGGATACCAAAGGACTCAATTGACTGATTAACAATTTGTCACCGGTCGATTGTAGGGCGTTTACCAGTTCTTCTAAAAGCGGGAACGTACTAAGAAAACGTTCAGGACCACTTCGTTCATAGGACAGTTCTGCCATACCCTGCTTCCATCCATTACCCATTTTCCCTACCAACATTTCGTCTGGCAAAAATACATCCTCAAAGATAACCTCGTTGAAATGATGTTCGCCGGTCATTAGATAAATTGGTCGAACAGTTACACCCGGTGCAGTCAAGTCTACAATAAGCTGACTCATCCCATCGTGCCTATTTTCTTGGTTCATTGGGGAAGTTCTGCATAGGGTTATCATATAGTGGGCATAATGTGCGCCGCTGGTCCAAATTTTACTACCATTCAGTATCCATCCATTATCTACTCTGGTTGCCTTGGAGTTGATAGCTGCTAAGTCAGAACCGGCATTTGGTTCGCTTAGACCGATTGCAAAGTAACATTCTCCTCTTGCAATTTTAGGGAGAAACAGTTCACGCTGATATTCTGTTCCAAATCGGAGAAGTAGAGGGCCGGTTTGTCTGTCGGCAATCCAATGGGCAGCAACCGGCGATCCCGCAGCTAACAGTTCTTCCGTTATAACATATCTTTCGATAGCTGAACGCTCTTGTCCGCCATAGCATTTCGGCCAGGTCATACCAATCCAACCGCGCTCTCCCAGCTTGCGGCTAAATTTGGGAGAATAACCACTTAACCATGAATCGCATTGAGGTTCAAATGCTCCGATTTCTTGCTCTGTCTGAATGAAATTACGAATCTCCCGTCTTAACGCTTTTACTTGTTCTGATTGTTGAACAACAGATAATTGCAAACTCTTCATACGAGGATCACCTCTATAAAATTTTCTATCAGGTATTTTATAAAAACGTACCGATAATTAACATCGTATACCTGTAATTGAGATAATACAATATTCTAAAAATTTAATCAACAATATTTATTTGCTAAATTTAACAACATCATTTTATGTATGAATCAAGTAACACTATATTAAAAATGATATAGTCATTATTAAACTACGCCTCTTCTTCACGTCATTGACGAAGCGTCAATCAGCCTTTGATGATTTTAGCGAAGATAAACTAGCTATAGACTTGGATGTACGTACTGGTTTATTTAGAATTCAAGATTGTATAATAATGGAAAATAATTGTGTTTTAAGGAAAAAAAAACAGGCTGTTATGCCTGCTCCCCATCCTCTATAAAAACTTTAAATTTCTCATCAAATTTAGTAGGTAAGAATTCGATGACCTCATATTCGGCAATTTTTCTAAAATAAAAGGGATCCTCTTGAATGATAGCCTCCATTTCTTGTGATGTATTTACATTTGCTAAAATTACACCACCAATTCTGGGGTTTCTTCTACCTGAACAAACAAATTTTTTCTGTTCATAATATTTGTTTAAAAACATCACATGGTCTTCCAACGAGTTGTCTACTTCTTCTAAGGGTTTAGTATACGTTACCAATACTAAAAACATTTTTTTTTGCCCCTTTCTAGGTTCTAGCCTTAAACTAAAAAATTCACTAAAACTGATTGAGAATAAAAAAATTCAGAATGTTACAAAAAAATATTGACAGGCTTTTTAAAATAAATTAATATGATCGTATCGTTAATCAGTATATATTACCCGATAATCGGTACGATTTAAACTAGATAAACGAATGGAACATGTTTTAGAAACCTTAATTTTAGATACTCGTTGACCCCTTAAGTATTTCAACCAAAATACTGACTTTCCTCCATTGCGTTGAATAAAGTTATATTTTGTGTTAATCCAACCAGAAATGGATCATATGAATTTAATGTCATTCAAACCGCACCTCCAGCAAAGGAATTATTTAATAAAAGATGCATTTACCATGTAATAAAAGACAAACACACTCCATCATGTAATAAATTCAAAAGTTAAAATTTCTATGGAACGAATGTTGTGCCAACTTCAAAGGTTCTTGTTTGTTATTGTATTAAGCCTTAGTTTGAAAACGGTTACAAAAAAAGGGGGTGATTTTTATGTAGCTGAATGGTCATTTGATGAAACCAATGTATCTGAGCGAATTCAAACAAATAATTTTTCAAAGTTATTACATACTGATTTAAGACTTCATTGGATTTATGTATTTGTTTCGCTAATTTTTTCACTTTGAAAGCCAAAGAAAAAATAGAGTAGTAAATTCGTATGAAATAAACACCATTAAAAACCAGGAGGGATTTATTAATGAAATTTGTATTATTTTATTTACCTACTGTAGGTACTCGAAAACAAATAGAGTCTGGAATGTTACCAGGACAAAATACGCAAGCTTACCAATCCATGCTTTATCAAATATCTGAACAAGTTAAGGCAGCTGATCAACTTGGTTACTATGCCGCGGCATTTACTGAACATCATTTTCATATTGAAGGATTAGAAGTATCTAATAACCCAATAATGTTAAGTTTGTACTTAGGTATGCAAACTAAAAACATTAAACTTGCCCAATTAGCAAATGTTCTACCATTCCACAACCCAATACGGTTAGCGGAAGATATAGCAATGCTTGATCAAATGACAAATGGACGTGCGATAGCTGGAATCGCTCGCGGTTATCAAAAAAGATGGGCAGACGTTCTCGGCCAGGTTTATGGTGTTGGAGCGACATTCTCTGATAAGACGGAAACAGACGCACGTAACAGAACCCTTTTTAATGAACACTACGAAATTATAAGAAAAGCATGGGCATCAGAAACGTTTTCACATAAAGGTGAAATCTGGAATATACCTCCTGAAAACCTTAAATTTGACCATAGTGCGGTCGGTGATTATGGAAGAGGAATGGATGCGGCTGGCTATATAAAAGAAATCGGGATCGCTCCTAAACTTTACCAGAATCGTGATATAGAGGTTTGGCAACCATTCTCTCATAGTGCAGATACATGGCGTTTCTGTGCAAAAGAAAAGATTGTTCCCTTTATGTTGAACACGGATGATACAGCAATGCAGAAATTGATTAGTGCATATCAGGATGAAGCTGTAAAGGTCGGTCGTGAAATTGCTAGTGGGGATGGTATTGGAGTATTCCGAGATGTCCTAGTTGCTAATTCTGATGAACGCGCACATGAATTGGCTGCAGATGGAAATGGATTTGTATGGCCGCATTGGTTTGGTGAGTTAGGATTTAATGAAGCATTACGCCGAGAAGGGGAAACAGGAAAAATTAAAGGAGATTTTAAAGATCTATGTGACCGTGGCTTTGAATTTATAGGAACTCCGGATACCGTTAATCGGAAAATTGAGCAATTGGTGAAAAAACACAATCCTGAGTATCTGTTAATGTGGCAATATCCTGGCTTGGTTCCACATGAAGATATGATGCGTCATATTGAAATGTTTGCAACACAGGTAATGCCAAATTGGACAGACTCTAAAGAAACAAGCGCTTCTGCCCTTTCCTATACACCGTGATTTTAGAAATATGTTGATAACTTCAAATATTATTTACGAAATTAGGCGTTCAAGAACTAAATCCACTGATTAAGGGGGGAATTGTATTTGGGAGCTGGTGTACGAGTGACAGCCGTTGATTGTGGTCCATTGAAACTGGATAAAGGTATTTTTGTTACTGGTGCAAGTGGAATGATTTCTGCACCATCAAGTGTTTGGATAATTGAACATCCAAAAAAGGGTGTAATCCTATTTGATACAGGGATTAACTATAATGTCGCTGACCCTGAAAGTGCAATAAAACATTGGGGTCCTGGAATGCGTGAAGCATTTGGTTGTTGTATGACACGCGAACACGCTATCGATCGCCAATTAATTAAACTTGGCTATAAACCCAATGATGTAAAGTACGTCATATTATCACATATGCATTTGGATCATGCAGGCGGAATGTGTCACTTTCCTAATGCCACCTTTGTTGTTCAAAAGAATGAACTTCGGTATGCATGGTGGCCAGACCCTTGGACGGGATTGGTGTATTGCTTGAATGACTATAAAGACACAAGGGAATATAATTTTTTACAGATCGATGGAGATATAGATTTATTTCAAGATGGAACAATTAAATTATTCACTACTCCAGGGCATTCTCCAGGACATCAAGCAATGATTTTACGATTGGAAAATCGGGGTCCCGTATGTTTGGCCGCCGATACAGGACACCTTAAAGAAGCTTATCGAAATTTTACTCCAATGCCTTATGACTGGAGTACCGAAAAGCACATCTCTTCCTATATGAAATTACGGACAATTGAAAATGCAGGTACACCTATTTATTTTACCCACGATCAACAAGATTTTGATGAATTCCCGAACAATGGAAATTGGACTGATTAATATATAAAGAGAATCGTATCTTCATTTTATTTTACCCTAGAAATTGTTTTTATTTCGAACTAGCGTTGCATGAACCTTTAAGGATTACTGAAAATACATTTAAATAGGATCATCTATGTATCAATGGAAAACAGAACTGAATGTTGGATGGTTTTCTTAAATTTTTGTAACGCTAGATTTCATTTAAACGGAGGAATTTCTGTATGGATAATACATTGAATGACTGCATAGTTGCGTTGAATAGTGGCGAAATGATTCTACTTATCGATGACTTTATCAAAGGAAAAGAAATAGGTTATTTCTATTTATTATCTGATTTTGTAACCCCCTCTTCTATTAATTTAATGGCCACCCATGGAAGAGGTTTAGTTTCAGTTGCTTTAACAAAGCAAAGGGCAAGCGAATTAACACTTCCGATGATGGTTAACAATAATGAAAACCCCCATAAGTATTTCACGGTTTCTGTGGATTATACAAATTGCAGTACTGGAATTTCTGCTTTCGAGAGGTGTGAACGCTAACTGAAAAAAATAGCGCTCCAAATGATTTTACAAGACCTGGCCACGTTTTCCCAATTATTTCTAGTGAGAGAGGACTCCTAGAGCAAGTAACTATTTCGGACGCCGCAATTGATTTGGCTCAATTATGTAGTGCTAAAAGTTTATCAGGTGTTGTTTGCGATGTATTAAATAAAAAAGGAATGATAGCTAACAAACTGGAATTGGAAAATTTGTCTATGGAATTAAACCTAATAATGGTTTCAATGAAAAATTTAGTCGTACACCAATTGAGGAACACGGACTTAATTCTACGTCAAAAGGAAAATACTGTTCCGACGAAATATGGCGAATTAACTTCAATAATTTATACAAACCAATTGGATGACAGTAAAATTATAGTGATTATGAAAGAAAAGAAAAATAAGACATTACCTCTTCCTGTATATATTGATTCTGTTTTTTCGATTGGGGAAGCCTTTGAAGAAAAAAATATAGAGAAAATTACTATAGATGGATTTGGTATTTTAATATACAAATTAAACAGTTCAAAAGAATCAAGACTAGACAGCAGAAACCCGTTTCAGTTAAAGGAATCTTTCGGAATTTTTGTAGAGCAAATTTTAAATGATATTAATATTACTGATCCAGTCATAATTACGAATGTTGCATAAACATTTTATCATTACGAATCTGATATTTGTTTATTAATGAATTTCCCGATATTCCCCCATTGTTGAGTCCAAGAAAATTGAGGTGAGTAATGATATGCACTCGGAATCAATTCCAAAGCAGATTATCCAGCTAAAAGGAAAGGTAATTCATGGTGAAGGCAGAGGTGGAAAAATAGGCTTTCCAACTGCAAACATAGATTTTACAGCCACTTGGTTGGAGACAGGGGTTTATGGAGTACGAATAAGGTTTAATGGTCAAAAATATTTTGGAGTTATGAATATTGGAGTTAGACCTACTTTTCATAAAAATAGCCCTAAAAATATAGAAGTACACATTCTTAATTTTAATGAAGTTATCTATGGTATATCCATACAGGTAGAAGTTCTGTTTAAAATAAGGAATGAACAAAAATTCCATTCAGTTGATGACCTGAAAACTCAGATAAAAAAGGATATAGCTAATGCTAAAAGTAATTTTATTTTATAGAGGAAATAATAATAATAATAAAAATATCAATTATACATTACATTTTCCAGATATTTTGTCTGTGCGATTTTATCTAAACATTACGCATTAGATTTACAATACCATAGATTTATAGTTTTATAAAAAAGGCTTTTCTAACATATTGTTAACCAAAGACAAATTATTTTAAGTTTCCTGCAATTAGTTGCTTGTAAAGAAAGGAAAGACAGAATAAGAATTTTAACTATACCACTTAAATGCTATTTTAATTTTACTTTCAAAAAAAAATGCATAGGTTAAACTTGTTGTTGAATAGACTATTTCTCTCCTAGTTATCTATTATTTATTGATAAATTTGAAAATTGGTTATATTGCTAGTTTAGTGCTCGATTAATATAAATGTTAGTGATATAATTTGCTATATAGTTTTGGCAAAGATTAGTTAAGAAGGGATTAAGAATGGAAAATTCTATGCAAACAATTACTCGGGCCATACAGATTCTTAAGTCTTTTTCAATAAATCAAAACGAACTGTCCTTAGCCCAATTACACCATGAGCTCGGTCTTTCTAAATCAAGTCTTCAACGGATACTCAATACATTGGTGATGAATGGACTTCTTGAAAAAGATAACAAGAAAAAAACATATAAATTAGGGATGGAATTATATTATTTAGGAAAACTTGTTGAAGATAATTCCCATTTGTTAACAACTGCAAAACCCTATCTAAAAGCTCTACGAGATAAATTGGGGGAAAACGTCTATATAAATATCATTGAAGATAATCAACGAAAATGTATTGCTTTTGAAGAAGCAAAGCATGCTTTGATGACCATTTCGCATATCGGTCAATTATCTCCCTTGTATATGGGTGCATCAGCAAAGTTATTGTTAGCCTTCCTTCCTCCAGAGAAAATTAATACATATCTTGAGGAAACAGATTTTATACCTTCTACAGAGAAAACTATCCTTGATAAGGGGACCCTACAAGAAGAATTAAAGACTATAAAAGAAAAAGGTTATGCAGTAAGTTTTGGCGAATTAGTTTTTGGCGTATTTTCAGCAAGTGCTCCAATATTTGACAATCGGAATAATGTAGTGGCTGGTATAGCAGTTTCTGCCCCATTGGTTAGAGTTGATGACTCTACAATTGATCACTTCATTAAATCAGTAAAAGAGATTGCAGGAGAAATAAGTGATAAACTAAAGTTTGGTAACGTTTAATTATAATGTTGACAAAACTTGGATTTATCCTTACTTCTTTAATACCTGTTTAAAGCCGCTAAATAATCAGTCGCCAAGGCTTTATCATCAGCTTATGGCCACTTGGTTTTTTCTAGTTTCTCCTTTTTTGCTAATACAATATATTATTGGTTTGGACTACTTCCCTTTATCACTTATGCCAAAACACATAAAATACTTAAAGCTACTCAACATGACTAAAAACCCCTAACACGCAGCGAATAGAAGAAACGAAGTGTCTTAAACCGAAATGTTTGTATGGTGACTCCATCTAAAAAAAGTCTCCTAATTATAGGAGACTAAAAATCACCGCCATAAAACTACCCATTCAAGTTATTCTAGTCCTGCCTCTTCCGAAGCTACCCTTGCAAGTGCGGACCAATCATGTGTTTCTCGTCCTTTTGCTATAGATGCTAATAAGCGATCATGCAATAAGCTGGCTAATGGCATCGGTGTTTTGGTAGAGTTAGCCTCGTCTAAAACAAGATTGCAATCTTTAAATCCTAGCGATAACTGAAAGCCTGCTGGTTCAAATGATTTTTTTGCAATCATCTGACCATACCCTTGGTAAACGGTGCAGTTAAATAGAGTGGATGCATACACTTCTGCAGCTAACTGACGGTCAATCCCATTCTTCTCTGCCAGATTAAAGGACTCGGCCATGGCCTCCATCGCCGCCATGATCATAAAATTCCCGCCTAATTTAATTACATTGGCACCACCAGGTTCTTCACTGATATCAAAGACCTGCTGACCAAGTGCATTTTGTAAAGGCTTAACTCGTTCTTTAGCATCACGGTGACCCGAGGACAACAAAAACAGTTTTTGCGCTGATGCTGCCTCCGGACGACCAAAAACTGGAGATGCGACATAATAACTACCCTGCTGTTCATGGTAGGAAGCCAGTTTACGCGAGGTCTTTGGTGAGACGGTACTCATTGATAGATGAATGCCCCCTACCCCTAGTTTTTTACCTATTCCATCCTTTTCAAAAACAACTTCCTCCAGGGCCTTATCATTAGATACCATAGTAATCACAATTCCACCTACTGTTGCTACATCTGCTGCACGGTCCATCTGCTGAGCCCCAGCAGCCACGGCATCCCTAGCTTTTTCAGGAGTTCGATTGTAAACCTTCACCTTAAAATTTGATTTTAACAAATTTAATACCATGGGAAGGCCCATGCTCCCAAGACCAATAAATCCAATTTCTCTATCCATTCTTTCTACCTCCTGCACTTTTATTTTCACTCATCCGTTACTTATAAAAATAAAAGTAAAATGGGACGTTAACAAAAAAGGCTAATGGATGAAGACCCCATTTAATTATGTGTTTTGATATACGTTAACTTTATGAAAATGGCCTGTTAATTCGCGTATAGTTAAAGGTCGGACCAACTCAACGCAAGCAAGGAGTGACTGAAGATCAATCCCTGTCTCAATCCCCAGCTCTTGTAACATAAATACCACATCTTCTGTAGCGACATTTCCGGCTGCCCCCGGCGCAAACGGACATCCTCCCAACCCTCCAATGGAAGTATCAAACCGCGTAACTCCTGTTTGAAGAGCTGCTATAATATTCGCTTGGGCTAACCCGTAGGTATCGTGAAAATGTGCGGTTATCACCGCTTTATGTTGCCTAGAAGAAATTTGTTGAAATAAGTCATACACTTGAGCAGGATTCGCCCGGCCAATGGTATCGCAAATTACAATTTCATCCACACCTAAACGATCAATACGCTCCACCATCTCAAGTACGACACTGGAATCCACCTTTCCTTCATACGGGCACCAAAAAGAAGTTGCGATATTGTAGCGAATGAAAACCCCGTTTTCTATTGCCTTATCTATGATGCTTTCAAAATTTTTGATGGAATCTTCCCTGGTCATTTTCACATTTTTTAAATTAAAACTGTCACTGGCACCAACGACTAATGATAAAGCTTGCACGTCATTTTCTATCGCAAGCTCATAACCTTTTGTGTTCGGAATCAATGCCATATATTGAATGGAAGGGACTTGTTCAATTCCTTCGAGAACCTCTTTTGCGTCCTTCATTTGAGGGACATATACAGGATGGACAAATGATGTCGCTTCCATTCTTTTTATTCCTGTTTTATTTAATGCATGGATAAGGGCAATTTTCTGTTCTGTTGGAATAAAGTTCGCTTCATTTTGAAGGCCGTCCCTGGGGCCAACTTCTATTATCTCTACCTTCTTCGGCAGTTTCATCTTTCTCTCCCTCTCTTCCCATCTATTAAGAGTTCAGCAATTTTTTAACAAGGAAAGGCTCTAACCCGCCAAGCTTAACCATTTCGATTAGATGCTCCGGCAGCTTCGTTCCCTGATATTCCGTACCTTGAGTATGATTCATGACTTTACCTTCAATTAAGTCAATCTCAATTTCATCTCCCTCTTGGATAACAGATGTATCTTTCATCTCGACAACAGGAAGGCCAACATTGATTGAGTTCCGATAAAAGATACGAGCAAAGGAGGTGGAGACGATTGCTCCAATTTGATGGTGTTTCAGGACCATTTGGGCTGTTTCCCGGCTTGAACCGGAACCGAAGTTATGACCCGCCACGATAATATCCCCAGGCTTCACCTTTTTTGCAAAATCTGGATCTATCGCCCCCATCGCATGTTCTGCCTGCTTCTCTACAGGCTGACTCATATATTGGCCTGGTGAAATAATATCGGTATTAATGTTGTCCCCGTATTTCCATACACGCCCTCGAATCATAAATGACATCTACCTGACCCCCTGTAAGAGATATTTCCGTGGATCTGCAATTTTCCCCTCAATCGCTGTAGCAGCCACGGTTGCTGGAGAGCCTAGATATACTTCTCCTTTTGTACTTCCCATTCGCCCCCTGAAGTTCCGGTTTGACGATGACATGACCACTTCCCCTGCACCGATAACGCCACTGGTAAATCCGCCGCATGCCCCGCATGAAGGCATGTTTATAATACATCCTGCTTCCGTCAAAATGTCTAAGATTCCTTCTCTATTTGCCTGCATCCAAATGTGCTGCGAGGCTGGTACCACTAAACAACGAATATTTTTGGATATCTTTTTCCCCTTCAGGATTTGAGCAGCAATCCGAAGATCACTCAACCGTCCATTTGTACAGGAGCCTAGATATACTTGATCTACTGCTTTTCCTTCTACCGCGCTTACAGGATGAACATTATCGACTTCATGCGGACAAGCTACCTGAGGTTCTAATTCAGATGCATTATAATGTAAGGTACGAATATAGGAAGCGTCCGAATCACTAGAAATCATATCAACCTCATCGGTTACCCCTTTTGACCGTAAAAATTCAACCACTTTTTCATCAGGCTCAATCAGACCTGTTTTTGCTCCAGCTTCAACCGCCATGTTCGATAATACAAACCGTTCATCTATAGACAAATCTTTAATAGAGCTTCCTGAAAATTCAAGGGATTGATAGGTCGCTCCTGCATGCCCTAGATCTTTGATGGTTTTGAGAACCAAATCCTTTGAAAAGACTCCATGTTGAATTTTTCCATCCCAAACGACTTTAATGGTCTCTGGAACCTTTAGCCATGTTTCACCTGTCAATAAGACACCGACCATTTCTGTAGAACCAATTCCAGTCGCAAATGCTCCTAAGCCCCCTGCCATACAAGTATGTGAATCCGTTCCAAGAATCAATCGACCCGGACGAACATGACCTCGCTCTGCTATTACCTGATGACAAGGTCCTTCAAACTCATAGTAGTAAGAGAGGTCTTGTTTACGCGCCCAATCACGGGTGAATTTTAAAATATCCGCTTGCTGGACAGTCGCAGGTGGAGTACAATGATCAGACACCACGACTACCTTTTCCTTATCAAACAACTGCCCGCCCAATCGATTGAAAGCTCCATCAACTAACCAAGGTCCCAACAAGTCATGCATCATGGCAATATCAACTTTTACCCAAGCGATATCACCTGCTTTCAAATCGGGCTGTCCAGAAGCTTTTGCCAGGATTTTTTCTGACATGGTCATTCCCATAATAAATCAGTCCCTTTTAGATAAACCTCTATTTTTCACTCTTGAATTTTCCTATCTAATAGAATATCTCTCTCTGAATGTAAAAGAAGAGAAGTGTTGCTAGAGTCTTTGTGAGTCAGCAATTTCGATTTAATTATTTTATTAGTTTGATAAAATAGGATTACTGTAGATGATATTCTGTCGACTGTTTATGAATAAACGACTCCATTTAAAAGAAGATAAAGAAGATAACATGGCCACATTCTATGTTTCAATTGCGACTCCTATTTGTTACGTTTCCGATGATTCCCTGATTTATTAGTGCTTCGATGTCTTCATTACTGAAATTTAAGGTATCCTTTAACACTTCTTCGTTATGTTGACCAAGACGAGGCCCAACCCAATCAATGTCTCCAGGAGTTTCACTCAACTTAGGGACAATTCCAGGAACCTTCAGTTTTCCAATTCCGTCGACCTCTACTTCACGGATCATTCCTCTGGCCTGGTAATGAGGGTCATTTACAATATCTTCAATCGAATAGATTGAACCTGCAGGCACTCCTGATTCGTCCAGCATTTTCAATACTTCTCCCAAACTCAATGTTTTCGTCCAATTTTCAATGCACTCATCCAAATGATCAGCATGCTCGGATCTAGTTGCGTTATTTTCAAAGCGCGGCTCATCGGCATATTCTGGAAGACCAATCGTCACCATTAACCGTTTGAAAATACCATCTCCATTCGCGCCGATGACAACATACTTTCCGTCTTTACATACATATGTACTAGACGGGGTGATCCCTGGAAGCGTGCTTCCTGTCCGTTCTCGTATAACCCCAGCACGGTCGAATTCAGGAAGCATACTTTCCATGAAACTAAAGATAGATTCATATAAGGCAACGTCAACACACTGCCCTTGTCCTGATCCATTATCCCGATGATAAACAGCCATCATCGCACCTATCACGGCATACAGCGAAGAAATAGAATCACCTATACTAATTCCGACCCTTGTTGGTGGACGATCGGGATACCCTGTTAAATAGCGCAAGCCGCCCATCGCTTCACCGATAGAGCCAAATCCTGGCTTATTTTTGTATGGCCCATCCTGACCGTAGCCACTTATTCTCACCATTATAAGACGGGGATTTAATTCTTTTAACTGTTCATAGCCAATTCCCCATTTTTCTAGTGTGCCAGGCCGGAAATTTTCTATAATAATATCGACTTCTTGCGCCAGACCCCGAATGATTTCTTGACCCTCAGCTTTTCGCAAATCAATTGTTATCGATTTTTTATTTCTTGCCTGAACATACCACCATAGGCTTGTGCCATTTTCAACAACTCTCCATTTACGAATGGGATCGCCACCTTTTGGACTTTCAACTTTAATAACCTCTGCACCAAATTCTGCAAAAAGTCGTCCCGCTGACGGGCCGGCAATCAATTGTCCCATTTCTAACACTCTTAATCCTGTTAATGCTTTTTGCTTCATAGCGATACCTCCCACACTTCTTAGTGTTTTAGTTAATAAGACACCTTTGGTATAAACTTTTAGATAATGTTAAAATGAAATCATCATCTGAACTACAGGAATCAGTGGAAAAAGCGCTTTCAAAATATTCCTTTAACTTTTTTGATAAGTTTCCGTGCCCGATTTTGATTTTCCCATTACTTTGCGTTGCGTCATCCTGGACCCATTCAGTAAGAAAATGATAGATTTGTTCCCTTCTCTCTAAAATATTTCTAATTCCCTCATGAAAAAACCAAGCATCAATTGTATTATAAACGCCGCGATTTATTCCAAATTGATCATGGCAAAATTGTATGAATGAAAGATCAGGTAAATGGATCATGTCTATTTTATTATTCATATTGATCTACCTCCCATTTTCTTTACCTTGAATTGCTTTAAAATGAGTGGTTTAAATCTAGATATTTTATTTAGTTGGGTGTTAGGCATATCTCGTTGACACTCACCTATTGAGTTTAGAGACCATTACACTTTTATGAATCATTATTGGGTTCACTTTCGAAAATAATAGCATCAATATTTTCATTTATGAGCTCCTTGTAATAGCCTTTGAAACGTTTAGCACATTCCATTGATTACTCATAAGCAAATCACCAAATAAGTGGTCATAAAGTTCCCTACTTTCACTTAACGCATTACACATTAAGAAACATCATTCATTAGTCCTCTTTCTTTAAAAGTTGCCCTGGTAATTTGGATATCTTTGGAAATGTTTATTTTTAATTCTTCTAAACTGTTAAACTTCTTTTCGTCGCGAATATAAGACAAAGGTTCAATTTCAAGAGAATGACCATAGATTTCTTTGTCAAAATCAAAGATATGGACTTCGATTGTCATGCCTTCATACGTTTGTTTATTCAAAGGACCTTCGATCAGAATATTATTATTAGAGACAGTTGGCCGGTGCCCAATATTCATTACACCCATATATCTCTTGAATTCGTGCTGAACTAAAACCGAATATACACCCTTTTCCAAACTAAAAAACTGGCTGGTTGGTTCTAAATTTGCGGTTGGAAAACCAATTTCCCGACCTAGTTTTCTTCCATGGACAACTATACTTGTATAAGGCATAATGTTTCAGTTCCTTTCATATTTAAAGGAACGGATAGTTGTTTTCAACTATCCATCACCTTTATTATTAATGAACAACAACTGCCGGCCAGCTTGTTGGAATCTTTCCAACATCACGGCGGAAATATAACATAGGTTCTTTATCCTGTTTATCAATATCGATGATTTCACCAAGGAAAATGATATGGTCACCCGCGTCAATTTGCTGTACGGTCTTACATTCTAATACACCTAAAGAACCAGAAATCACAGGCAGATTATTCTTGGATAAAGACCAATCGGCTTTTGAAAAACGATCAGGGTCCTTCCCTGCAAAAGCCCAGCATAATTCTTCCTGATCTGCTGCAAGTATATGTACTACAAAGCCTTGGGACTGTTCGAAAGCTTCTAGTGATGCGGATCTACGATCTATACACCATAATACTAAATTGGGATCTAAAGATACGGATGCAAAAGAATTGACTGTAAGACCACATGGTTTCTCTTCTGCATCCGTGGTAGTCAGAATTGTTACTCCAGTTGGATAACTGCCCATGATTTCCTTAAATATAGATACATTATCATTACTCATTTTATCTACCCTCCAATTTTTGATATGGTAATTAATATAGCGATGGGCCCAGAACCTTTCGGCGGTCATTTTAGCTAACTGAACTAACTCTTGACCAAGCTTTCCTGCATGGTCTCTACCTTGTTTTCGATGATTCATTTGTTCTATTGTTCTACACTGTAAAAACAAATGAAAGAGTACCCCGGGGATCGTGTGTACCTCCCTAGTACTATAATTGTTACATGCGTGAAGAGTAACTATGAGTGAATTAGGCCATCGTTATATCTTTAACCTTCACAAAACGGAAAGTAGAAATCATTGTCTCTAAATCATAGCCTACTAATACCGTTTTATAGTTAGTAACTATCGGAGTTACGACTAGTGATGGATAATCGGAAAGAATATCGATGATTTCTTCCTCAGATAAGTCACCGCTTTGAATTTTTTCAATGTGGCCATTTTCCGTTTTTTTCTGGGGATTAATCAACGAGAAGGAAAAAACATCCGGGTACACCATGTTTTTCGCTCCTCCGGGGACTAGAGCGGCCAGCCTACCTATTTCTTCTCCTGTTAATTCAAAAATACTGTTATTTTCAACCGGAATTCCATTGTTTTTCAACCACGCTTTGGTAATCTCATATGATGGATTACCCGACTTTCCATAAAGAACCCACTGATCCATTCTTCATAACCTCCATTCAATTAGTTCAGAGCCGAGAGAAACAGCTGTTTCTTTTGGCCCCTTTTAAATCCCTAGAGTAGAATTGATTACCCTGCAAAAACAGCTTCCTTGGATAGGTCTTCCTTTTTCACTGGATTTCGAATACCCGCTTGTTCAAGTAAAGGTAATACGTTTTCATTAAAGTAGGGCATTTCTTCAACATAATCAAGGAAAGAAACTAATGTCCCAGATACACCTGTTTTAGACAACTTGATCATCTGATCGGCTACTTGTTCCGGTGTTCCTACTAATCCCCAGCCTCCCCAGCCTCCAATGAAGTTCTCTCTTGCCTTCGTTAGAAATTCTTTAGAGTTTGAGGAAGATTCAATACCAAACATATCACAAACGATATTAGCAGCTTCCCAGTCACCTTGATCACGAACATAGTAGTTATAAAACTCCCTTGCCTCCTTCTCAGTAGGACGACAAACAACGAAACTAGTTGTAAAAGTATTTAGTTCTCTTTTATACTCCTCCCAGGCCAATTTTTTCATATATTGGGTCCATTCTGCGGAGTGTTCCATTGATTCTATATAGCCGAAGTTAAAATCGGTGAACCTGGCAGAAAAATCACGCCCCTTTTTTGAAGTACCGGCGCTAATTAAAACAGGTCTAGGACTTTGTGTTGGCTTTGGCTCTTGCCAACCATCTTTAATCTCAAAGAATTCGCCCTTATGGTCAAAAAACTGTTCGGACCACATTTTTAGGACCACTTCCATCCATTCTGTTGCATATTGATACCCTTTATCATGTTCCATCTTCTTACCATTGAACATATCCATTTCTTTAGGGAACCATCCTGTTACAGTATTCAGACCAATTCTTCCCTTTGAAATGTCATCAATGGTAGACAGCATCTTTGATGCCACAATTGGATGCATCGTAGGTACATGTGACGTACAAAAAAGGTAAATTTTTTCCGTAACCGCCGCCATTGCCGCTGCCCATGTATATGTTTCCATACATTCACCATTGAAGTTGCTGGATCCACCGAACCCACGCCAGCGGGCAACAGGCACGATACACTCATATCCGGCATCTTCCATCATCTTGGCAATTTTTACGTTTGTTTCAAAGTTTGGCTTAAATGATGTTTCTGCTAGAGTCATGGCACAAGAGTTATTTACGTTTGGACCAAATATCCCTAACTTTAATTGATTGTCGTTAAACATGGGATTTCCTGCTTCTCTAAATACATCGAATCTACTCATTTTATCCACCCTCCAATTTCTTTTCACGATTCTATATGATTACTCTATTATTTCTGGTGTCTGGCATTATGCCATTGTTACATCTTTTACCTTCACAAAACGGAAAGTAGAAACCATTGTCTCTAAATCATAACCTACTAATAATGTTTTATAGTCCGTAACAATCGGGGTTATGACAAGTGATGGATAATCGGAAAGAATATCAATAATTTCTTCCTCTGATAAGTCACCGCTTTGAATCTTTTCAATGTGGCCTTTTTCCGTTTTTTTCTGAGGATTAATCAACGAGAAGGAAAAAACATCTGGGTACGCCAGGTTCTTCGCTCCTCCTGGGACAAGAGCGGCCAGCCTTCCTATTTCTTCTCTTGTTAATTGAAAAATACTGTTATTCTCAACCGGAATTCCATTGTTTTTCAACCATGCTTTTGTAATCTCATAAGATGGATTACCTGATTTCCCATAAAGAACCCACTGATCCATTTCTCATAACCTCCATTCAATTGGTAGGAACAGCGAAATAGCTGTTCCCTTTTTCCCTTTATCCTTATATGCTTAGCCTATATTTCTTTGGGCCGTTTCTCATTAAATACTTATTAAATAGTTTGGATTGGGAGGCAATATTGATAGTTTATAGTCTACAAATATCTGTAATTCCATCATCTTCTTTTCTCTTAAATAATCATAAAGAAGATACTGATCTATCTCATACAACCTCAATTCTATTTGCTGGAAGCAAGTGAAACAGCAACTTCTTTTGCCACGTCGCGTACACCTGCTGAATGATTCATTTCACCGGTAAAGATATATTCTTTTGATGATTTTTCCTTTTTTACCGGAATTCGTACCCCTGCCTGTTCTAGTAACGGCATAACATTTTCATTAAAGTATGGCATTTCAACAAGATAATCTACGAATGAAAGAAGTGTTCCAGACACCCCTGCCTTTGCTACTTTTATTAACTTGTCGGCTACCTGTTCTGGGGTTCCTACAAGTGCCCAGCCTCCCCAACCTGCGATAAAGTTATCCCTGAATTTCTTATTAAAATCGGCGGATTGGGAGGCCGTATCGATATTAAATAGCTGACAAATAATATCCGTGACCTCGTCATCTCCTTTTTCCCTTACATAGTAATTATAATAATCCCAAGCTTCCTTCTCAGTTGGACGGCATACGACAAAGCTTGTTGTGAACGTATTAATTTCCCTGTGGTATTCATCCCAGGCCAGCTTTTTTATATGATTCGTCCATTCTCCTGCCTGTTCCATCGATTCAAGGAAGGAGAAATGGAAATCTGTATATTTTGCAGCAAAATTCATTCCGGGTTTGGAGGAGCCAGCGTTAATAAGTACAGGTCGGGGACTCTGGACCGGCTTTGGCTCTTGCCAACCATCTTTAATCTCAAAGAATTCGCCTTTATGGTCAAAAAACTGTTGAGACCACATTTTTAAGACCACTTCCATCCATTCCGTTGCATATTGGTACCCTTTGTCATGTTGCATTTTTTTGCCGCCGAACATTTCAAGCTCTTTCGGAAACCAGCCCATTACGGTATTAAGACCAATTCTCCCTTTCGAAATTTGATCAATGGTCGAAATCATTTTTGATGCGACAATCGGATGGATGGTCGGTAAATGTGATGTACAAAAGAGGTAAATTTTTTCTGTTACTGCTGCAATGGCAGACGCCCATGTATACGTTTCCATGCATTCACCATTGAAATTGCTTGGCCCACCAAATCCTCGCCAGCGGGCAACAGGCACAATGCACTCATATCCGGCCTTGTCCATCATTTGGGCAATTTTAACGTTTGTTTCAAAGTTTGGTTTAAACGTAGTTTCCGCTAAAGTCATGGCACAAGAGTTATTTACGTTTGGACCAAATATTCCTAACTTTAATTGATTGTCATTAAACATTGGATTTCCAGCTTCTCGAAATACGTCAAATCGACTCATGTTTTTCCCTCCCTATCTATTATTAGAGAATCTTAAAAGGATCTGTAATGACATTACCCATATCTATCCAGATACTCTTAATCTGTGTATATTCATGTACAGCTTGCATTCCATTTTCCCGTCCAATCCCACTGGCCTTGAAACCTCCAAATGGAGAAGCGTAAGATACCTTTCGATAATTGTTAATCCAAACCGTGCCGGCATTGATTTTGGATGCGAGGCGATGGGCTCTCTGAACATCTATCGTCCAAACTGCAGCGGCTAACCCAAATTCCGTATCATTTGCAATCTCAAGCGCATCGGCTTCATCTTTGAAGCGAATAATGCAGACAACTGGGCCAAAAATTTCTTCCTGAGCAATACGCATGTCATTGCGAACATCTCCAAAAATGGTTGGTTCGACAAAGAATCCATTCTTCAATTCTGGTGTTGTTGGACGTTTTCCACCGTATAAAACGGTAGCACCTTCCTGTTTTCCGATTTCAATGTACTTAAGTACTTTTTGATGTTGTCCCTCAAATGCAACGGTTCCCATCTCTGTTTCCATATCCAGAGGGTTTCCTAAGCGTATTTGGCTGGTTCTCTCAACCAATCGTTTAACAAACTCATCATAAATGGAATCCTGAACGAGAACTCGGGACCCAGCCATACATGTTTGACCTGAAGCAGCAAAGATTCCTGCTAAAACACCATTTACAGCATTAGGGAGGTTTGCATCTTCGAAAATAATGTTAGGGGATTTGCCACCTAATTCGAGAGAAACCCGAGCAAAGTGCTCCGCAGAGTTTTTGACAATTAACTTTCCAGTTGCTGATGACCCGGTAAACGCAATTTTACGGACATCCGGATGTTTTGCCAGTGCATCACCTGCTGTATGGCCAAAACCTGTTACAATATTAACGACACCAGGTGGGAAACCCGCCTCTTCGATTAATTTCGCCAATTCTAATAACGAAGCAGGCGTAACTTCCGACGGCTTTATTACCATCGTATTTCCCGCAGCCAACGCCGGGCCAAGTTTAAAGAGTGTTAACAATAAAGGCGAGTTCCAAGGAATAATGGCCCCAACAACACCAAGTGGCTCACGTACTGTGTAATTAATCATATTAGGTATGTCAACAGGAATGCTCTCGCCATGTATCTTGTCTGCCAGTCCAGCAAAGTAGTAGCACCAGCCTGATAAAGATTTGGTTTGTCCAAGCATTTCACGGATCAATTTTCCATTGTCCACCACTTCACTTATGGCCAGGATTTCTGCATTTTCTCCAATTAAATCTCCAAGCTTACGAAGTAGGGCGGCACGCCCTGCTCCATTAACTTCTGACCATTCCCCTGTTTCAAAAGCTGCTTTTGCTGCCTTCACTGCAAGGTCGATATCTTCCTTTTCACCCTTAGGTGCTTTCGCCCAGACCTCTCCAGTAAATGGATTGACAGAATCAAACGTTTCTCCAGAAGCGCTTTCAACCCATTGGTTATTGATGAACATTTTATATTCCTTTACGCCTGTAAAAGGGAGTTCGTATAGTGTTTTAGTTGTTGTAGTCATTTGTTAAATCCTCCTCTATTTGATATAGACTCTCGACATTACCCTAGCAAAGCTACACGATTCATGGGTTTTCTAGAACCATGCATTTTGATTCCTCTTACTTTACATGGGGGGATATTCCACTTTAAGAACATAGAATGCGGAAATACTTGTTTAAATTAAGTTGAAACTTTGTCCTAACAAATGAATCCCCCATTAACAATTTCACAATCAAGTGATGGACTCTTCATTTTTTCCCAGATTCTATAATTAAAGATTTTTTCTTATCTTTAAATAGATAAGATTCTTTAAAATGGTTCAAATCATTATTGATATGCTGTTCCATTCTCTTCGCAGCCAATTCAGGATCCTTGTTGTTCATCGCTCTATAAATTTCATAGTGTTCAGATAGAAAGCTATCACTGCGGTTATATTGTTTTATAATGGTGTCCCTACAAATACGACTTAATGAGTGAATGTTATTCATTATGGTTTTTAATCGACTGTTTGCACTATAGGCAACAATTGATTCATGAAACTGGGTATTCAATTCAATAATATCTTCCATATTATTTTGTTTAATTGCTTGCTCTGTTTTGTATAAATATTGTTTTAATTGCTCTAATCCTCCTGGTGTTATGTACTGGGTAGCCCAATACACAGCAACAGACTCTAAACCTACTCGTACCTGATATAGGTCTATTGCATCTTGAAGCGACGGAGTGAAAACGGTTACAACTCCATCGTTATTAATGAGTAATCCGTATTGTTCTAACTTTCTAAAAGCCTCTCTTACAGGACTTCTACTTACCCCTAGTTTAGATGCTATTTTTGTATCAATTAATCGTTCACCTGAGCAAATCTTTCCTTCCAAAATTGACTCTTCTAAATTTTGGTATATTTGTTCATATAATGGATCCACCCTTTTAACCTGATTCACTTTTTCCACTACCCCCCTTTTCTTCCGTATATAAAATTCTAAATATTGTAATCTGTCGACTACACGATACACCTATATATAATGCAAGTACTGTGCCAACATATTCAGGGCAATTCTGCCCATAAATGTATCCATTCAATAGACACTTGAACTACATGTATAGTCTATAATATTGACAATTGTCTTAAATATTGACAATTTTCTGAATAAAATTTAAAGTAAGATAAATATTTATGAAGAGGTGAATAAATATTGTCCTTCCTTTTTGCATTTGAAGAAGATCAAACTTTTTTGTCGAGTATTTTTGATGCTATACATGACTGTGTGAAAATCGTGGATAAGGATGGAAATTTCATCTTTATTAACCTGTCCGCCGAAAGGAATATGAACATTGATCGAGAAGAATGGATTGGTAAGAATGCAAAGGAATTGCTTCCGAATTCAGTCATTCTTGATGCTCTGCATACTGGTATCCCTCAATTTCATAAGCATAGCTTTGTACTTAATAAAAATTTCATTGTCCATGCCTCACCGTTAACATTGAATGGGGATTTGGTCGGTGCTATTTCCACACATAAAGATGGTAGCGAGATAGAGAAGTTAAAGGAATCGTTTGATCACTTTACGATTAATAAGTATATTAATTATCTCGAAAATGAACTACATCTCATCCAAATGTTACCTTTAGAAATGAAAGATTTTGTTATTTCAAAAGACAGTACACTTATCCATGAACTTTCCAAAATAAAAAAGCTGGCCCCAACAGATATCTCTATCTTAATCCGTGGAGAAAGCGGTGTCGGAAAGGAAGTTATCGCTAAAAATATCCATCAATTGTCTAATCGGATGGGAAAACCTTATATACCTATTAACTGTGCGGCCATTCCCGAGGCATTACTGGAAAGTGAACTTTTTGGTTATGAAGAGGGAGCATTTACAGGAGCCAAAAAAAACGGGAAGAAGGGGAAATTTGAGTTAGCCAATAAAGGCACAATTTTTCTCGATGAAATCGGCGATATGAGTTATCACCTTCAGGCTAAGATTTTGCGGGTACTGCAACAAAAAGAGCTAGTCAGAGTTGGGGGAAGTGAAGCAATTCCACTGGATGTACGGGTGATTGCGGCAACCAATCAGGATTTGGAATCGATGATTATTAATAATACATTCCGCGAGGATTTATATTACCGAATTAATGGATTAACTTTCACTATTCCTCCACTACGCGAAAGGAAAATGGATATAGATGTTCTCATTCTGCATTATTTAAAGGAGTTTTCGTATAAATATAATAAACAAAAAAGGTTGAGCCAAGAAGCTCACCATTTGTTATTAAACCACTCACTCCTAGGTAATGTCCGGGAATTAATAAATGTTTTGGAGCATGGGTTTGTTTTAGCGGAAACTGATGAAATTCAAATCTCTGATTTACCGAAAAGTTGTATTGAAGGATATATGGCCCAAGAAGAAGACATTCCACAACGGAGAAGTAAAGAAATTGAAGCATCTTCATTTACACTCTCCGATTCTGATTCCTTGGATTTCATGGAAAACATGAGTAAATTAGAGGTCGCTTTAATTGTTAAAGCCCTTAAACGCTCGAATAACAATCGATCCAAAGCTATAAAAATGTTAGGGATTTCTCGTCAATCTTTTTATGATCGTCTAAAAAAATATGAAAAAGAGATATCTTATTATTTGAAGTAAGTGACCAAAACTCGAATATAAATAGAAGAATTAAGGTTAATGTTAACTGATGATACTGTCTGGCTTTAAATAATGTTACTCTTTATCGAACATTTATAGGTTTTGATTCTTACATTTCCAAACCTCTGTTTTTTTAGTACAGACCTATATTTATCTTGCAACTGGACATTTTGAAGTTTTTATAAAATATTAATACTATTTGTAGTCTTATTTAGTATCAAAGGTTTCCTTTAGTGATGTCAGGGGGTTTATGTTACAGTCTAAATTATGTTCAATAAATGAAGAGACATAAACTGAAGCCCTTGTAATGGATAACTAAGAATAAAATCTTGAGGGATTTAGCCTCATGGAATAATTCTAATTCATATTGCGTATCAACTTAAAAAGCTTCTGTTAAGCAACCAAGATGATTTTTCTTCTTTACTTTTGATTTTACAGTCTTTCATTATAGCGACATTAGTATATTGCACTGGCATGATCGAAAAAAATCAATTGTCCTCAAATCAATACTGCTGATACCGGGTTATGAATCTTGTATTATTCAGCAAATCTAGCAACTCCTATAAATGATAACAAATAAAAAAAGGTCCTTTCACTTTATAGACAGAAAAATAAACTAATTTTTAAGATAGTTTTTTCCAAAGCGCCATACCATCTAGAATCCCGCCCCTTATAGTCCATAACCCCTTCCAACACAAACATGACAGTGAAGTATTCAGTTATTAAATTATCTTCCTGATGTAATAATAAGAAAACATCAACTACAAAAAACACTACATACTAGTGTATTATGTATAAGGCCTTTACCCAATGATAGAAAACGACCAATATATCAAAAACGGTCATTTTTTCATAACAGTGGAATTTTCGTCTGTTTTGTTGCAGAGGACAAACATGCAAAGTTTTTACTTGATTCCCTATAGGTTGATAAAAAAGGCTAAAATAAACTAAAGTAAATGAGGGTAACGCTATTAACAGTACTCCCTTATCTATTATAAGCGCTGTACATGATACAGCCCGTAATTAGGTAAAGAAAGCATTGGTTTCGTATCGGAGATTAAGCCATATGATGGTTGCTCAAATGCTATACAGGCAAGCCTACGAGTTAAATCGGCCACATCCATTAATTCCATATCGTTTTGACTGAAAAATCCAGCATCATCGACCTCCACTTTATCAGCTTGAGGATGTCCTTCTATATAGTCCATCAAAAAAACAAGGTAAACATTATGTACATTACGCGGAAGATCCCCAATTGCGACAATGCCCTTCACTCTTGATTTAATCCCTGTTTCCTCGTATACTTCCCGGACAATGCTTTTCTCAATCGGTTCATATTGTTCAATGTAACCGCCCGGATTAGTCCATAAACCTTTTCCCGGTTCCTGGCATCGACGAACAAGCAAGATTTTCTTGTCCTTCATTATGAGTGCACCAACACCAATACTATAATTTCCCCAAAAGACAAAACTGCAGCTAGGACAAGCCTTTCGATTCTCCCCTCCCATGCTGCGGACTTCCAAACGCTGCCCACAAGACAAACAAAACCGAGCTTCCACGTAATCTCCCCCTTTAACTAACATGTAATTACAAAATGATATCATCACTCCACACTTACCATAATATTTTGCCGGCATCTAATTCATAACTTCAACTCCTTCTCCTGTATTCTTACGTCCAAGACGAACACATCCACTCAAAAATCATTGTAAGGACTTAACTAAAATGTGTGCATGAAAGTCTTACAAACTCCCCTCCCCCTTTTTTTTAGAATAATCACTTATTGTATTCCAAAGCCAAGCATGAATTTGCTGCTTATCATCATCTTTTTTTCAAATGTTATAAAACCAATCTTAAGTAAAGACCAATTGGCTAAAATGCTCCATGAATCTCGAACCCTTTTATAAAGCCTTTATGTTCCCTTGGATGATTCTTGCGATAGCTTTAAAATCATACTTATGGTTGACGACATCTACAACAAAATCCTGTTCTTCTTCTATTCCCATTATCCATTGATAATGATTGATCTTCAGAAACATAATAAGGGAAGCGAGTGCTGTCCTCTTGTTTGCGTTGTGGAACGCATGATTTTTTGAAATGGATTCGAATAATGCTGCAGCCTTTTCATGAATAGATGGGTAAGCATCATTCTCGAAAACAGTTTGTCTAGGTCTGTTCACTGCAGAATCAAGGAGACCGGGATCTTTCACTCCGATTTGTTCAGTAGGAGAATAAACTTTTATTTGAATAGCATTGATAGCAATAATTTGATTGGTGGAAAGATAGATAATATCCAATGTCATATTACCTATCCACCAATCCCTTGAATGCTTCGTCATGTTCTTTTATAACATCTGATAACATTTCCATAAATTCCGCATCTACACCTTTAGGTAATTTCACATTTTTATTTTTCCTTAAAATGATTTCTTCACCCTTGAACTCAACCTCTAATTCGTCACCAAAAGCTAAATTTGCAGTTTTCAACATTTCAACTGGAAACGTAATACCCAAGCTATTTCCGACTTTAGTTAATTTCCTAATGGCCATTATTCATTCCTCCTTCAAAAGAAAGTTATAATTGTTATTACTATTATAACATTGGTCTTTATGGTTTATACTACTTTTATCTGGTATCTGTTATTTTTTTGATTACATAAAAAAACTTGCAGATTTAGACCCTAAATGGGACCTTATTCTACAAGCTGAACAACCTCCATTATCCCAGCAATTCTAATATAAAATGGTACAGCCAATATTATATTATCTTATGAGCAAGTAATGATCATGTTACCTTAGGTTGGACCAGCTGCCCAAGCTACAGTTTATCTAATGGTTAAATCAATTATCTAATTATATATACGCAAGAAAACCAGAGCAGAATATATGCCCCGGTTCTCTTACTCCTTTATTCTTTAGCTGATTATATAACTTCACTTTTTTTCTCTACATCGATTAAGTCTTGGTCTTCTACGATTTCCTTTTGATCACTAACATCATATTTCGCAGGGGATTTTGCAATTTTGAAGAGCGCAATCAATACACCGAGCTCTAATATCAGAGCCGGGACACCACCAAGATTAGAGAGCATTTTAATTCCGTCTATTTGCGCAAAACTGATCATCATCCATGAAACAAAACTTACGGTTATTCCCCAAGTAGCTTTGATTAATATTCCCGGTTCAGGACTTTTTGGGGAGATACCAGTCGAACTGATGCCACCCATTGCCGCGGTATTTGCATCCGCTCCCGAAACAAATGAAAGGAAAACAATGAATAGATAAAAAGGGATAACAATTTGAGCAAAAGGAAGCGCTTCGAATACAGCATATAAAACCGATTCAGGACCACTGTTATTCAAAACTCCTGCGAGTGCTCCCCCTTCCATTTGCATTTGAATGGATGTTCCACTAAAAATCGTCATCCAAATGCCACCGAATATCGCCGGCAAAATAAAGTTAACAAGGATTACGGTTTTTACTGTATATCCATAAGCTATTCTCCCTAGAAATAAAGCCGTAATTGCTGCCCATGAAAACCATTTTGCACAATAAAATGTTGTCCACCATTGAGGCCATTGATCTCCAGCAGCAGATCCTGTAAACAAACTCTTCTCAAAAAAGTGTGTTAAGTAGTAACCTAACGATTCTGTTCCTAAATTCAGCATATAAGAAGTCGGACCAGCAATAAAAAGGAATAACGCAACGGCATAGAACGCTTTAACGTTAATATTAGATAAAATTCGGATTCCTTTTGTCAATCCACTTGATGCAGAAACAATAAAGATTGCTGTTCCGACAAGTGTAATAATTCCCCAAACAACCGGTGTACTTTCAATTCCGGTCAAACTTTTGATTCCGCCAGCTAGACTCATCGTACTCGTACCCATCCAAGCTGCCATACCCAATGCCAATGTATATAAGCAGACTGCATCAATCACCTGTCCGCTTTTCCCGTCTAATTTCTTATATGGTTTACGCATATTATAATAAGTAAAAGCAAAAACAATAATTGGTACACAATATATAGCATAAGGTGTAATTGTCCAATGAAGGTACATCGTTGACATGGCAAAGATGGCCGCGGCTGGACTATTTGGGTCAATTCCCAAAGATTCCGGCGCAACAATTCCCCAGAATGTTAAACCAGAGGCAATGGTTGTGGTTAAAGTGATTGCAAACCAGTTTTTGAAACTTAAGATGGGTTTTGCATTTGCACCGCCAATTTTAACTTTTCCTAGTGGAGAAAAGTAAGTAGCAATGCACGCTATTACCATTAGTAATCCGCCTATACTAAACACCCCTCCATTGACAGTAGTCCCATTTATACAAAGCATCGTGAACTTTGGCAGCATGATTGATAACATGTTCATGGCATCTAAGATATTAACTCCCGCTGCACCTTCGAATACATTCAAATCTAATTCACCATGTTCTAATGCAGCCTGGACGACACGATCACAACCTAACACTTGAAAACAACATTGAATGAGTGTTTCCGGTATTACCTGATTTACTTTCCCCGGGAAAAACGATGAACCTGCTTGTACTGCTGGTAGTACAATTTCACCAAACCCTGCTTCTGGTCCTGATGACAGTAATCGTAAATCTTTAGCGAATTTAATCAAACAAGATGCAAGCTGTTTTAGTTCACTTGACAAATCCGCTAAATCGTCCATATTTTGAGCAGCATCAAATAAATTTTCCCGATGATGAAGCAGCAGTCCTGATGCTTCACTTAACTTCATAACAATCACATCTCGATAACTGTCTGATGCACCAACACCAGAGCCAATAACCGTTCCTCCCAGATTGATAGCGTGCAGTTGTTCAACGGACTTTTCCATATGCTTGAGACGGCGCTCCAACATCGCTGCATAACCACTAAATTTTTCACCTAATCCAACACGCATGGTATCTTGTAAACATGTTCGGGAAATAGTTGTTATATCACCAAATTCACTTGCTTTAAACGCCACTTTTTCTATAAGATCATTCATTTCTTGTCTTAATAATTGAAAACTTGAAATTATCGCCATCCGGATCGCTGTGTGACAAACATCTGAAGTAGATTGAGATGCATTTACATGCTCTGTTGGATAAATGGGTGTATACCCGCCTTTTTCCACGCTAAAAGCCGCATTAGCAAAATTGGCAATCACTTCATTGACGTTCATATTTGTTCCGATCCCACCGCCGCCGTGTAATACATCAATTAAAAACTGATCTCCATTTGCTCCAGATAAAAGTTGATTACAAGCAGAAGATATCTGTTCACCCACTTCTTTTGATAACACTTTAGCTTCAACATTTGCAGCAACAGCTGATTTTTTTACAATCAAAAGTGCTTTCACATAAAGTGGGTATTGCTGAAGCGTTCGATTTGAAAACGACAAATTTTCAATTGTTCGTACTGTGTTAATTCCATAAAGAGCCTCTTTAGGAATTGCAACCTTTCCGATTGCATCCTCTTCTACTCTCATATTGTTCAACACACTTCACCTTCTTCGTACACAAATTAAAACTTAAGATAAACAGTTTTGATTTGTAAAAATTCTTCAAATCCATGTTTTCCATCGTCGCCGCCAATACCCGATTGTTTCCAACCTGCGTGATATTTGTGTGGAAAAAGGCAACGATGAAATTTGAGGAGAAGCTGCAAGAGAAAATTGACGAGACATACCAACAGATTCAGGTCATCACAAATAAAGAAGATTACGAACTCTTTTGAAACAGAATTTGAAGCCTTGATTCTCTATAATACATTTTTAACGGAACAAAAACGGAGTTACAAAAAAGATATTCGTCATGCAAGTAACTGGATATATGATGAACACAAGGATGAATACATTTGTCCAAATAACCGTAAGGTTTTATTTAAACGTTATTCGACCCGCACGGATAAAAATGGCTTCACGCGTGAATTTAAAATTTATGAATGCGAGGACTGTTCAGATTGCCCATTGAAATCGCGTTGCTCAAAGGCAGCAGGAAATCGTCAGGTGCATTATAACCCGATTTATGAAGAACTAAAAACGAAAGCAAAAGTGAACCTTTGGTTTTAATCAAATGCACAAATCTACACTCGACGAAAAAATCGAGGTTGAGAGTGTTTTTGGTCACATCAAGGGCAATAGGTCGTTCCGTCGATTTTCGCTTCGGGGAAAGTCCAACCCGAGTTTGACATCGTAGGCCATGGCTCAGAATCTACTGAAGGTAGCTGGCTTTCGCCAGTTACTTACAATGAATAATTATAAAACTAGAAAAACAGGTGAAGAAAAACGAATCGTTTTTCTTCACCTGTTTTATTTTAGGGACTTATTAGACAGCCCCTTTTCTCAATATTAGTATTCTCATTCATAGAAGCACAATTTATAGAAAGCTCGGGCAGAATACTTACAATCAAGGTTTAACTAATAAAACTGTAAAATGAGTAGGTGATAAAAAGTCTGGATGTCCTTTCTTGATTTCATGTGTTTATTGGGAAGTTTATAATTTCTACCGTTTTTGAATAATTCCTTATTTTCTCAAAGTGCCTAATAATCAACAAGTACTAAAGTATTCACTATTTCTTAAAAGATTATAAGTATATATACTGTCTGAAGTAGAGCGTAAACTGTAGTATTTCCACTTCAAAGTACACCATGATGCATGGGGCTCTTGATAATGATCATTTTAAAATTAAAGCCTATCCATTTTTTGTATGATATCCAAAATCTATTTGTCAATTATAGTCTTGATATTTCCCTCGTTTTGTATAGTAGTATGAATGGTAAGCTTCATTTCTAGATTGGGATAATATTTCTTTCGCCAGTCCTTCAATTCCTCATAAGGAATTTTATTTCTGTAGTATTGTCCCAAACCGAAGACATCTGTTTCTTGCTTTTGAAATCGTTTCAGCATTCCATCAAAACGATTTGCCATTACCTTTTCCAGCTCTTTTTTAATTATTGCATTGGAAACTTTTCCTCTTCTCTCTTGAATAACTACATTTAAACGAATCGTTGAGAACATATATGGAATATGATTTCTTAGTTCTCCTTTATGAAAACCTGTATTTCCAACAATCATGATGGTTGCATGTTCCATTACTTCTACCCTTCCCTTCATACTGTTCCCATGAAAGGCATTAAAAAGGAGGGTTTCTTTAGGATCCATTTTAGAAACGATTTTTCCTCTTTTCATCACTGCAGAACCTACATATGTAACTGGGGTGTTTTCCCCTGATTTGACCATAGGAATTGCTACATTTTGAGTATAGGAATTAAGAGCTCGATAAACATGCCATAGACGTGTTAAAGATATTTGTGGGGTCCAACCTGCATATTTCTCAAAAAAGTCATAAAGATTTATCCCTTTTTCTAGATTTTTTTTGAGTGTTAAGAAAAAAGCATCTATATTATCATCACATATTGCGATTAATGTTTTTGAAGATATTTCACGAATTCTCATAAACGTGTTAATCGGTTCTTCCATCCCTCCTTCTTCTACTAATTTTCTATCAAATATGATTATCCTTATGTGCAATAAGTCTACACTGCTTTCCATATTAGTTCTAATGTCCTCTACTGCCTTTAAAATGGTTAATCCTGTTCCTTTGACAATTGTCTGTTTCTGAACACCCTCTGAAGAAATAGGAATTTGAAGTAAGACTCTGAATTTTTCTCCCTCTTTAGTAATTCCCATTGCAATCGGAAAGGCTCGATGATTAATGTCTTTAATATCCCAGCAACCACTTAATGGCATCAATATACATAGAATAAGCACTAGTTTAAAACAAATCATAATACTTCTCATGATAGTCTTTTTCTCCTTACACCGATTAGGAATATAATTAAAGGGAGTACGATTAAAATATAAAATCGGAAAGCAGTATTCCACCATAGCAACTTCTCAGTCTCTTGCCAACTAGGAATACATAAGCAAATGATAAAAATGCTAACAGATAGGGCTACAATATGATATTTTTGCTTTAATCCCGGGAAATATTGACTCATTATTATAGAGGACTGCCATAAAAGTAAGGAAGTAAGCAACATGATAAAGGTAACTAGGCTTAACGCAAAAAACAAGGTAGCCCTGTCAAATATAAGCCATTGAAGCTGAACTTTATCCAATGTGGTTATAAAGGGAAAAAGCAGCGTACTAGCCGTTTCATTTCCAAAGGTTAAAAGAGGTAAATAAACGGATAAGAAAAAAAATGGGATAAGCAAAAAGACTGCAATCATAATTTTTTTAGAGTTATACGATATTTTTTTAGGAAGAAAACCTAAAAATGAAAAAACAATGGCGAAAGAAAAAAAACTTGTATAATAGGGAGGTTGTCGAAAAAAAGTAAAGTCGGTATCCATAATCGGAAAGGCATTATGCCAATCAATGTCTTGAAAGCAAATCGAAAGCATAAGTAAGATTAACGGAAAAAAGATACAGAATATTAATAAGGCTGTACGTAAGATGGTTTCGATTCCTTTTACGGCGATATAAGTTGAAATAAGAATCATTAATGTAATAATTGCCCATGTAGGAGTATTCGCTAAAAAGATAATGCTGGTCACTTCTGCATAGGCGCTAACAAGTTCAATAGTAGTTATGACTAAGTAAAGAAGAACAGGAAAAAGTAATGTGAAAGAAAAAGCTTTACCAAAGATCTCTAAAATACTAATAATATTCTGTTGGGGAAAATAAGATAGGCCCTTTAGGTAAAGCCATAAAAATAGAATAAATATGACACATTGAATTAAAATCGGTTCCCAGTGACCTTTTTGTGTGCTGGCAATAATTCTTTCCGGATAAATGAAAAAAACAAGACCAAAATGAGACATTAACCCCATGCATATAACCTGAAGGCTTTTATCCAATTTCCCCTCTCCTCTTAGCTAAACTAGTGTATGGAATTCCAAATATCTCTCGACTTGCAAAGTAAGCGCTTATGAATACCAGACCGGATAATATGCCCAACACGCCATAGATTGAAGCAAAAATAACAACTACATATTTAAGTAAGCGCAGGATTAAGGCATTTTGAAACCCTACAACGCTTGAATTCGCAATCGAGGTTGCTGCTACAATGATAATTAAAAGGTTGCTTACCAGCTTTGCGTCTACTACTGCTTGTCCGATGACAATTCCCCCTACCATTGTTACCGTTGGACCGATACTGAGCGGAAGCCTAATACTCGCTTCAATAATTAACTCTAAAATAAGGAGCATAATTGTAATTTCAACAAAAGGGGGATAGGGTATTCCCGCCCTGCTCTGAGCAATCGATAGAGCCAATTCAATTTTTAATATCTCAGGATTTACAGCAACAAGGGCCACATAGAGAGCTGGAAATATAAGGGTAACCAAAGCGCCAAGAACACGTAAAAATCGGATGGCGCTCATAATTGGGTAAGCATAGTTACGGTCATTCGCCTGGGCGAACATATCCCATAATAAATGTGGCAAGATAAGCGCAAAGGGATAACCGTCAACGAAAATAATGACCTTTCCTTTGTTTAAACCATCTACTGCTTCCAATGGCATTTCTGTGTTATTAAACTGAGGGATAACCTCCCATTTCCGCACACCCATAAAACGATAAAGATGCTGAAGGTAGAGAATATTTGTGTGTTGATTCATTTCAATATGTGAAATGATCTTTTTGATCACACCTTTATCTGCTCGGTCATTCAAATAAACTATTGATAAATTCTTTTTTTGATCACTTCCTACCGTATAGGTTTTAACTGAGAGCTGAGCAGAGCAAACTTTTTTTCTCACTATTCCTATATTTGTTGACATATCTTCAATAAAAGAATCTAAAGGACCTTGTAATACGTTTTCATTAGCCGGCGGTTCAATTGACCGAGTCAATTCTTTGGGAAGTGGTTCAAATTGCAACATTATATTTTTTTCTTTTGAGTAAACAATGAGTTTACCCTGAAGAATGGACTCTATTGCTTCTTCACTATTTATTTCAACACCTTTTTTGTTGAAAAAAGTTCTTTTTACTTTTATTGAATGAATCACTTCACTGGTATCCATATCTTTTTTTAATATTTCTTTTGTTTTTATAAGGTTAACTATTGAATGTAAACCAAGTAAAAGGACTGCTTCACCATCCAAAATAAACGGTTCTATGAAAAAGTCTTCTGCATCTTTAAAAGCCTCATTTATTTCTACTATTATTGAGTTCATGACTTCTCATCTTCCCTTTCAAATTCTTCCATTATTTCTTATTTCATTTTCCCCCTTTGCTTGTCATTTATACAAATACCAAGCTAGGTAAAATATGACGTCTGAGATATGTTTTTTAAAGCCACAACCACATATTCGCATGTGCACATTGCTTTAGAGATAGTTCATTCAGAAAAGGAGGGGTAACGCTTCGGGGCATTTTTTTATTTAAGCTTTGAAACGAGAAATCATCTCCTGCAATTCCTCCGACAATCTGGACAAGGAAATTGTTGCATTTGAAACCTCCTCAATTGAGGCCAATTGCTGCTTCCTAGCAGCAGCTGCTGTTTCAGTACCAGATAGCGTTTCCTGTGACCCTGCAGCAATTATTTCTATGGTTTGCTGTAGTTCTTCAAAACCATTCTTTATAAACTGGGTAGAGGCTGCCACTTCTTGAATCTGAATGTTACCTGCTCAATTAAAATTAAAATTTCTTCAAAGTTTGTTACTGTTTCTTCAGAATGCTTTTTTCCAGAGTCTACGTTTTCTCTTACAATTTGAATATTATTAACGGTCTCGTTTGATTCAATTTGGATGATTGAAACAAGCTTATGGATATTATTTGCAGATTGTTTGGTTTGATCGGCTAATTTTCTAACCTCTTCTGCAACAACTGAGAATCCTTTTCCATGCTCCCCGGCTCTAGCAGCCTCAATTGCAGCGTTTAATGCAAGTAAATTCGTCTGACCTGAAATATCAGTAATTAGAGTGGAGATTTCTTTAATTTTTGTCGCGCTAAATACTAATGGGGTGACTCCTTTATCCGCCATGTCAACAGACAGATTGATAGATTTCATCTGCTCGAGCATTCAGCTGCTGCCAAACGCTGCGCCGATAATGCATTGAACCGATTTTTCAAGATGGCAATCGGATTGCACAACAGCATGGTTCTTGGCACCCGCCAGAGCTTGAACACGTTTTCCATTAGCTGTACCCTGTTGGTAATCTTGGTCTGCCCCTTGTGCTTTCCAGATGGTTTCTTTTAAATTTAAACCTGCTTTTTACGATTTGGAGAGGGTGTTGATAGTCTCTTAGGTCGCAGACCTCTGCGAAATGCCAATCCCTTTATTTTTCGCAACCTATCTCACTTTATAGAATTAATACGACATAGTTAAATCGTTATATAAATAAGTCGTGCAACCCAATCCATTTTCAGGACCATTTCTGGATATGTGATATTTCCTACCCATACATAAGCCAACAGCAGCCATTCTGGTTAATTACTCTTTGATATAGATCAACGAACATGCCTGTCATTTGAATGAGGGATTATGTTCAATAAAGTGGAAGCCGTTTTAATAAATTCAGCCATAAATATTGTCCAATTTAAAAAGGATTGCCAGTGGCAACCCTTTTTTCTAAATATTAGTATTCTCACTCATATTAGCTTGAAAATAATGGAGGAAATGTTTCAGTCCTTTTGACTTAATTAAACAGAAGCTTCTTTTTTAACATTTAGTAATTTAAAGAATTCTTTCATAAAACCTGGGAGATCTGGCCAAGCATGCCCTGACACGATATTGCCATCAACATGAAGCATTTCTTCCACGTATGTAGCTCCTGCAGCTTCTATTTCGGGTCTACATGCCGTATAAGCTGTCATCTCCCTGCCCTTTATATATTCTCTTATCGTTGTTAATACCAGTTGTCCGTGACAGATAACTCCAAGTGGTTTATTTTCTTTTAAAAAATGGGCGGTTATATCTTGTACTTTTTTATTCATACGAATATATTCAGGAGCACGGCCCCCAGGAATAATAAGTGCGTCATAATCAGTAGGTTCAATCTCATCAACCGAGGCATGAGATTCAATTTTATATCCCCATTTTTCTGTAAACGTTTCCATTTCAGGCAAAAAATCATGAACAACTGTCTGGAGACTTTTTTTCACAGGTGAGGCAATTGTGCAATTAATATTTTCTTCGATACATCTATAATATGGATAAAATACTTCCAATGCCTCTACAGCGTCACCAGTAATAATAAGAACGTTCTTACTCATTTTTCATCACATTCCTTTTCTGAAATTTTTTTAAAATTCATAAGCATCCTTAAAATTATATTTTCGTCAATGTACTTTCATCAGCGGAAGGCAAATTATATCGAGCCTCTAATAAACCGCGACAATAATGAGCATTAAACTCCATATTCATTCGTGATCCTTTGGCACCTCGCAGATAATCAGCAAACCCTTCTTCAGTTATCTCTTTATCTTCAGGAGTGGTTATGGCTAAGAGATTTAAGTAATTCGACGTTTTTTTCTTTTCCAGGTATTTTTCTCTAAGTAACTTCCCTTCTACAGATAAAGGCAGTTCATATAGCTCTTGGATAGATAAATTGATGATTTCTTTCTTTGACATGCCATTTTGAAGTAAATATCTTATAAGTTTCTCTTGCCTTGCATAGAAAGCTTTTATCTGGAAAGTCTTACGTAATTCATCAAGATCTCCATCAGATAAACTACTAAAGGATTCGCTAAAGGATTTACCTGAAGTTGCTCCTTGGTTGATTTCATCCGAAGCACAGTGATCTAATAAAGTTACTTTAACTTCATTTACCCAGTCTAATTCAGCCACATACTTCAGTATATCTTCGGCCATGATATATGCGAAGTTAGGTGAACACCAGTAAGTTGGTAATCGAAAAACTACTTCGACATCGTTTTCTTTTATTACCGTGTGATCGATAAATCCTAATTCAGTTAAAGGCCGATCCAATTCTGGATCATAAACTTTATCAAGCATGCTATAAACCTGTTTTTCTTTGTTCATAAAGGTCGATGCACCTCTCTTTTTCAATGATTGAGGCAAAACTTTAACATGACTCAACTGGTCTATTGATTGAGATTAAACCATTATATGTGAAGCTAATTCACATTTTTGCAACTTCGCTTTTTGAGCCTCGATATCAATATTATAGAGTCTGGCTGCATTACCGCCTAAAATTTTCTTTTTAACATTCAAATCAAAAGTTACGCCTGTTTCCTGTTGGATATCTTCAGGAAGCTCAAAATCTACGAATTTTTCGATAAGCCATTTTGGTTCCCATATTCCATAATCACTCCCGAAAAGGATGCGATCCTCATCCAGCCAGTACAATAACTCACTTATGATTTCTGCAAAATAGCGAGGACGTTGATGGATAAGTGATATGGCTACAGCTAATCCTCCGTATACATTTTTCTCTTGTGTAGCAATCCAACAAAAATCTTCCAGTCTAGGCAACCCAACATGCTCTACGATAAAATTCAGTTCTGGAAAAGTACTTGCAGCATCATCAACGTCAGCTACATCAAAAGCGTCGCGATTAAGCGGTGTGACCGTTGGACCTTTATGGATATGAATATTTTTTATTCCTAGATCAAGGCATTTTTGCAGATAACGCTGAGACCACGGATCAGACAGCTTATACCCTTTAGAATCGCCATACCAATCAGCTGTATAAAGTTTAATACCTTGCCAACCGTATTTCAATTTCATCGCTTCTAGATTTTCTAACCCGCGCTCACCATGTCGAGGATCAAGCGTCCCATTACATATAAAACGATTTGGATATTTTTTTGAAAGGGCATCATTTACATCAAAATCTCCAAACCCGTTTTTGTAAAACTCCTTAAGATATACCGGTTGAAAAATAGCCATATCAGCATATCCTTTTACAATGACATCCTGTACCAACGTTTCCGAGCCATATTTCTCGAATTTTTCCCTTGGCCAAAAATATTCTTCAGGACTCAAGTTCTTATGATAATCATAGAAACAACTAATAAACTGTTCACCATGTATGTTTAGCTGGTTTTCCTTGCTTCCATCCCAAATTGCCACATGAGAATCAATAACAAAAATTTCTTCCCCGCTTTTCGTTTTATACAACATTATCACCCCTTCAATTTTCGCCTTTCTATTTACTTTATTGCAAATACTGTGCCAAAACTTCCTTCTTTACTATCAAAAATTATTAAAGGTTTCTTTAATACAAGCAAGAGTGCCTCTATTCCGATATTTATCAGGCTCTAAATAATTGGAAATTTTGAATGATAACTATAGATTTAAATAAAAATATTGAAAGTTCTGTATTTTTATTCTAATGACATATGGTGCATAAAGCGACACTGTATCTAAAAGTGACGATCGTAATTAAGCAAAGTGCGACACACCAAACTTATAAGTTTGATTAAATATAGAATAGTAGATTATATTTTGAGAGTGGGACAGCATAGAGGAGATTAACGATATTGATAATTTAGATAATTGGTATATAATATGTGTAACTATATTTCCAACGTGATAGAGAACTTTTTATTATCAATCACTTAAAACTATTGTAAGCGTTTACTGAAAGGTCAGGGTGATTTCAGGAACATGGCACGTACTTACATTAAAAGGAAGGTACCGGTATGAAGAACCCATATATTTCGTTGGATATTTCCTCTTCACCGAAGACTGAAAAAGATAGAATCGAAAGAGCCTGGGAGAATTTTATATCCGGCCAAAATTTAGTATCTGAAGTGAGATCCTTAACTTATCAATCTTGGGAGCGCTCTATTCGTCATGGAGTACACCCCACCAAAGGGAGAGCCCCACTGGTTCTGTCACAAGATGAAATACAAGAATATCAAACAACCCACACGTTCTTTTCTATTTCAGAATCCCTTCTACCAAAACTTAAAGAATCAGCAATAGATTCAGGTCACTTAATTGTGATTTGTAATCATAAAGGAGAATTATTATATCTAGATGGAAATGCCTCTCTCAAAAAGAAAGCCGAAAATATGAATTTTACAGCAGGGACTTCATGGTCAGAGAGCTATGTAGGGACAAATGCTATGGGCACTTCTTTGGCTACAGGAGTCCCAATGCAAGTCTTCGCGGGAGAACATTTTTGCCAACCTGTTCACAATTGGGTATGCTCAGCCTCGCCGATTAAAGATCCTGCAACACAAAAGGTTCTTGGAGCGGTCAACTTAACGGGTATTTGGGACGTGGTACATCCCCTCTCTCTATCCGCTGTTGTTTCTATCACTCAAACAATCGAAGAAAAGCTCCTAAGCCGGCTCAAATTTGAGCACTTTTTGCTACTTGAACATTATATTGAAACAACTCGTAAAAACCCCAGTAAAATAGTGGCTGTGCTCGATCGTGGACATCAAGTCATTAAAGCCTCCACCCAATGGTATGACAAAGGTTGGATTGATTATAATAACCGATTAATAAATTCGTTATCAGATTGCAGTGGCACAGAAGGCATGAAAGACGGCTGGATTTTTGAGTCAGTCCCTTTCTATCATCAAGGATTCCCTATTGGTTTTATGATACATGCGATTTCAAAAGTCAAACCTTTAAATAAAACGAGATTTAGTACAAAGTACTCCTTCATAAATATGATTGGGAAATCTCCGGAATTCCAATCTGTTATCGATGAGGCGCATACAATGGCCAATCTGGATTTACCCGTTTTAATTGAGGGAGAGAGCGGTACTGGTAAAGAGTTATTCGCCCAATCAATACACGCTTATAGTCATCGATCTGAAGCTGCTTTTGTAGCTGTTAATTGCGGGGCAATTCCAAAAGAACTCGCAGCAAGCGAATTATTCGGTTATGAGGAAGGCACTTTTACAGGAAGTATAAAAGGTGGCCGTGCCGGAAAATTCCAACAGGCTGAAGGAGGAACAATTTTTTTAGATGAAGTTGGCGAGATGCCACTAGATATACAGACCATGTTTTTGCGCGTGCTTGAAGAAGGAGAAATTGTGCGAATGGGTGGAAGAGAACCGATAAAATTAAATGTACGGGTAATTGCCGCAACAAATTGTAATTTAAAAAAAGCCTGCGAGGAAGGCACTTTTCGTACAGACCTTTACTACAGGCTTAATATCCTCTCCTTGCAAGTCCCCCCACTGCGCGAAAGAACAGGGGATGTCCCCTTACTATTAAATCATTTTTTGACAACAACCTGTGAAGAAATTAGGAGACCACCACTTAAAATAGGAGACCAAGACTTGTTTGTCTTAGAGCAGTATGAATGGCCTGGGAATGTACGTGAATTAAGGAATTTTGCCTACAAAGTGGCCATAAAGGCAAATGGCAATGTAATCACAAACAGTGATTTCCCAAAAGAAATCGGACTATCTAAAAGGTTAATAAATTATTCATCGACAGATCATTCACATCAAAAATTGAATAATATAGAACAGCCATTAATACTTACTAATCCTTCCTCATCCCACGAAGAATCAGTGAAATATCCAACCTCTTTAAAGCAGCAAGAATTGCATATGATTCTTATGGTACTTAATGAGGCAAATGGCAATGTTACAGCGGCTGCTAAAAAACTTGGCATTCATAGAAGCACAATTTATAGAAAGCTCGGGCGGAATACTAAAAATGAAGGTTTATCTAATAAAAATGGATAATGAAAAGCCTGGATATCCTTTCTTGATTTCAGTGGTTATTGGGCAAATTATAAGTTCTGCCGTTTTTAATTCCTTATTTCACAAAGGATCTGAAAATTGTATATTTTCTGAAGTAAATGATGAACTGTAGAGTTTCCACTTCAAAGAGCACCATGATACTGAACTGCACCCCAATTGTTAGACAACATCTAACAATTGGAGGTGCAGTTTTTTGACTAAATATACGATAGACGAAAAATCAAATGTAGTTTTAGAGTACTTAGAAGGGAAAAAATCCTATAAATCCATTGCTCAAGAAAGAAATGTAGGTTTATCCCCTACACAAAGCATGTCCCGCAAAGGAAATTGTCTCGATAATGCGGTCATTGAAAACTTCTTTGGCTTATTAAAATCCGAATTACTCTATCTTCAAGAATTTGAAAGCATGGAGAATTTCAAACAAGAACTAGAATAATCTATTACTACAATCATCAACGAATCAAGGTAAAATTAAAAGGCATGAGCCCAGTAGATTACCGGGTTCATGCCCTCAAGGCAGCCTAAGTAAATAAAGTGTCTAACTTTTTGGGTTCACTTCATACATGGAGCTGTTTATATAATTATTTTCTTCAAAAATTAAAACCTATTGCCTCCCAGCTTTTCATTTTCCGCTGCTGCTTCTTTTAATGCTTCTTTACCACAGCCACAAATTACAACATTGGTGCCTTCCTTGGCAAACGCGACGGCAATTGCTTTTCCAATACCTCTACTGCCGCCTGTCACGAGTGCCGTTTTATCTTTTAATCCCAGGTTCACTTTAGATCCAATCCTTTCTATGGGCGGCACACGCTCATGGATCATAACAACTCGGGATGTCTGATTGTTATCATCACGGATTGATCCGTTCCAAAAGCCGCCGACAGAATTATGGAGATAATCCAGGTCCTGGTCCGCTAACTTGTCCACCAATTCCAACGTTTCTTCCATGGTGATGCCAGGATTCTCTCTTTCTTCAGGCCATAACCGATAGCCGATGATAAAAGGTTTTGTTGCATGGTCTAAAACTGCTTTTTTAACAGCGTCAACTACAGCAAGCGGGAAGGACATACGTTTTTCCAGCGTTCCACCCAACTTGTCAGTTCTGCGATTTGAGTGTGGAGAAAAGAACTGCTGAATCAAATACGTATTGGCACCATGGATTTCAACTCCATCATACCCAGCTTCGATTGCTCTTCTGGTTGCTTCACCAAATGCTTTAATAATTTCATCGATTTCGTCTGCTGTCATTTCCCGAGGTACCAGGGTATCGTCCCGTTCCGCTGCTACCGCACTCGGAGCAATTGGTTGACGATCGAGCAATTCTTCAGGCGGGCACATTCTGCCACCCCATAAAATTTGTAAAATCGCCTTTGAACCTTTTTCCTGTATAACTGTCGCCACACGTCTTAAACTAGGGATAAGGTAATCGGAATCTGCACCAAATACACCCGGGAATCCTTTTCCATTCCTGGTGACGTATGTGCATGCGGTGATTACCGCTCCTACACCACCGGCACGTTCTTGATAATACGCAACTTCTTCGTCTGATACTTCACCATTTTCATGAGCTCTTGTGTAGATATGGGTGCCATTGTAATACGGTTCTTTATTTCAACTCCAGAACGGAAGATAAATGGTTTAAAAGCAGCTTCATATTTTGGATTCATCTCTTTTTCTCCTTTTGTTTACATCAAGTTTGTTAAAGGATTTTGCTATTTAACAAATGGATAACATAGACTACAAAAATTTCTTTGACAGGCACATTTTTATATTCTATACAAAAAAATTTATAGAGATACATTAAAAGCTTGCCATAAGGATCGGCCAGTTTTGACCTATTTTAGCTGAGTAATTTCTGCCAATATTTCATAGGAATGGAGGCGGGCCTTATGATCGTAAACCTGGGTGAAAAGCAAATAATTCTTGTGCTTGATATTTACTTGTACGTTGAACAAAACCAACTTCTTTAGCTAATTGAAGTTCTTGAGAAAAGAGATTCATTTCGTCTGAAACAGAAAAACTCATAGAAAACGCCATCCTTCCTGTATATTTCTACAAAAAGAATAGCGTTTTTTTCATTATGATGATACAAATTCACCTTAGCTTGATGGCGATGGGGTACCACCAGCAAAACGCGAATTTACAACGTTAAGGAAATACCAATATTAAAAAGCCCAATTTCTCATCATTAAATTGAGAAATTGGGCTTTTTTCCATACTGTAGATAATGCCTCGATTGTGGAAGATCAATAAATTTGAACAAAAAAGTGATTATTGATCTGCCGCATTTTTCACTGCTACGACTGCTTTGGCATAATCCGGATGGTTTGTCGCTTCAGTTACGTATTCCACATATGTTACTTTATTGTCTTTATCAAGAACAATGATTGCACGCGCTAACAAACGAAGTTCTTTCATCGCTACGCCAAGGGCTTCACCAAAGGAAAGTTCACGGTGGTCAGACAGCATCTTCACTTTCTCAAGACCGGCTGCTTTACGCCAGCGAGATAAAGCAAATGGTAAATCTACGCTTACAGAGAGAAATTCTACGTTATCCATTTTTGCAACTTCCTCATTAAAGCTCCGAGTTTGCATATCGCAAATACCTGCAGCTGCATCTATAGAAGCGATCACACTAATCAAATGAACACTTCCTTTGTCGTCATTCAATGAATATGGCTGTAAATTTTCTGAAAGTGCAATGAAATCAGGATCTATGTCTCCAACTTTTAATTCTTGAATGATAAGAGTTACAGGTTTCCCACCAAATGTAATTGAATTTTCCCTTTCAATTGGCATACCTAATACCCTCAATATTTATCTAATTTTGTTATATAGTGTACTTTATTTAATGTGTTATTCTTCGAATAACAAAAAGTCGGATATCAACTTAAACAGGATGATATCCGACTTCAACTATTTGGAGCGTTTACCGTAACCGAATTAAGAGTTTAATTTCTCGATGGCTTCTTGAGTTGTCCAAACACCACTTGAACGAATCCAAAGTTTACAATTCATGCATTGAATGCATCTTTACCAGGAGCAGCTGTTGCATCACTCACGATATAAACTTTGAATTCTTGTTCTACTAATTCACGCATATGGGAGTCAACACATAGGTTTGTATTCATTCCTCCAATAATAACCGTGTTAATGCCACGTTTACGAAGTTGTAAAACTAAATCATTCGATTCTGGACCAAAGATTTTATGTGGGCTTGTGATGATTGTTTTGTCGTCTTCGAGATATGGTTTAAATGACTCGTAAAAGTCAGCTCCTGATGCAGATCAATCTGTTTTTGAGGACCTTTGCTTTGGAACATATTGTTTTCCTGCATCATTGATTCTCCCGCACCTTTAATTTTCCAGTTTTTATCATGAGGGTAGTAATAGTATTAAAAGTTGAATGTTTACTACTAATTCTTCATGCTCAATTTTAGCTATTTCCTCACATAAGAAAGTCAGCAGAACCGCCGCCTTAATTTTAAAAGAACCGTTATATTTGAAAATTCTAAAAATTAACTGCTACATCTTTGAGTGAATCATATCATTTCACAGAAACTTTACCTTGAACTTCAATTTTAACATCTGCTTTTTTCAATATATTTCCGACATCGCACCCTTTATCTGCTGCTTCTGTCGCTCTTTGTGCAGATTGAATTTGTTCTTCTGTCGCGCCAGCAGATAAAACGATGTGAGGATAATGGATAATTTTAAACTCATTATCAGATATACTTGCCTCAGAGTTCACTATAAGTTTCGCCACAGGAAGTTTTCTGCTTTCAAGCACAAATGTTAGTGTTGCTGCATAACAAGTTGTTACAGAAGCAACGAGAACCTCTTTTGGATTTGCTCCGTTACCACTACCTCCTAATGATGTTGGAATAGCGATTTTTGTATCAAGATACTCCGCTTTAAGGGTTCCATTCCCTGTTACCCCACCATCCCAAATAGCATTCACATTTATTTTCATATCAGCCATAATTAACACTCCCTCAAATAAATTAACTGCATAAATATCTTGCCTATTCACGTATATTTTTACTCTATGATAGAGGTATTTTCATTTACTTTTTTAATTTCTGCTACGAGCTTTTATTGGTATGGTGATCTTCTTCCCTCTTGAACAACTAGCGGCGTAAATTTAATAGATTGACATGGTTATTTACGAAAGTTAGCTTATTCGTAAGATTTCAAAGAAAGCACGAAGTACTGGATTTATTGACAAAAGGGCCATGACCCGTTCCTTTAGCAAAACCGGCTATGCATGACGAAGGAATGAAAGGGCATATGATTATGATGAATCTGGATGCAAAAGCTCATTATACAATTAGTCAAACCGCTCAAGTTCCGAAAATATCTATCGATTTAACGATGAATACTCAGATAAAAGATGTCCCGCCTTGGCTTAATGTAACCGCAAATAAAGATATCCTAAAAATGGAAAATCTTTAGAATAAACATTTTAATGAAGTTGTTTCAAGAATACCAAGTAGATCCAATCGGGTTTGGAGACATGGTTAGAGCAAAATCAAGAAAGTGGAATTATAGCCGGTTTCAGGATATGTATCCCCATCTCAAAACTACAGTCAATACAAAGGTGAATATTATACAAACAGGTGTCGGGGAGTATGGATTTCATTTTTGAAGAGGAGAGGAATAAGGTGCACACTTTAACAGATGAACGATTTTTAGTATCTCCTTTTTTCGTTTTATTTCTGATTTACTCTAATATTATTGGTGTGGGAATCATGGGTTTTCAAAGAGATATTATAAAGAGTGCCGGTTACGATGCATGGATTTCCGTCCTATTATCAAGTATAAGCATTCATGTTTTAGTTTGGATGACATATCGCTTCTTACAATTGCTAATAACGATATCATTTATATCCATCAATTTTGCTTTGGGAAATGGATTGGCGGGTTATTAAACGTTTTTATCATCATCTATTTTCTTGTAGTGGCATTGATTGTTTTACGTGTTTATATTGAGGTTGTTCAAGTTTGGATGTTTCCTTTAATGAAGACATGGTAAATAAAAGCGTGATTTTTCTATTCCTTCTTTATTACATTGCTTCCATTGGGTTTCGTGTGATTACCGTGGTGTGTTTCTGGAGAACAGTTATACCTTTTGTTTTTCTGTTTCCCCTTTTATTCTTTTCCTTAAAATTTGCCCAATTCAATCATTTACTGCCTCTTTTTAATCACTCGGTTAAGGAAATATTAGGATCATCTAAAATAATACGATGGTGTTTCAGTTTCTTGGCTTTGAGACTCTACTCATGTTCTATCCATTTATCAAGAACCCTGAAAAATCAAAAAAATGGGCCCGTTTCGGGGTTTTGTTTACAATCTTCTATACCCTTCCATAACAATCATTACTTTTGTTTTCTTTAATGAAGAGCATCTCAAACATACGATTTGGCCGACCTTAACTTTACTTAAAATTGCGGAAATGCCTTTCATAGAAAGAGTCGAATATATTGTCGTTTCCTTATGGTTCCTTGTCGTATTGCCTCATATTAGCGGGCATCTATGGGCAGTCTGCGGCGGACTCAAAAATTTAGTAAATATCAAACAACGTATCAGCTTATTCATTTGCCTCTTTTTATTCTTTTTGTTCTCTAATGTATTAGAGAGCCATAAACAGATAGAACGATTAGCTGATTTATACTCATCTGTCGGCTTCTATTTTATATATTTGTATGTCCCTTTTCTCTTTTTAACGATTAACATTAAACAAAAACTAACTAAAAAGGGTTTTGATGCGAGAATAATTCGATAAGGATATTAAATTTCCCCGATAAAAAAAACTGTATGGAATAAATTCTACACAGTTTTTTTGAAATTCTTATTAGATTGTCAGCAACTCCAACAATATTCCCTCTTTAAAGTGAATTTTCAAATAATATCCAATGGCATTTTCCTAGTAGGTTTAGGAAATACTTGATCAATTCTACTGAGATCTTCTTCAGTAAACTCAATTGTTGCTGCTTCAGCATTTGCTAAAACATGTTCATCTTGAACCGCTTTTGGAATAGAGATGACGTTATTCGAACGGATGGTCCAAGCAAGAGCGATTCGTAATGGTTGGACATTGTATTTGACAGCAATATCATGAATAGCTGGATCGTTTAAAAGCTGTCTTATTAAAGAGCCTCCTTGAGCAAGGGGACTGTAGGCCATGATTGGCATGTTATGTTCACGCTGCCATGGTAAGAGATCGAAGTCGATTCCTCTTGAACCTAAATGGTATAGCACTTGGTTTGTTACACAATTTTTTCCATTTGTGGTGTTCCATAGCTCTTCCATATCAACCGTGTCAAAATTAGAGACGCCCCATCTTAAAATTTTCCCTTCTTCACGTAGTTTTTCCATTCCTTCAATTGTTTCCTCTAAAGGAACATGTCCTCTCCAGTGGAGAAGATATAAGTCCAAGTGGTCTGTTCCGAGTCGTTTTAAGCTGTTTTCACATGCTTTTGAAATCATATCTAAACCTGCATGATGGGGATACACTTTTGAGACTAAAAAGACTTCATTTCTGCGTCCTTTAATGGCTTCGCCAACTAAGCGTTCAGAATCGCCATTTCCGTACATTTCAGCAGTGTCAATAAGTGTCATGCCCAATTCTACGCCGAGCTGCAAGGCTTTTATTTCTTTGTCTCTCACTTGGGGATTTTCCCCCATGTACCATGTTCCTTGTCCTAAACTAGGTAAAGAAGTGCCGTCAGGTAGGGTTACCACGTGTTTGGCTAATGCATTTTTAATTTCCGCTCTTTTCTTTTCATCCATTAGGCTCGACCCTTTCTTTTATGTATTTGGGTATCATAGAAGTAGAATGTTAACGTCTCTTCGAAAAACTAAGCATATATTTAGAATTTCCGTAACCAACAAAGCCATTCTTTATTGCATGATATGGCCATTACTGCTTCCGTCTGTGCAAAAAAACAAAGAAAGTGAGGATGGTCTGTAAGTGTCTGACACTTTGAGTCAACCTCACCACTTCTATTCTAAATCAATTTATCAATCGACTTTGATATCAATGGATTAGATCAGATGAGCTCCTCCATCGATAAGAACCGATGTGCCAGTTGTAAACCCATTTTTCGCTAGGTAAACATAGGTTTCAGCTATATCTTTAGGTTGAGCAACACGTCCAACAGGTAATTGCTTAGCAATCCCATGGTACATAATTTGTCTTTCATCTTCTTGAATTCCGCCGTAAAGAGGAGTGTCAACGATACCAGGGGATACCACGTTTACTCTGATAGGTGCCAGGTCTACTGAAAGTCCTCGTACTAATCCACCGATTGCTGAATTAATGGAAGCTAGAGTCGTTGCACCTTGAGGAGGACGCACACCATATACACCAGAAGTTAATGTAATAGAACTTTCATTATTCAAGTATGGAAGAGCAGCACGAACCGAAATATACTGCCCCCAGAACTTACTATCAAAAGCCTCTCTTACTGTTGCAACAGGCAGTTCGCTAAAGTGACCCATTGCGCCTTCACCTGCAGTAACCACTAGGTGATCAAATTTTCCAACCTTCTTGAAAAAGTCAGCAACCTTTTCCTCGCTGCGAAAGTCGATTTCATAGCCCTCTACGTTACCACCAAGCTTCACTTTTGCGTCAGATAATTTTGAAGCAGAACGGCTAGCAATAATGACTTGAGCGGATTCATCGATAAACGCCTTAGCAGCGGCTAAACCAATACCAGATGTACCTCCTAAAACAACCACTCTTTTTCCTTTTAATGACAACGTAATTCCTCCTTTATTCATACGTTTGTTTAACCAGCTTGCGGATTCTGATTAAAGAATCCGCAAGTTAGATATATTTAAGTTTTTACATCACCATTGTTATTTAGCTAAAAGTTTTAGTGATTCACGATTGAATGCTGGAATATCTTTTGGTTCTCGACTTGTTACAATATTTTTGCTGATGACAACTTCTTCGTCTTTATAATTTGCACCAGCATTTTTCAAATCGTTGCGAATGGATTTATAGCCAGTGATGTCGACACCTTTTAAAAGGTCTGTATCGATTAACACTTGTGGTCCATGACAAATGGCAAAAACGGGTTTTTCGTCTTGGATAAATACTTTTGCAAATTCCCCAAAACGATCGTCTTCACGCAATAAATCGGGAGAGAATCCACCAGGGATAAGCAACGCATCAAAGTCTGCAGGATGAACATCATCAATGGATTTATCAATTTTTACGGTTGTGCCTTTTTTACCAGTTACTTCGTTCCCTGATTGTTTGTCAATCGTGATAACTTCATGACCAGCTTCTTTAAAGGCTTGTACTGGTTCAGTGTACTCCACATCTTCAAATAGGTTTGTTATAAGCGTAGCGATTTTTTTACTCATGTTCATTAACCTCCTTAAAATCATAGAACAGAAGTAAAAATATTCATTTCCGTACCATGTTCTGATTATCTTCATTAGAAGTTGATTTTATCTCCGTTGTAAGCCGCAATATAGATTTTTTTCATATCCTCCACCGATACTTCTCGTGGATTGGATGGAGTACAAGGATCCTCAACAGCTCCTGCTGCCATCTGGTTCAGGTGTTTTTCAAATTCTGCTTCTCCCACACCAAATTCCTTTAGTGTTAATGGCAGATTCAAAGATTTGTTTAAACGACGGATGAGGTCTGTTAACGAGTCAATCAATTCGTCATCCGTATTTCCGGTTAAACCAAGCATCCTTGCAATATCCGCATATCTTGAGCTTTCCACCTTTCTATTATAATCAATCACATATGGCAAGTAGAGTGCATTTGCTGTACCGTGCGGAATTTCAAAAATGGCTCCGCTCTTATGGGCTAAGCTGTGGACAATTCCTAAAAATCCATTGGAAAAGGCCATGCCGGCTATGGCCTAGGCATAATGCATTTCTGCCCTTGCCTGTTTGTCACCTACTGCGGATTTTTCAATATTTTCTACCACTTGCCTAATCGACTGCATGGCCAGCGGATCAGTAAAAGAGTTGTGCAGGATGGATACATATGCCTCAATGCCATGTGTCAATGCATCCATCCCCGTATAGGCTACAATCGAAGCAGGCATGGAATACGTCAGTTCAGGATCAACGATTGCAATGTCAGGCGTAATTTCATATCCAAAAACCGGATACTTCACTCCCTTATCATAGTCCGTAATAACGGAGAATGGAGATACATCACTGCCTGTTCCGCTAGTAGTTGAAATGGCAATAAAGCGAGCTTTTTCACGCAATGTTGGCAGTACATTTGGAGCCTTGATTTGGTCAAATGGCAGTTCGGGGTTTTCATAAAAAATCCACATCAACTTAGCCGCATCAAGCGGAGATCCGCCGCCGGCAGCAATGATCCAATCCGGCTGGAATTCTTCCATCTTCTTGCCGCCGTTTTGAGCGGTTGTAATAGATGGATCGTTTTCAACACCTTCGATTAGTTGCGTCTCAATGCCTGCCTCTCGTAAATAAGTTTGGATTTTATCGAGATAACCGGATTTTTTTATCGATTGACCGCCAATAACAACCGTCGCTTTTTTCCCTTCAAGGGTTTTTAAAACTTCTAAGGATCCTTCTCCAAAATAAACATCTCTCGGAAAAGTAAATCGATTCATATGTGTAAATTCTCCTTTTCTGTGGTGAAATTAGCAACTTTAAGGTTCCCTTATCCATTTTTTTAAAATTGAGTACGTCATAAGTGTTTCCCATCATCTTAAATGTTACTAATGAACAAATTCAGGTTCTCCCTCAACAATGGTCCTTACTATATCTTCTGCTTCGATTTCGAGTAATTTCTCCAAGAACCTTATGGTTCCTAATACTGCTTGAATATCCCCCTCTGTTTGAACGTCTTCCATTTTCTTTTGAACAATCAGTTCATTTATAACTTGTTTGAAAGCCCGGGTCTTTATAAGCCATTCTCCAACAAGTTTCTTTGTTGCGTCTTTCTCGCCTGTATTTTTCACTGCAAATAAACTTTCCGTTTTTGTTTCTACGAGCGTTACGGAACCAAAATCGGAATCCATACGGATGCGAAAATAATTCTTTCTACTGTCATAATATCTTTCTTCTTTTAAAAGAAAATACTCTATCCCTACTGTGATTTCAAAAAAGGGTTCTGTCTCTGTAGGATAATGTAGTTCTCTTACATCAACACTTTTTACAACGTCTAAATACGTCTCCAAACCATATTGGGTACTAATGATTTTTGCATCCATTACGTTCATGACTTCACTCCCTTTTTCACCTTGCGGATTGTTTTAATATATAATAATCTTTTTTACTAAAATCCATCCCACATTAACCTAATCGCTTTTTTCAACTGCATGTCCACCAAACTCGTTCCGAAGGGCAGCAACCACTTTCCCTGTAAAGGTGTCATGATCTAAAGAACGGTAGCGCATCAAAAGAGACATGGCAATCACTGGAGTGGCTGCCTGCAGATCCAAGGCCGTTTCCACTGTCCACTTTCCTTCTCCTGAAGAATGCATGGTTCCTTTGATTTGTTCTAAGTTTGCATCTTTAGAAAATGCACGTTCTGTTAAGTCGATTAGCCATGAACGAATGACTGAACCGTTATTCCATACTCTTGCCACTTTTTCATAGTCAAAATCAAACTCACTTTTCTCCAGTACTTCAAATCCTTCGCCAATCGCAGCCATCATCCCATACTCGATTCCGTTGTGGACCATTTTTAAGAAATGGCCGCTGCCTGCTGGACCAGCATATAAATATCCTTTTTCAACCGTTGTGTCTCGAAATATGGGTTCAACCATACTCCAAACTTCTGAATCCCCGCCGACCATGTAACAAGCTCCGTTACGCGCTCCTTCCATTCCCCCGGATGTACCAACATCCATAAAGCTTACACCAACTTGCTTTAGCTGGCCGTAGCGGCGAATGGAGTCCTTATAATGAGAATTACCAGCTTCGATTATGATATCGCCTTTACTCAAGTATGGAGTGATCTCATTTATAACTGAATCGACAACAGCGTGCGGAACCATGATCCAGATAATTCTAGGGCCGTCCAGGATTTTAATAAGTTCCTTAAAACTCGATGTTTCTATAGCACCGTACTTACTGATTTCTTCTACAGCATTAACATTTAAATCGAAGGCGGCTACTTCGTAGTTGTGGTCAATTAGATTTTTCCCTAAGTTTATCCCCATTTTCCCTAACCCGATTAATCCAACTTGCATCCTCTTGTCCTCCTGTACTATTCGTGTTGTTAACGTATTTTTAATACTTTTACTGATTGATCTTTTGAAATCATCTCATACTTAGACCCTTGGTATTCCCACCAATAAAACCCGTCCTCTTTTAAAAGTTCATCCGAAGCACCCGGCCCCATCGAACCTGAACGATACAAATGTAAGGGGACTGTGTTTTCCTCAAACGCTTCTAAAACTGGCTGCACCCAATTCCACGATAATTCCACTTCATTCCAGTGGGCAAAGAATGTCGAGTCACCGCGTAATGCATCAAAGATTAAGAGTTCATAAGCTTCGGGTATGTCTTTTGCTCCTGTTGAGAAGTCAATTGAAATAGGCTCAATTTTCCCGTTTTTTAGCGGATTCTTACTATTCAATTGTAACGATATCCCTTCATTGGGATTGATATTGACAATTAATAGATTTGGTTCCGTTTGTTGATCGGATCCATACAATTCCTTCACTGGATTTTTAAACTCTATGACGATACGAGTCGACTTTTCCTTCATTCTCTTTCCTGTACGGATATAGAAAGGAACTCCTCCCCAAAAATCATTATCAATCCATAAACGGGCGGCAACAAAAGTATCATTGACAGAGGAAGAATCAACCCCAGGTTCCTCCCTGTATCCAACCACTGGCTCATGATTCATTTCTCCGGCACTATATTGGCCACGGACAACTTGAGAACCGACATCCTCTTTCTGCAAAGGCCGCAATGATTCCATCACCTTTCTCTTTTCATTCCGGATATCTGCCGCACTTGTCGTTTTTGGTAAATGCATGGCCATCATCATCAACATTTGCAGCATATGATTCTGGAACATATCCCGGATGGCTCCGGCTTGATCATAGTAGCCCGCTCTATCTTCTACTCCAACCGTTTCACTAGCCGTTATTTGTATATTGGCTATGTGCTGATTATTCCATAAGGATTGAAGCACAGGATTGGTAAATGCCAATGCTTCGAGGTTTTGAACCATTGTTTTGCCAAGATAATGGTCTATCCGGTAAATTTCCTCTTCGCTAAAAGATTTGCGTAGCCTTTGATTTAAATCTTGGGCGGAAACCATATCATGCCCAAACGGCTTTTCAATAATCAGGCGTTTCCATCCATTGGTCGTTCCCAATCCGCTTTCTTTAATATTAGAGGCGATTACATCGAAAAACTCGGGTGCAACAGACAGATAGAATAATCGATTTTCAGGAATATTTAACTCCCGTTCACGCCTCTGAACCAAATTAAGCAGTTCTTGATACCCTTTCACATCCGTTACATCTAATTGGCTGTAACGAAACGCGTCGATAAATTCTTTTAATTTAGCTTTATCTTCGATAAAGCGTCTAGAAAATGTTCTTAATGAATGTTCTACATTTGTTTGAAATGTACCATCCGATAGTTCTCTCCTGCCTAACCCAATAATTGAAAATGACTGGGGCATCTTTTTATCTAAAAACAAATTAAAAAGAGCCGGATAAATTTTTCTTTTGGCCAAATCACCCGTTGCTCCAAACAAAACAAAGGTCATAGAATCCACTTTTCATTCCTCCATTTTTCAAAACACTTTGCAATAGAAAAGGTAGGTACCTACTCTAATACTTGATAATTGTTGGTTATGGTAACCATATAAGGCACATCAAATTTTTTACGATCTAAATGATTGCAGACTTTCGCTACCCTGCATCCGCTTTATACACTTGATTATTTCACCCAACTTGCACCATGAAAATGAATTTCCGGAAATGGTCATAGCCACATTGAGGACATTATTAATCATTTGTAGTGATCGTTAAACATCTTTCGCAAACTTTTCGATGTTTTGCTTTTTTCCTTACCCTCTTCGTTTCATTCCTTTCTGCATTCATTAATAGACGATCTATCTTGAATAATGCGTATAACTTCCACCTAACAACTGTATTGGATGTTGTTACAGTTGAGAAAGATTAGATTTATCTTAAGTCCGATCTTATTTTCAAAATATAAAGGAGAATTCTTCATTCCCCTGTTAAAAGGCCTAATGGTATAAGTCCCTTTTCATCTTAACAATTGCCGCTTAAAAAAGATTGGTTGCTGCATTGATGTTAGTATAATATCTACAACAAATAATTAAAAGTACGCACTTTTTTATTATATAATGTTTAAAAATATACTTAGTATACTTTTATATACCATATGGGGTTGTGAGATTTTCAATTAGAGGATTTAAAATAAAAAGATCTTCGTTATTTACGAAGATCTTTCAAAATTGCCTTGGAGTCATTATTTAAATAATAGTTTTATCGACTCATGATAAATAATGGAATATCCTTGGGTTCACGACTCTTTGTAATGTTTTGCTTACTGCTGACTCTTTGCCCTTGTCGTTTGCACAGTCATTTATCAAAGCTTTGCGAATTGGTTTATAACGGGCGATATACACATGTATCAACATGAGGCTAATTAATATAAGCAAATATTAAGCTTTATTATTTAGAAGGATTTGCTTTCGGTAGTATAAGCGACCTATCTATACCAGATGTTTCACAAACATAGGACGCCTCCATAATAGCTGATGGATCTGCTGCTAAAACGACACTTTTTAATTTGGAAAAAAGAAACCTGTTCGTAATACAATAAATAACCTTCTTTCCCTTAAAAAAACCGCCTTCTCCATATAAAAATGTGATGCTGATATTTAAATGACTGATAATGCTATCTCCAACTTCATCAGGTTTTTCTGAAATGATCATGACAGATTTCCCATGATTTAATCCATCTAAAACATAATTAATCATTATTTTCGTCACTATATAAAAAACAGCCAGAGAAAGCATGGCCTGTTCCAATGTATAGACAACCGCCGCAATCGTAAATATGAAAGCATTTACGACTAATAAAAATGAGGCAATCTGAAATCGATAGTGTTGGTTAAACCAAATCGACAGCATTTCAGTGCCATCTATTGCACCGCCAAATTTTACAACGATTCCTATCCCAACTCCTAAGATTACCCCACCGTATAAAACAATTAATACTTCAGATTTAGTAATAGGAGGAATCGATTTAAATAGTACTAAACCAACGGTAGTAATAATATTTGCATATAGAGTTCTAATGACAAAGGTTTTACCCACTTCTTTAGCTGTAAAAATTAAGATAGGAATATTTAAGCCCAAAAATACAACATAAATCGGGATTCCCCATAAAGCATTGGCCATAATCGATAACGCTGTTACACCACCATCTACTAGCCCGTTTGGTGCTAACATCGTTTCTAATAACATAGCAACGATTGACGCCCCCAAAGTTAAAAAAACATACTCAACAATTTTTTTCATCATCTCACCTGAAAATATGTATTATTCTTGATTCCTTACTATAAAACAGTTCAGCTAAAATCCTTTACAACACAGGAATATTATTTACCTTTTTCCAGAATGTACTCCTTTATTTCCTTTATGAACTGGATCATTGCAAATAAAAAGACCACAAGTCTTGACTTATTAAAAGTCTACTTGTGGTTTTTAATCCCCTCTTTTTAGAATGATTGCTATTTAATAGACGCACTTTTATTGGCAGGAGTATCCATCACATTCTCCATATAGTTTTTACCCCATTCATACATGGAATCGAGTATTGGCATTAAGCTTTTTCCTTGTTCGGTCAATGAATATTCTACTTTTGGAGGAACAACAGGATAGACTTTTCGTTCAACAATGAGGTCTTCTTCTAGCTCGCGTAATTGGTTAACAAGCATTCGTTGAGTAATGCCCGGCATAAGAGCCTTCAGCTCACCAAATCGCTTCGTTCCCTCTTTTCCTAAATGCCACAAAATCAGCATTTTCCATTTACCGCCAATAACATAAAGCGTTAATTCTTTTTCACAGTTAAACATTTTGTCCTGCATACGTGACATTTGTTTCACCTCCATTTCTATATAGAATAACACATAGTATACTTTTTAACACTATGTAAAAATAAAGTGCGTACTTTCATACTTTTAATATACACATTATACTAACACTGTACCATTGTTAGCAAGAGCATTGGTTACAGTTGCCAGGAGCAACGAAAGTGAACAATGGGCATTATTACTACTGTGCAACAAACTTAATAAATTATGAGGAGTGAAACATAGATGGAATTACAATTAGCATTAGATTTAGTCAACATTCCAGAAGCAATCGAATTGGTAAAAGAAGTAGAGGAGCATATTGATATCGTAGAAATCGGAACACCGGTTGTGATCAACGAAGGTCTCCATGCTGTAAAGGCAGTAAAAGAAGCATTCCCTAACTTAAAAGTATTAGCAGACCTGAAAATTATGGATGCTGCTGGATATGAAGTGATGAAAGCTTCCGAAGCAGGTGCTGATATCATCACTATTCTTGGAACGGCTGAAGATATGTCGATTAAAGGTGCTGTAGAAGAAGCGAAAAAACAGGGTAAAAAAGTCCTTGTCGATATGATTGCGGTAAAAGACCTTGCTGGACGTGCTAAAGAAGTGGATACTATGGGCGTGGATTATATTTGTGTTCACACGGGCTACGATCTTCAAGCAGTCGGAAAAAATTCTTTTGAAGATCTACAAACCATCAAAAGTGTGGTTAAAAATGCTAAAACGGCCATCGCAGGCGGCATTAAATTAGAAACACTTCCAGAAGTCATTAAAGTAAATCCAGACCTTGTCATTGTAGGCGGCGGGATTACTGGACAAGCTGATAAAAAAGCTGCTGCTGCCAAAATGCAACAAATGATCAAAGAACAAACGGTTACAGCAGGTTAATCCTAAGATGCAGACGACTCAATATTTAGCAGAAATCTTAAAAGAGCTTAATCATTCAGCTGACTTAATCGCAGATGAAGAAGCTGAAAAACTCGTCAACGGGATACTTGAATCGAAAAAGGTTTTTGTCGCCGGTGCAGGCAGATCAGGATTCATGGCCAAATCCTTCGCCATGCGGATGATGCATATGGGAATTGATTCTTATGTAATCGGTGAAACTGTAACTCCCAACTTTGAAAAAGAGGATATCTTAATCATCGGATCCGGATCCGGGGAAACAAAAAGCTTAGTCTCCATGGCTGAAAAAGCAAAAAGCATTGGTGGTAAAATTGCAACTGTCACGATTTTCCCTAATTCCACTATTGGACAGTTAGCAGATATCACCATTAAATTGCCTGGATCCCCGAAAGACCAATCAGAGGGCGATTATAAAACCATCCAACCAATGGGCTCATTATTTGAGCAGACCCTTTTACTTTTTTATGATGCCGTCATCTTGAGATTCATGGAGAAAAAGGGATTAGATACCAATAAGATGTATGGCAGACATGCCAATCTTGAATAAAACATAGTCCTAAGAATGTAATAACCAAAAGACCGCAAACATACTAAAGAAACTTTGCGGTCTTTTGGTTAGTCTTTAAAACATTATTTTGTTATTATTAACAATTATTCTAAAATTTTTTAATAAGGAATGATAGCATGATTTCATTAAAAGGAAAAACTGCTTTAATTACTGGGGCAGGCAGAGGAATCGGGCGTGCTACTGCGATTGCTTTAGCAAAAGAAGGAGTTCATTTAGGATTGATTGGATTAACGATGTCAAATCTTGAAAAGGTAACCGCGGAACTAGAGCAATATGATGTGAACGTTTCAGCAGCAACAGCAGATGTAGCCGATCTTGAAGCAGTTCATCAAGCTGTTGAACACATCAAATCAGACCTAGGTTCTATTGATATTTTAGTCAACAATGCAGGTATAGCTAAATTTGGCGGTTTTCTTGATTTAACTCCTGAAGAATGGGAAAACATCATCCGAGTAAACTTGATGGGTGTATATAATGTAACAAGAGCCGTTTTACCTGATATGATTGAAAGAAAATCAGGAGATATTGTGAATATGTCCTCAACTGCGGGCCAAAAAGGAGCACCTGTTACAAGTGCTTACAGCGCTTCTAAATTTGCTGTTTTAGGACTAACGGAATCACTCATGCTAGAGGTAAGAAAGCATAATATCCGTGTAACGGCTTTAACACCAAGTACAGTTGCAACTGATTTGGCCATTGAAACCAATCTTATTAGTGGAAATCCTGAAAATGTTATGCAATCAGAGGATTTAGCAGAGCTGCTTGTAGCCGGGTTAAAGCTTCATCCAAGAGTCCTAGTAAAGACTTCAGGATTATGGTCAACTAATCCTTAATTTGAGAAGTGATCGACTCTTCTTGTCTATATTGGATAAGAAGTAGGAACCTAGTTGTAAAGTGTACCCTTTGTAAAGGACATTTTTAAAAAAAGGATTAGGCAGCCTAAAGAAGATGATCTCTGTTGTGGAGTGACCTCTGTCAAATAGACAGAAATAAAAAAGACCAATTAAGCAACCTGAGTTCTATATTGATATGGACTCAGGGTGTTTAATTTTTTCTGGAAGCGATGATGGTTATAGAATCGAATATACATACTTACAGCACCTCGAACCTCTTCAGAGGTACCGAAGGAGTTCATATAGAAACACTCCGATTTAAAGTGGCTGAAGAAATTCTCCATACAAGCGTTATCCCAGCAGTTTCCCTTTCTTGACATACTGGATTGCATTTTATATTTTTTCAAATAGGTTATTGTATTGGTGGGAAGTGTTTTGAACGCTTTATCAAACGTTCCTTTAATATTACCCATAGAAAAATCCCCTCCATATATAGACAGATTAATGTGCTTTCTTTTTTCTGTCTACTAAAAGGGGATCATATCATTGTACAGGGGTCATCTTTTCTAATACTTCAAATCCTTCTCCAATCGAAGCCATCATTCCGTATTCAATTCCATTGTGGATTGAACAAGATCTTGTAAGCTAGATGTACCTTCAGCCCCGTATTTCTTTATTTCTTCAACAGCATTTGTATTTAGATCAAATGCTACTACATCATGTTTATGGTCAATTAAGTTCTTTCCTAAGTTTAGCCCCATTTTTCCTAATCCAATTAATCCGACCTTCATCATTAATCCTCCTTGAGTATTTCACCTATAGCGTAATGGATTCAAAGTATAATCATAATCTTTCTTTTACCACCATCTATAACCATCTTCTTCCAATAATTGATGAGCAGCTTCTGGTTAAGCAAAAGTTGCAGTACTAAAATACTTGCTTTATTATTTAGGGTATAGTATATTAATTGACACATCAACTATTGAGCTATCAATTATTTTGTCTAACGTATGAAAAGAGGGTGTTTCTTGACGAATTCATGTTCTAATGAATCTTTTATTTTATATATAATGAACTGCCTTAACAAACAGATAAGTTCAAAATTTGAAAGTTGTACGGGCATTAGTCAATCAAGACATGATATCTTATGTCAGCTTTATAAAGTTGATGAAATTAGTCAAACAGCACTTCAAAAAGAGGTTAACATTGACAGTGCAGCGATTACCCGGCATTTAAAACAACTTGAAGCGACTGGAATGATTTTAAGACGCAAAGATCCGGAGGATAATCGATTTACTCTTGTCTGTCTTTCAGATCATGGTCGCAAACAGATTATTCTCTACCAAGCTGAAAAGGCTCGTTTTGTCACTTTGATGCTTAAAGATTTCAAAGAAGAAGAACGTCAAGAGTTAACAGATATGCTGACACGCATTCAAAAAAATATAAGCCAAGTCTAACACTTGATTCGTTACAATTTGAAATGAGAATAACTATAAATTAAACTACTAAAGTTAAAAAGAGGAGACTATCAACTATGACTACTACAGCACAATTAACAAATGATTTCAAAGAAATTGTCACTGGACGCCGCTCCATAAAAAATTACGACAAATCCGTAAAAATCAGTAGGGAAGAAATGGAGGAAATACTTACCTTAGCGACACTTGCTCCTTCTTCAGTTAATATGCAACCATGGCGTTTCCTTGTAATTGATAGTCCTGAGGGAAAAGCAACACTTGCACCTCTTGCTCGCTTTAACCAAAATCAAGTCGAAACATCTTCCGCAGTAATTGCCGTATTTGGTGATATGAACAATTTTGATAACGGCGAAGAAATCTACGGTAAAGCTGTAGATTTAGGGCTTATGCCTTTAGAAGTAAAAGAAAACATATTAGCCTCATTTGCTGGATATTTCGAAAAAATCACTAGTGAAGAGATGAAAGAGGTCGTTCTAGTTGATGGTGGTCTTGTATCCATGCAACTAATGCTTGCGGCTCGTGCTTATGGCTATGATACAAATCCAATCGGGGGCTATGAAAAAGACCAGATTGCAGAAGCTTTTGGATTAGATAAAGATCGATACGTACCAGTTATGCTAATTTCAATCGGTAAAGCAGCAGATAATGGCCATCAATCAGTTCGTCTTCCAATTGATAAAGTCGCACAATGGAAGTAATGTAATAAAGAATCCATTCATTAAATTTCAATCGAGTATGTTATTTTTACTTTAATTATATATTAAGTTTATTATGCTTAACAAAAGAGAGGATGACGTTTAATGATTATCATTCATGCCGTATTCAATATTAATCCAGCAAAACAAGATGCATTTCTAGAGGAGATTCAACCGCTAATCGTAGCTTCAAGAGCGGAAAGTGGAAATGTTTCTTACACTCTTCACAAAGCTACAGAAAAAGACAATGAATTTACAATGGTTGAAGTTTGGCAAGATCATCTGGCGGTTGCAAGCCATAATTCAAGTGAGCACTTCACCTCGTTTGTTGGTAAAGCTAAAGAATTCCTTTCTTCACCTTTAAATGTTAACGCATTTGAAGGACAACCATTAAAATAATGAGTTAAAATGTATGGGATTTCCTATATCCCATCTTATAAAACAAAGAGTTGCTGCTTCGGTAAAACAAGCTGCAACTCTTGTTTATTTCCATTCCATTTTCTCGGACATCACGCGCTTATTTGGCGTACATAATCTGTGTGACAATTAACCTAAAAAGTCGATCTCCTCTACGTTAAGGAATCGACTTTTTTTACTTATTCTTCTTAATGAACTAACGCACCTGTTAGTTCTATAAAGACTTATTGTAGAGTTGACACAAACTGTGCGGTAAAAAAGGGCACCCAAGTATCCCGGCCCTTCATTTCTCTTATTTAGTAGGCGTGAAAGTAAACGTCTCCTTGTATTTTCTGCCCTGAACTTCTTTGCTGTGTGGTTTTCCGTGCCAACTTATTTCAAATTGAAGTTCATTGGATTTAACCGATATAGGGAAATTTGAAAATTCAAAGGCTTGTCCCTTTTTAAATTTCTCATATTGATGGTCGTTTATACTTAATCCGTATTTTGTTTCAGTATTTGGTTCATTCCTGTAAGTATTAAATTCAACTTTATCTAGCTCTTTACCAATATTGGTGATAACAACGTTATATGATTTAAACACATTCTTATTAGTTTTTTTCGTCTCTTTACCCTTTTTTATTTCGATTTTCCATTGATCAGTTTGCTTTATGATAGGAGTTTTAAATAGCTCGTCTGACGCTGCTGCTGCATTTGAAGATACTACAGTGGCTATAAAGCTAAAGATGATTAATGTAGTTATTAATTTTTTCAATATTGTTACCTCCTGTTGTTGTATTAAATCAATTTTAATTAGTTTTCCTAAAAACTAAAAAAAAACACAACATTCTTATTTCACAGTTCGAATATGAAATGAAGTAAAGAGCAAGGCCGGCTGGTGGAGATGCATGTGGTGACTAATTTGCCTTGCTCGTAATAATATATTGACCTTAAAGGGATTATGTTACACATCAGATACAAACTGCGACATAAAGGGGAAATGAAAATGTTAATTCGTTCGATAAAGATCATTGATTGCTGGGTTTGGTAAATCTTTAAGTATTTAATAATTACTTATTAGGGATTGCTTAAGAATCAACTTGTCTAGCTTTTCACTATATTTAAGTGTTTCCTGATGATTTAGACCTTTCTTAACACCAGTTTCTATAAGTAATTTTCTTAGGTTCTTTATATTTAATTCTAACTCCCTATACATTTTTATTTCGCACATTTTGAATACTCCTTTTTAGGTAACTAATTTCTATTTTAGGATTATATTACAATTGTGTAATTATTAAAATGTTTTCTCTTGAACTTGTTAATAAATAGGGAAATAGACATGAAATTATCCTGCAATACGTCACAGTTCGAATACACTACGCTTATGCAACTATCCTGCCCCTTCGTATTATAAAGGTCAGCCAGTTATTTCTGGTTGAACAATTTTTTTATCGATATATGATAACGGTAGCCGGGGTAGAACGTTCCTGCCCGTGGGGCTTGGACCCCGTCAACTAAACAGTTCGCCCCCTACTTGTAGAAACATGATTAGGCTGGTTGGGACTAGATCTCGTATAACAAGCGAAGCTATGATACTACAAGAAGGATTTAGGGGTACCGGCAATATTCTTTAGGAGGAGATAATAAATGAATCCAGTAGTTGGTCTGGATGTAGCGAAAGGTGAAAGTCAGGTTCAAGCATTCTTGGAGAAGAAGAAGCCTTATAAAAGAAGTTTTAAAGTAGCACATACCATTGAAGGACTAGAGAGCTTACACCAATATCTTAGAGAGATAGAAAACGTAACAGGAATTCGACCTCCGGTCGTTTTAGAGTCTACTGGGCATTATCATACGCCCGTTGTACAGTATTTTGAGGAGAGAGGTTACTTATTAATTATCGTTAACCCACTCATTTCTTATCGTGCGAAGAGCTCTAGTTTACGGAAAGTAAAGACAGATTTAATCGATGCACGTCACCTCTGCGAGCTGTACTATAAAGAGGATTTAGAGCCTTATAAAAAACGAGGGATACAACTCTTAAATCTTCGTAATCTTTCAAGACAACATGCAAATATAACAGGTATCTATGTACAAACAAAACTACAGTTTCAGGCTGTTCTTGATCAAGTATTTCCTGAATATAGAGGGGTTTTTGGAGATTTGTATTCGGTTGTTTCTTTGCTTACTCTATTAGAATTCCCTACTTCTGAAGACATATCAGCAGTCGATGAAGAAACTGTAGCAAATAGGATTAATGAACTTTGTCCAAGTCGTTCTAGAAAGTGGGCGAATACACAGGCAGAGAAACTTATGGCTGCCTCAGCTCGAAATCCTTTTCAGAGAACTTTATATCAGAGTCACATTTTAAGCCTAGAGATGTATATAAAAATGCTTCTAGAATACCAAAAGCACCTATCCAAATTGGAAGAAGAGATAAATGCTTTGGCAAAAGAAATTGAAGAATATAAGATTATCCAATCCATCCCTGGTATCGGTGAAAAAATCGCTACAACGATTATTTCTGAAATTGGAGAGATTGATCGGTTTAATCACCCTAAAAAACTAGTGGCATTTGCCGGAATTGATCCAAGTATCTTTGAATCAGGTAAATTTAAAGGCTCAGTAAATCGGATTACCAAAAGAGGTTCTGGTAGACTACGCCATGCCTTATATATGGCAGTTCGTTGTGCCATTCGTGATTGTCGCAAGAAGAAAACGACAGATGAAATCATCCCTCGGAACAAAAGATTACGAGAGTTCTATGATAAGAAACGTGAAGAAGGAAAGCCCTTTAAAGTAGCTGTGATAGCATGTGCCAATAAGCTTCTACAATGGATTTATGCACTATTACAAAATAACTCGACTTTCCAAGATCTAACCTAGTTTAAAAGTATAACTAAATAGCACAAAACTTTCCAAATATAGTTCATTGGAAGGTTATTTAGCATGCACAAATTTAGTATAGCATGAAATATTTTAAGTTTTCATTGAAAAATGTTGACTAACTATTAGCTGGTTTAGTTCATTAAGGGTACTTTTTCACTTCAACTTTGAATGTATGATTATGATTCAAAGTTTAGTAATTTCAATATTATTAACATGGGTTATTTAAAGAATTAATTTTCAGAATTCCAAATAGGATATAGTATTTAATACGGGCCTTCATTGATTATGAAGGCCCGTATTAATGGGATAGAAAAGTGATATTTCACTTTAAACCTATAGTTTACATAAATCGATCACATCTGGCTGCTTGTATACTGAGATCCACCTTCCATCCATAAAAACGAAAGGCCCTCCATAAGTCGAGTCCTTTTTCTTGTGCTTGAATCTGACCTTTAAATTCAGGCACTCTAGCTTCTTTTTACCCTAAAATATAGAACTGTTTTTCAAGGTCCTTTCTTCCAGAAACACCTTCTTTTTTCAACAATGGTATGACACTTTTTATAATTTTTTCTAAATTCCAATTAAAATTTATAATTTAAGGAAAATGAAACTCTGATACTTGCTGTTCCTGTACCTGATCCGATGAGTCCAATCGAATTTATATTGTTCATAGTAATAGATTTGACTTGACCTGCTGTGACTATAAATCCACCAACTGGAGTTCCATTTACAGAGAGAGCAGCCGTTGGTGAAGCTCCGATAATTCCGTTGTTTTCTACTACAATTGTTCCATTTATAATAAAAGGGGTAGCATCATTCCAAAGCTCTAAAGCTACCCCAGCTGTATTACTTAAATCAACAGTAAAACACACTGCATCATTTACACTCCCTAATAGACCATTACAACAATTCCCGAATTGCATCAATATTAATCTCCCTCCTAATTTATATTTAGAATAAATTCAGTGCCATATAATGTTGATAATACCTGTTTTTTGTTATTTAAGAGTTCAAAAGTGTATTAGTACTTCAAATATTATCCCTTTACTCTACTCTAATAATTGTTAGGGATGCACCTGTTGATCCTCCTGCTGATAAGAGAGTAGCTACTAAGAGTATACTGCTAGATAATTGCAATGAAATTGTGTCACCAGCAGTTAGGTTTACAATGACATCATTATTAAAGGTTGAAACGCTTATAACTGGTCTTAATATAGAACCTGGAATTGGAGTAGTACCATTTAGTAAAATTCTTGAACCAGCTCCTAGTCCGAGTGCAGCTGTTGTATTAATTTGATAGGTAATGTAGTAACGGCCGGTTACTGGGACAGTGAAAATGGTGTTTGCACCATTAGTTACAAAACTATCTAAGTTTTGATTATTGGGAAGGGGAATACTGGTAGCTCCTCCGAGAGCTACCGAAATCACAGTACCTACTGTATTAGAGGCAAACATAGAATTAGCAGTTACACTTGGCCCTTGAATTTCTCCTGAACAACATTTTCCCAGTGGCCCACAAAAATTAAGGTTGTTCGTCAACTTTTGGTCTCTCCTTTGTTAATAAAAAGTACAAACCCTTTTTATAAGGTATTCTTCTTTTTAGGATAGGAAACTTTGTATTTTTTCACTTTCGTTAGAACGTATGATTATTAAAATGATCTTACATTTAAAAGGCCGCCAATTGGCGGCTTTTTATGGCGCTAACACACCGTTAGTTGAAGAAGAATTTTTTGTCGCGAAAAGGAAAACATATTTCCAAACAGTATGTCCCATCAACTGTTCCTTCTCCTTCATGAGATACAATTATAGAAACAGCATCTTCTACAGTTGCCGAAAGTGAGTTTCCTTTTGGGATATTAAGTACAACAGGAATTTTCCCCATACGAATCACAACAACTCGAAGGGAAACTGAACTAGAGGAGCTATTGAAAAAGGATGCAGTGACAATCGTTTTTTCATCCAATCCTTTTTTCCAAATGTTCAAATCGCGAACATCATGATTTAAATGTATATTTCCACAAGTTTTTGTACAAACGATTTCAATATCGCAAAATGGCTTAGGAAAGCATTTATATTCAGGTGGACAGGGTGGTTTTGGGGGTTTCGGCTTCTTTTCTTCTTTTTTTTCACAATTACATTTCTTGTTCTTCTCTTTTCCCACAAAGGATTCCTCCTTTCTTTACAAAGGTGTTTGAGCTTGTTCACTCTATATTTAATTCTTTTTTTTAGAGAATGCTTGTACATCTGTGGAATTATAGTGAAATTAGCACAGTTATCAACTAGAAAGGACTATATTTTTCGATAAAGAGTTGAGTATTTTTTATTTAACTTGAATGTACGATAATATAAAGAATCGCACATTCAAAAGGCCGCCAATTGGCGGCCTTCTTATGGCGCTAACGCATCCGTTAGTAAGCGAACTCCATATATTTTTCTTTTTCGCGTATGTTTGAATTAAAGTGTGACAATAATTGGACCATTTTTAGTAAGGATAATCGTATGTTCCAATTGTGCTACATAGCTTTTTTCTGTGGCATAGGTCCAACCGTCTTCTTTTTGTAATGCTTCTTCTTCAAAGGTTGAGATAAATGGTTCGAATGCGATAACCATCCCTTCCTTTAATATTTCATTATCCCATGGATCATAATAATTACAAATATGGTCAGGTGCTTCGTGTATTCTACGTCCAACACCATGTCCTGTAAGGTTTTTGATAACAGTGAATCCATGCTGTCTCGCTGTTTCGAATACTGCTTTTCCGATTCTACTTTTTTTGGAACCGGGTTTTGCTTTCTTAAGACCTGCTTCAAATGCCTTTTTAGCAACGTCGCATATTTTGGTTAATACTGCTTCTCCTTCGCCTACTACAAACGAGATTCCTGTATCTGCGAAATAACCGTTTTTGGAACCAGAAACATCTATATTTACTAAATCTCCTTCATGAATAACCCGAGGACCCGGAATGCCATGTGCCACTTCTTCATTAACACTAATGCAAGTATAGCCAGGAAAATCATATTCACCTTTTGGGGCTGAAACTGCACCTGCTTTCACTAAAAGCTCTCCGGCTATATCGTCAAGTTCTTTGGTCGTTATGCCAGGAATTGTTCTTTGTACCAATTCATCTCTAATGGAGGCAACAATTTTGCCAATTTCCTTCAAACCATTAATATCTTCTTCTGTTTTTGCAACCATTTTTCTTCACCTCATTTTTTTTTCATAGACTCTGCAATTAATTCCTTCTATGCCATAACATCTGCCACCAGATTTTCTTAATCATAACATTCAAAAGCCTTGATTGTATCATACTTTTCCACTTGAATTTGAATGTATGATAATGCTAAGAATCATACGTTCAAAAGGCCGCCAATTGGCGGCCTTCTTATGGCGCTAACGCACCCGTTAGTTCATTAAGAAAAGCGATTCTCAAGAATCGCGCCCGATTGTGGAAGATCTTTGCATAGTCTTATTGAAGAAAAGCACTTCAATGATTTTTGGTTAAAAACCCATTGTTCCAGCAGATTCAGTTTCGTATAATTGTCTTTTTGAAGGTAATAAGGTAAATATACACAACGTTATGGATAATATCATCATTACTAAAACACCTAAAACCACAACTGTCTGAATCGAAGTAATTTGAGCTACAACTCCCATAATGCTAGTTGCCGTTATAACTAAAATCGCTTGAATTAAGCTATAAGCACTCCCAATACGCCCCATAACTTCAACTGGTATATTGTTTTGATAAAATGTAAGAAAGCCTGTATTAGCATAAGCGATAAAAAAGGCAAGGATAAAAAACCCGACTGCTGCAAGGATAAACGAACTTGAAAAGGCATAAATAATATACCCAGTTGAGACTAGTACTGATCCCACACCAATTAATAATGAGGTTTGTAGTTTTTTAATTATTAAGGAGTTAATTAAAGCTCCAACTACAATACCTGCCCCAGCAATGGTGACCAAAAAACCATACTCACTGTCTGACAAAAATAGTACCTCTTTGGCAAAAGCTGCTTCAAGCGAATCTACGGCACTCGTCATAATTACCATTACACAACTAAACAAAAAGTAAATCATCATAATGTAACTAGATCGGCGACTAAATTCAACTACAGCATACCAATCCTTTTTTATTGTTTCCATTGATAGCATATTATTTGTTGATGATACCACTGTTTGTTTTTCTATATCAGGCATTAGTAACGTAACCATTCCTGAAATAAATAATGCTATTGCATTTGTAAAAATTGCAAGTATTGGAGTTCCAATAAAAAACAATAACCCTGAAACTGCTGGCCCTATTAAAAATGCTCCTGAAGTAACTAGACTATGAAGGGAATTAAATTTTTTTCTTTGTTCTTGAGGAATTAATTTTGTAATATAAGTCATTGAAGTTGGACCAAACATGGAACTCGCCATATTTATAATAAATACAACTAAATAAATTAGGGCAATGGATGACATAAAAGGTAATAAAGCTATAAATATAGCTCGGAATATATCAAGAAAAACCATTAGTTTTCGCTTGTTTAATCGGTCAATAATACTCCCAGCCCAAAAATTCGTAAATAAAGTAGCCAAGGGTTTGACGATATAAAGTCCTGATACTGCAAGAGGTGAGCCTGTCATATCCAAAACGATTAAATTAAGAGATATAAAATAAATCCATTCACCCACATTTGAGACTCCAATTCCAAGTAATAAGATTGATGGATATTTCCAGGACGCAAGTTTTTTCTTCAAAACCATTCTTACCACTCTCCTTTCTTATCAAGTAAAGATCCTACCTGCAAGAAACAAATATTTGCTTTATTCGTGTATTTAAATAACCCAGGTACAAAACAAAAAAATCCCACCCCCAAGACCAATGTCTTGGGGACGAGATTTTATAATCGTGGTGCCACCCCAGTTTATTAATATGTCGCCATATTAATCTTATCAGGTACAAAAATTCTATACCTTAGCTCTATAACGGGAGCTCCCGTCACACCATCACCAAAAAGGTTCCAATATGATACTCAGAGGCTTGATTCAATAAATCATCCTTACTCCTTTCCACCAAACGGAGCTCTCTAGAAAGAATTGATCTTATCTACTCTTCTCTTCATCGCATTTATTATTATATCTATATTACATGACGTTAACATAATATGTAAATATAAAATTCCCGCAAAGAGCTTCCTCAAAATCTGCCCAATTGTTGAACAAAAATCAAACAGCACTCTTGAACTATCCTGCCCCTTCGTATTATAAAGGTCAGCCAGTTATTTCTGGTTGAACAATTTTTTTATCGATATATGATAACGGTAGCCGGGGTAGAACGTTCCTGCCCGTGGGGCTTGGACCCCGTCAACTAAACAGTTCGCCCCCTACTTGTAGAAACATGATTTGGCTGGTTGGGACTAGATCTCGTATAACAAGCGAAGCTATGATACTACAAGAAGGATTTAGGGGTACCGGCAATATTCTTTAGGAGGAGATAATAAATGAATCCAGTAGTTGGTCTGGATGTAGCGAAAGGTGAAAGTCAGGTTCAAGCATTCTTGGAGAAGAAGAAGCCTTATAAAAGAAGTTTTAAAGTAGCACATACCATTGAAGGACTAGAGAGCTTACACCAATATCTTAGAGAGATAGAAAACGTAACAGGAATTCGACCTCCGGTCGTTTTAGAGTCTACTGGGCATTATCATACGCCCGTTGTACAGTATTTTGAGGAGAGAGGTTACTTATTAATTATCGTTAACCCACTCATTTCTTATCGTGCGAAGAGCTCTAGTTTACGGAAAGTAAAGACAGATTTAATCGATGCACGTCACCTCTGCGAGCTGTACTATAAAGAGGATTTAGAGCCTTATAAAAAACGAGGGATACAACTCTTAAATCTTCGTAATCTTTCAAGACAACATGCAAATATAACAGGTATCTATGTACAAACAAAACTACAGTTTCAGGCTGTTCTTGATCAAGTATTTCCTGAATATAGAGGGGTTTTTGGAGATTTGTATTCGGTTGTTTCTTTGCTTACTCTATTAGAATTCCCTACTTCTGAAGACATATCAGCAGTCGATGAAGAAACTGTAGCAAATAGGATTAATGAACTTTGTCCAAGTCGTTCTAGAAAGTGGGCGAATACACAGGCAGAGAAACTTATGGCTGCCTCAGCTCGAAATCCTTTTCAGAGAACTTTATATCAGAGTCACATTTTAAGCCTAGAGATGTATATAAAAATGCTTCTAGAATACCAAAAGCACCTATCCAAATTGGAAGAAGAGATAAATGCTTTGGCAAAAGAAATTGAAGAATATAAGATTATCCAATCCATCCCTGGTATCGGTGAAAAAATCGCTACAACGATTATTTCTGAAATTGGAGAGATTGATCGGTTTAATCACCCTAAAAAACTAGTGGCATTTGCCGGAATTGATCCAAGTATCTTTGAATCAGGTAAATTTAAAGGCTCAGTAAATCGGATTACCAAAAGAGGTTCTGGTAGACTACGCCATGCCTTATATATGGCAGTTCGTTGTGCCATTCGTGATTGTCGCAAGAAGAAAACGACAGATGAAATCATCCCTCGGAACAAAAGATTACGAGAGTTCTATGATAAGAAACGTGAAGAAGGAAAGCCCTTTAAAGTAGCTGTGATAGCATGTGCCAATAAGCTTCTACAATGGATTTATGCACTATTACAAAATAACTCGACTTTCCAAGATCTAACCTAGTTTAAAAGTATAACTAAATAGCACAAAACTTTCCAAATATAGTTCATTGGAAGGTTATTTAGCATGCACAAATTTAGTATAGCATGAAATATTTTAAGTTTTCATTGAAAAATGTTGACTAACTATTAGCTGGTTTAGTTCCATAAAGAAAAAGCTGCCTTAAAAGACAACTCTGATATTCAGCTAACGCACCCGTTAGCTGAATAGCCTTAAATAACTGGAGTTAGTATAGTTTCATGGACACATTTTAGTTAAGTCCTTACAATGATTTTTGAGAGGATGTGTCCGTCTTGGAACGTAAGAATACAGGGAAAAAATATAATAATGAATTCAAGAAGACTATTGTAGATCTTTATCACTCGGGTAATTCGGTCAAAGAATTAAGCAGCGAATATGGCGTATCAGAAGTTACCATTTATAAATGGGTTAAAGAATTTACCCCTATCGGTTTAGGGGAAGAGTCTATGACTCCAAAGGAATTAGCTGCCATACAGAAGGAAAACCTTCGGTTAAAGCAAGAAGTTGAAATCTTAAAAAAGGCTATGGCCATATTCGCGAAAAAGTAACTGAGACAGATCTTACCGAATTTATTGAGGAACACAAGAAACAATATCCCGTACAGAAGATGTGTGAAATACTAGAAATCCCAAGAAGCAGCCATTATCAGTCTCTTCAACTTGTCGTATCCAATCGCGAACAGGAAAACAAAGAGCTAACGAAGAAAATTTATCTCATCTACCTAGAGAGCAAGGGACGTTATGGTGCTCCCAAGATACATAAAATCTTATTAACCAAAGGATTTTCCCTAAGTCTAAAGCGTGTTCAACGCCTAATGAGCAAGGCGAGTATTCGTTCTATCACGAAGAAAAAATACCGTCCTTATCCATCAAAAGAAAAGGTTATTCAGTTAGATAATTTGCTTAAACGAGACTTTACTACCCAGACCATTAATGAGAAATGGGTAGCTGATATTACGTATATCCACACGTTAAAAGACGGATGGTGTTATTTAGCTTCTGTATTGGATCTTCATTCTAAGAAAATAGTAGGGTATTCCTTTTCACGTTCTATGACGACAGAACTGGTCATAAAAGCTTTCGATAACGCTCACTCTTCACAAAAGCCCTCGGAGGGCTTAGTTCTTCATACGGATCTTGGCTCACAATATACAAGTAGTGAGTTTACTCAACATACCCAGAATCATCATATTAAGCAATCCTTTAGCCAGAAGGGTTGCCCGTACGATAATGCCTGTATTGAATCTTTTCATGCGATATTAAAGAAGGAAGAAGTCAACCACGTACAGTATCTAGACTACCAAACAGCTAAATTAGCGATATTCCAATTTATTGAAGGTTGGTATAACCGAAAAAGAATTCACAGTAGCTTAGGATATAAAACTCCACAATCCATTGAAGATCAAATTACAAATACAGCTTAAGATTTAACTTTTTTGTGTCCAAAATATTGACTCAAATCCATAACACTTAAAATAATTGTTATTATCAAACCTTGGGCTAACAAAGTTACTAAAGTTCTCCCATCAAGGACTTTTTCTTTATTAACTATTAACCTTTGTCCTATAAAGTTAATAATTAAGACAACTAAAAATGTAAAAATAAAAGTAATTATTGCATTATCCATATATAACTATCCTTTCTTCTTGAAAAATTAAAACCATAAGTAATAGTAACACATTGATTTTATACTTTATTTAAGTAAACTGCCCCTTTAGTTCCATAAGAAAAGGGCTGCCATAGCAAACCTATTCCCTAATTTTTGCATATAACGTGGAACGTGGAACTCCTGTAGCTTTTACTATGTCATTTACACTCATTCCGTTAGTTTCACGTTCATTATATAACTTGATAGCCCGTTTTAAAGTCTTTTCATCTTGCCCTGGTCTTCCCATATGTTTCCCCTGCTTTTTTGCTCTCTCCCGGCCTTCTGTTGTTCTTTCTACAATAAGATCACGTTCAAATTGTGCGAATGAACCTAAAATATTAAAAAGAAGTGTTTGTAAGCTGTTTCCTTCGTTTGAACCATCAAACTTCATATCTTCTTTTACAAATCTTACATTAACCCCTTTTTCAGCTAATTCATGAACGATCTTATTTAAGTCCATAATAGAACGAGCTAAACGATCTATTTTAGTTACTACTAATGTATCTCCTTCTCGTGCAAATTCAATAGCTTCATAAAGTTGGGCTCTTTGTTTTGTACTTGTTCCGGTTACTTTTTCAACAAAAAGCTTTTTACACCCTTCATTTTCCAAAATTTCCTTTTGTGTTTCTAAATCTTGGCCAGTAGTTGAAACCCTCGCATAACCAATTAACAATATGTATCATCCTTTGTCTATAAGTCTTAAATCTTTTATACATTAAATTATAGACTAACTTTTAGACAGGAAACAAGAATAAATAAACAAATAATTTTACTACTTTTTTGCATGTCTTAAAGTTTTAATTTAGATGCGGTAAAGCCTACAGCGATATATTTAGGGGCGAAAATTAGTGAAGAAAATAGAAAAACTGTAATAGATATTGCCAGAAGCAAAGGGTTACGAGTTTTTCAAATGAAAATGAGTAGTAATGCATTTGAGCTTTTCTATGACGAGGTATCAATTCAATAAATGAAGTTAAGGTCCTTAACTGTCTGTATCTTTGCATCCATTAAATTGGGTGTTTTTTAAATTACTTAATGTGCATTTTGTATTGAGTTGGTGGAAGACGATGGTTTTAGGGTGTTCCTGAAATTTCTAATCGAGCATTTAACCCTAGAAAAAATAAATGAATTATTTTAAAAGCTAACAGAGTTTTTGTAAATGGCCAGTAACAGAGCGTATTTCTGTTACTGACCATTTTTTAATTTAAAAACATACGAACAAATGAATGATACTGGTTTTTTGTGTGTAAAAAACTTCTATATAGCTAATCTATAAGCATTTTAACTAACTGACGTCATACCTTTTATTAAGGGGGTAATTCAAAATGACATACCGACCTACTGGGGGTCACCATATCAAAAAAAGAAAATTGTACGTTTAGACACATTTTGGACACAAATTAATTAGTTACCTGTACGTTAGGTTCAAAATTAATTATCAAAACCAAGTTTTCTGGTAGTGTATATAACCTATAAAATGAAAAAAGAATCCCCTTCAATAAGTTCTTTAAAGGAGATTCTTTTTTCATTTTATATTTTCTTTACTTGTTACTTATTTTTACCAGTTTTTCTCCTTGTTCTAAAAGTGTTTCATAGTCATTGTTCTCTTTAATTTCTTTTATTTTATTTTCAATTGTGGACGTTTCATTTATATTAAAGTACGTATTTAATACTTCATATGGTGTCTTTCCTTGTTTAGTTGCACTATCTTCAATAGCTTCTTTCCATGGAATATTTGCTTTATCCATGCTTAATTCAAGAGCTGAACCAGTCTCATATCTCATATTCCGCTCTAAAAACCTTGGAGATTCTGCCTGTCCATTAGCAATGAAGTTGAACGCCTCCATAAAAGTAACATGATATGGCTTCTGTTTCTTTGCAAGTACCATAAGATTTCCACCAGTTAACTTACTATAACGATACTCTAAGTATCGTGCTGAACCTTCTATTGCTTCAGTTTTTGTTTCTCCTATTAATTGAGTCCATTTTTTATAGCGATAATTACGTACAATTGTCCAATCATATAATGCCTGATTGATACTTTCTGGGTTCGTATCAATCATTGCTTTATCTAATAGCCTAAATTCTAATCCCATTAACGCGTAATTTTCTTTATTTATCGGATATTCGTGAATAGACTCTCCACCATTTGCATCATATGTCCAATCTTTTTGTTTATAAGCATGAAAAGCCTCATGTAATAAGAAAGACGAAAAATCAAAATATAAATCTGGATTACTAAACATTTCAGGATAATATTTCAAATAAAATACATCCATATCGTTAATATTTATTGTCCCAAAGTTCCAAGGCATCCAGGTAGAAATTGTTCTAAAATCAAAACGAGTTAAGCGATAGACTTTAGGTAAATGCAAAGAATTTGGGACTTTTATTTCTTTTGCAAAAATACTATTTTCTAATCCCGTTACATTAACTGCATAAGCTTCTTGTCTAAAGAATCCCCGATCTTTATTACTACGTATCAGAACTAATGGCTTTTTTTCGAAATGATAATCTTCATCCCAAAGTTTATCACTCGATTCTTCGAAGCTCTTATAAATAGTAGATAATTCTTTTAACATGTTTTGATCCGTTTCATTTAAAGACTTAAACTCTGTATGATATGTTTTATTTAAAATTATGCTTCCCAACATAATTCCTATAAATATTACTAATAAGATTAGAATTCCCCTTAAAAACTTTTTCATCATACACTCCTTTTATAAAACGATAATCCTTATGATGAATAAGGTTTACAAATTTTATGTTTATTAATACTCTTTTGGTGCAGACCCAATTTTATATAATAATTATAGAAAATACAATGTATACAAGATATTATTTTGATGGTTGTTCCACCTTATCAAAAATGTTGATTATAGTGAATAATTAATATTCGATGATTATTCAATTTTATTGTAGGGGGATAGTGCCAGCGTTCCTACAACTGGGGATAAAGTAGTATTCTATGTAGGAAAGATGCTATTTTGTCTCTTCATATTCCTTCATTATTTTATAAAACGTGTTTTTCTTGGTTCTGGTGCAAAAACTTCAAGGCAATTGAAATTGATCTCTAAAATCTTGGACATACTGATACTTTTACTCTAAAAAAGGTGTGTGATTAGTATGTCTAAGGTTAATTTATTTAAATGGAAACATTATCAACCAGAAATTATTCTTCTCACTGTCAGATGGTACCTACGGTACAACCTTAGTTTTCGTAATCTTGTAGAAATGATGGAGGAAAGTGGCCTATCAATGGCTCATACAACGATTATGCGTTGGGTACATCAATATGGCCCTGATTTAGATAAGAGAATTCGTCGCCATCTCAAGCAAACCAATGACTCGTGGAGAGTAGATGAAACATACATAAAAGTAAAAGGACAATGGATGTATTTGTATCGTGCAGTCGATTCAGAAGGGAATACGATTGATTTTTATCTAAGTGAATTAAGAGATAAACAAGCAGCCAAGCACTTTTTTAAGAAAGCCTTGGCTACTTGCCATTCTACAACTCCACGTGTGATTACGGTTGATAAGAACCCCGTTTATCCTGTAGCGATTCAAGAGTTAAAAGAAGAAAAAAGTATGCCCGAAGGCATACGAGTACGACAAATACGGTATCTGAACAACATTGTGGAACAAGATCATCGTTTTATAAAAAAGCGAGTCCGTTCCATGTTGGGATTGAAATCGTTTCGAACAGCCACCTATATTTTGAGTGGTATCGAAGCTATGCATATGGTTAAAAAAGATCAACCTCATCAACGGGAAAAGTCTGCCCAAAATGAGGTTGAATTCATTCATAAGTTGCTCGGAGTAGCTGCTTAATCCCAAAGTTAACAGGATATTACCATTCTTTGTTTCTATATCATTATTTTTGCACCAGAACCATCTTTTCGTTAGATAACCATTTCGATAGATTAATCCAGTAATGACCTGTAGGTTCCATACCGACAATAGTTGTGTCTAAGCTATTTTTACCTTTTAGTTTATTAATCCATTCTAGAAATCTGTTAAAGCCTTCTTCGTTATTTTCAAAAGTAAGAGGATCACCTACCACGATTCCTCGATAATTTACAGCTCGAGCAACGTGAAATTGTTGGGCGATATCCACGCCAACAACGAGATGTCGATCAGAAATTCGTTCAATGAGTTGATTTTGTTTGTCCTGCATTTTAAAATTCATATTAGGGTTCCTCCTAAGGTTTTGAATTAGAGTGATGTCTTACTCATATCTTACTGAGGAGCCCTATTTTTTTCAAAGTTAATAATTAACGCTATACAGGAATGCTAAACTGCCCCGTTATTCAGTTAGATAGCAAAGAGGTAGAAGAAGCCATAATCGAATATTTAAAAAACGAGGGATTCAAGGATGTCTCCTTCAAATTCCAGTCAACAAACGTCTTGGGCTTGCCGTATCCCATTAGTGCCTCCATCGAAAGATATCGATTAACAAACAACTACATAACTGTTTGGCTAGATACCCTAGAGGACATTCAGTAAAAACAGCAAGAGAAATGGAGCCTTTGATCAAAAAAGCAGTGTATCCTCACCGGTAGCTGAGACAAAGTTTTTATCTTTCCCCTAACTTGAAAAGTAGAAAAGTCGGCCTTTGTCGGCTAGAAAGTTCTCTGTATGCCCTAAGATACTTGAATATGAAAAAAGCATTTGCTTACCATCGATAAACCCAGGTCTCAATCTTAGATTGGGACCTGGGTTTTTTTAATATAATTGATTTTCACAAATTGTTACGATGAACATGGTTTCTTCCATGTCCTAAAAGTAAGCATCGCCTGCAAGAAAAATTTTTATAATCCCCGAAAGTGCGTCTATTGCATACCTTGCTTTTCTTTGGCAAAACATGTTCTATATTGTACCAATTCGGGTGTTCTTCCATGTCTTGCATCGCTTTTTTTCTCTTTGTTTTTTTGCTGTTTCAATGTCATCTTCAACTAATAAGTCAGTTCCAGGTAAGAAATTTTACAATAAAACCTTAATTTGTAATAGCGTATATTTTTACTGTAAATTTGTTAGTTGCACCACTTGGGTTTGCAATATAATATTTAGAATTTGTATATGCTTCAGTCCTAGATTCATTCGAAATATTTTCCCAACGAACAGGATCGTTTCCTAGGGAAACATCGACCATAACATTGAAGGAAATATTAGAAGAATTATCTTCTTCTGTAGGTTCGATAATCCATTTTAAGCCCTTTGTTCCTATGGGTAAATCATTAATCTTAAAGTTTTGACTTGATCGATTTTTTTGTCCAGATAATGGCTTAGATTCAGAAGAAATTTGGGAAATTAATATTTCTTTTTCACTCGAGTATGTACCATTTAATCTAATAATACTATCTATTAATCCTGGTCCAGGAAAATCAGCTGTAATGATACCAGAATGCTTAATGCCACCTTGTTTTATTATCTCAGTCCCCAGTGTATTCATTCCTCCATAAAATACTTGTCCATTAATGCCACGGGGGAAATCCTCCCAATCATTTGTTGCATTTTTTTGAATCAGCTTTGGATTACTATCAGTATCCCTACCATCTTTTCCGCTTGCAACAAACCAAGGGTAAGAATTATTAATTAATGCTGCCACACCACCAGTGCCACTAAAATGATTGAGATAGATCACACCATTTTTAAAGTTATTATTTGCATCTAGAAGGTGGGTTTTCACCGCATTCCATTTTTCATACATACCGTTTGGCCCACTGCCAACTTCAAACTTATCTTGGGTATTCAAATATTCGTAATTAATACCGTACTGTTGAGATGCTGTAAAGTTTTGTAATATTACAATTTTCCCTCGGATATCTCCTATCTTTGGGTTATTTCTTTCTGAAAATGGTACAGAATCCGGATCCCAGAAATAGGAAGTATTACTGTCTTTATATCTTTTAAATATTTCCTCGAATGATAGTGAACCACTTTCAGCATCATGTTCTTCTTTTAAGCGCATTAAAATAGTTTCTTTAGGATTATCTCTTAAAAATTGAATTGTCTCTTTTAATACATCCTCAAACATTGCTTTTTGGTTTACAATTCCATGGTGCATCACAAAAGAATCCTTCACACGTCTAACGCGCATGTCTACATAACGAATTCCCGCATTCAATTGCTGAGATAGGTTCATTGTTTGATTTCTTGTCAAATTTTCATCAATTAAACTTGCTCCATGTAAAGCCATTGAACCATGAGTCCCTGGAATAGATACTTCGCTTATTTTTTTTGTATCTTCTAATTTTGACATCCATGTTGGATTTTGATAGCCTATATCGGACTCATAGGAATAGCCTGGATGGCTATCAGCAAATACTGTAGAAGTCGTACATAAACTTGCTAGTGTAAAACAAGTAAGGATTCCACCTTTTAAGATGTTTTTCATTTTTATTTTCTTCATTATATCTCTCCTGATTTTATACAGATTGGTCCCGTAAAATAAGTTGCTGTTTTTTCACCATATACATCGCTTCTATTCCAGAAAAAGTGGACTTTTCTGCTTAAAAAGATTAATTTTTAATATATTTTAATTATTACTGCAAGGTTTTCGAATAGTTTAAAAAGGTTTATAAATTTAAAGAAAAAAAATCCAGCAAGATATTATTTTGGTAGCCGTCAGCTACTATTCTCTTTTTTCTTTAAGCTATCGTGACGTCTCTGAAATTTTGAAAGTACGTGGTGTTGCAGTTCACCCAACAACCATAATGCGCTAGGTTCATGAATATGAAAATTTTCTCTACCAAATGTGGAGAAGGAAAAATAAACATATACAAATCTCATAGACAGGACCATAGACATATAAAGCCACATTTTTCTCAAATCCACAGGGTTTCAAAGTCTTTGTCATGCTTCACATACCTTAAAAGGAATCGAAACTATTCATGCTTTATACAAAAAAAACAGAAGTCTTAAACCAGACCTCTGTTTTTCGACGTACAATGAATTACAGCAACTACTAAGAATTTTCTGTTGCAAAGTTTCTTAGCAGATAAAAAATTAAGTTAATTACAATTAAAGGTTATGTAATCATATATTTGAAATTGAAAAGCATGCGGGAAATTTTTCTCTCCGGAATCAAACCAATTTGTTCAATCGAATTGTAAGGATGCTAAAAAATACGAAGGATGTGGCTGATGTGCTAAAGATTTATATATATTCGCTTCATAATTTTCCATAACAAGGCTACTTATGAACAATGTCTCACCGCAAGACTTAACAAAACCTTTTTTTGAAACACTTAACTCCTAATATAGAGTATATTGTTTACGCACACCTACTTCTCATTAAAACTTAAGCCAACTGCAGAGGCAATAGATTGTGCTGCATATTCCCATCTTCCATCAACAAGTGCTCCAAGCTCTTGACCAAGTTTGTTTAAATCATTTGGATTAACGGGAATCCCATTATACGCAGCAACAATCGATAAAAGCGGAGCCATAACTGGTGTCCACCCCCCCCTATCAATATGAAATTCAAAACCTGTTACCTTTCCATCTTTCTTTGTAAATTTATAATAAAATTGATCGTCTGGACGAAGGCTTAAATGATGAGAAATTTGTCCATATACATCTTTCCCCTCTGTACCTCGATCTACCACTTCTATTTCTTTTACATTAAATTCATGTTCAAATACCTTTATTTTTTTAACTTCAGGACCATACAACGCAGCACTAATAGCTGTCTCCAAATTATTCTGTGCCAGCGGTTGAATATTAATCTGTGATTCTACTTGCTGAATAGGAGCTTCTTTTTCTGCAGCAAGCACTGATGTAGATGGTAAAGCACCTGTAGCTAACGTTGCTGCAAGAGCGGTTGCCGTTATTATTTTACATTTCATTTTCATAGTTTTCTTCCTCCTTTTTAAGCTATGATATATAACCTTTTAAATACTGACACGTAGCATTTCCCATCTCCTTTTTTTGTGTAAAAAAATTCTTTTATTACCATTTATTGTTTAACTATTCGGATTTTAGCATTAAATTAATGAGGTTACAAGAGGATATCAGGGGAAATTCTGAAAAATATGACTTTTTTCGACAATATTTAAAAGGGAAAGATAAGGGTGGGATATTATAGGAATCAACATTAAAAAAGGCTACTTAACGTAACCTTTTTTAGTACAATCATTTTCTATTTATTCTTGACTTTAAGGGCCTTAATTACTTCTTCTGTTGCCTCAGCAATAAGCTCGTCGTTATAATCAGCATCTTTTTTATCACGACTTGAAAGTACAGCAAGAACAATAGGGTCTCCTTTTGATGGCCAAATGATCGCAATGTCATTTCGCGTACCATATGATCCTGCTCCAGTCTTATCAGCCACTACCCAACCTTTCGGCACTCCAGCACGAATTAACGCTTCTCCAGTAGTATTTCTCTTCATCATATCTATTAAAAGTTCACGTTTCTCAGTTGGAAGTGTATCTCCCAATGTAAGAGCCTGAAGGCTAGTAGCAAGTGCTCTTGGTGTACTCGTATCATGAGTTTCACCAGGATTAACTTCATTTAAATCTGGCTCAATTCGCTCAGGGTTTGTAACATTATCTCCAATTTCCTCCAGTGCTTTTTTAAATCCAGTCGGTCCCCCCAGTTGTTTAAGGATAAGGTTTCCAGCAGTATTGTCACTGTATCGAATAGAAGCATCAGAAAGCTCCTTAAGAGTCATCCCCGTATCAACATGCTTTTCTGTAATCGGATTATAATTAACAAGATCCTCACGTGTATAGGTAATTCTTTGATTAAGGTCTTCTATTGATTTCTGTTGTAAAAGTGCTCCTACAGCTAGAGCCTTATGAGTAGATGCATAAGCAAAACGCTCATTTGGATGATAGGTTACTGTTTGGTTTGTACCAGTATCCAACGCAAAGACACCAAGTTTAGCATCAAATTTCTCTTCAAGCTTAGCAAAATTATGATTATTGGCAGTTTCTTGTTTTTTGGGTTTAGTTAATTCAGTATCGGTATTGTTGGAACAACCTACAAGCGTTGCACATGAAAGAAATAGTACAGGCACAATTTTTCTGAATGTGGAAGTACTAAAAATGTTGCTCAATGATTTCATTAAAATTCAACCTCTTTCTAAAAAATATTTATTATTTATTCTCCTGGGATAGCAGCCAGATCTTTAACTCTTGCACCCTATCTTTTGTTCATGATGTAGACCTCCTAATGATTTGATTAGACTCTTATGTACGAATTGAAAAAACAACCTCATGCAAGGGGTTTTAACGGATTACATTTGTAGTCTTATTAATCTGTAGTATAGTATTACATATGTAATCAAGTAAAGTCAATTCCTTGTTTTTTTACCATCAAGACACTATAAATATGCTATATACCTGTTTTTTAAAATTTAAAAATCAAAAGAGGTGGTATTGAAGGACATGTTTTTAACTCATTTTATAATAGGTCTATTGGTGTCTTCATTTTCCGTTACTGTTATTCTACTTATACGAAAATGGTTTGGAAGACAATTAACAGCAAAATGGTACTATCATTTGTGGATGTTTCTTTTTATGGCTTTAACACTTCCATTCATACCTACTGATTTATATAATTTTAGTTCTCTCTTTAGCGGTGGGGAAACATATCAGACTAATGCAACCAGCTCTAATGTGGAAATAACTAGAACTGATATGATGCAGGGCCTAAACCTGATACAAGACTTTTCTGTATCGGTCAATCGGCCGAACCTGTCCTTACTTAATATGGGAGTGATGGGTTTATGGCTGTCAGGGATGCTTTTATTTACCTTTAATATGATTCGTGGATGGCTCACAATTAGAAGGATAAAGAATTATTCTTCTGCGTTTTCCAATCAAGAAGTTCTCGTGCTTTTCGAAGAATGCAAGAAAAGACTACAGATTAAAAAATCAATAAAGATTGTTATTTCGAAAAGAGTCCAATCTCCAATGATATTCGGACTTTTTCAAACATATATCGTCTTACCTTCTCAGCATGAAAACTGGCTTAGTTTGAAAAATTACGAGTATATCTTTCTTCATGAACTGAATCACTATAAAAACAAGGATTTGTTGACAAATTACGTGATATTGTTCTATCAAATCATATATTGGTTTAATCCCCTTGTCTGGCTTGCTTTTAGAGAAATGAGATTGGATCGGGAAATCGCATGTGATACATCTGTTTTACAGTTACTAGATGATAATTCATATAGTGAATATGGAAATACAATCATTAATTTTTTGGATCTTTCAAAACGGTCAAGTAAGCTACAGTTAGCGACACAATTAAACGGTTCGAAGCTTCAAATCAAAAAACGAATTGAACAAATTTCTGCCTATAAGCATTCCTCAAAAAAATCAATAAGAAAAAGCGTCTTTATTTATGTGTTGGCCAGTATCATTTTGACAATCCAATTACCTTTCATTTCCGCATTTGCGACGGAAAACGACCGATACTATTTTAATAATGACGGAGCAGTTTATGAGGATTTACATCAATTCTTTAAAGGGTATGAAGGAAGCTTTGTTTTATATGATCATAACGCACAGCAATATCGCATTTATAATGAAGAGAAAAGTACGTTGCGGGTATCACCTGATTCCACATACAAAATCTATAGTGCCTTATTTGCACTAGAATCAAATGTGATATCACCCGAAGAATCCACCCTTTCATGGGATGGGACGGAGCAACCCTATGACGCTTGGAATATGGATCAGGATGTCTCATCTGCTTTACAAAAATCTGTAACCTGGTATTTCCAAGAATTAGATCGTAGAACAGGATTTGAAACAATACAATCCAATCTACAAGAGATAAACTATGGAAATTCCGATGTATCTGGGGAATTTGGTGAATTCTGGCTCGAATACTCATTAAAAATTTCTCCAGTCGAGCAAGTCCAACTGCTGCAAGCCTTATATTACAATCAATTGGGATATAAGGAAATGCATATCCAAGCTGTGAAGGAAGCACTACTCTTAGAAAAGAATGAAGAAGCTCGCCTATCAGGAAAAACAGGTACAGGAGCAGTGAATGGAAAAAACATCAATGGTTGGTTTATCGGGTATGTAGAGACGAAGAACAATACTTATTTCTTTGCTACCAATATACAAAATGAAGATGATGCATCTGGAAGCAAGGCGGGAGAAATTACTTTATCAATTTTAAAAGATTTAGGAATCTATAAAGAAAATGGAGAGGAAAAATATGAAAAAAAACATTCCTAGTATATCAGAATCAGAATGGGAAATCATGAACGTGCTTTGGGATAAAGCCCCTCAAACAGCGAATGACATCATCTTTTCCTTACAGGAGAGTACCGATTGGAAGCCGAAAACCATACGCACTCTTCTCGATCGATTGGTTCAAAAAGATGTAGTAGGTGTCAATAAAAATCTAAGAGTTTACACCTTTTACCCGCTCTATACACAGGAAGAATGCCAGCGTGCCGAGACCAAATCACTTATCAACCGTATCTATGGAGGTACCCTGAAATCCATGCTTGTCCATTTCATTCAGGAAGATACCCTATCTGATGATGATATCAATGAACTACGCTTTATTTTAAATAAGAAACCTAAAAAGTAATAATATTAAAAAGAATCGCTTTCTTCTCTGTAAATACTACGCCCGTTAATCATAAACTAAAAAACAAGTGTAGAGCTACACACGAAAGGAGCCATTAACCATGAAGGATGTATTTATTCAACTATACTGCCCCGTTAGTTGAAGAAGAAAAATCAAAAGCATTGTTTAACAGAGTCTATTTTAAAGAAGTAACAATCAAAAAAGTTCGTAAAAGTGTACTTTTACGAACTTTTTTTTGGGGAGCGAAAACAGGTTATTCAAATCGTGCGAAATAGTGTTGTTCTACTTCATTAGAAGTACCAGGAACTAAATTAACTTTAATCACTTCGCCTTCCTCCATATCTTCGCATTTTCTTTTTAATTTATTTATGTTTTCAACCATAAGACTGCTATATACAGTTTGTAACTTTTCAAGTGGAACGGTAGCGTCAAATAGTTCAATTCTTGGATCTTCAACAGAAGTTTCCACCCTTAAGCTCTTTCCTTTATTTCCATTCTGATCAAAATTTTCGATGATATTTTTAATACCTTGTTTATCTGACAAATTTAAAGTTTGCTTTTTTACTTTGTGCTTTATAGGTTCTTGAGAAATCACGCTTTCCAATATCTGCACAGATTCGTAATCAGATTCTAAGTTTGTAAAATCTCCGTCATCAAAATTAAAATCATGTGCAATCAAAAAGTTTTTTTGATTTACGAGGTTCTTAAATGTTATAGTGATGTCATTTTTTTTCGATAACATCATAAAGTTTATAAAGTTTTTATTGGCTTCTATACTACCTTGATATTTATCTTTTATTCGAATATTAATTTTAGCATTTGATAACTTCGCATTATCTTTTTCAATATCCATTAAAGGAATCATTAAACTAACTAATAATTTGGAGTATTGTTGTCTGCTGTTATTAATGGTTATAAAATTTTCTTCTTTATTAAAATCACTTACCGACATTTCAAGGTAATCAATAATAGAGAACTCTTGATTTCCAGTAATTGCACTTAACTTAAGTTTTAGAGAGTCTGGTAATGGCTCCGGTTTTATTACCCATTTCGAATCTTTTATGACGTCGTCTAAAAATGGAGTTGGTACTTTTTCTCCCTTTATTAATGAGTACAATGAAACCATATCAATTTCTATTTCTTTTTGTTTAATATAAGCATCATGAATAAGGTCATCAATATTAGTGAAACCTTCCATATTTCCCTTTGGAATTTTAAAACGTCCTCTATAGGACAGGGGAAAGAGCTGTGCATCTTCTCTGGATCGTGGCTCATGTTCTACAAAAGTCTTATCACCAAAATTAACGGCCTTATATGTGTAATGAGGATAATAAGGGTGTTGTATATTTGCTAAATTAGTCATTTGTGATATTAATTTGAATGCTCCTTCGTAGTCTCCTCTACTTCCTAATTTCGCTATTTCATCAAAAATATGAATTAAATATTATAAAATTGGTACAAAGGTTAAACATAAAAATTAGATTAAAATAAAAGAGCCATTAATGGCTCTTTCAGACTGTAGACAAACTCGATGAAAATCGAGTTTGTCTACAGTTTTTTTGAGGGGTTGTAAAAAAGAACAATTACGCTAACTAATTACAACAATATAAAAATTATTAAACAAATTTAAAATATAATATCCATATGACAATAGGGCAAATAATACCTACAACACATCTAAAGAAAACCTTAAGAAAAAAACTAGGTCTTAAATTTTCATCTCTAAAACATAAGCGAATAGAAGTATAGGATCTAAAAAGCAAAACACTCCCCACAATGTAACTGAAATACAAGCAACTATGTATCCTACACTAGTATTCTCTAACATTATTACTTCTTCCTTTTAAAATGTTTTAAGATAAAATTGCCTATTATTATAGCTAAAATCAAACACCAAACATATAATTCTATATTTTTAGGTAAAAATTTTAATACCCATATAGCTGTCATAATAGTTGAGATAGTAAGGAAATTAATTTTTTCTTCTTGTTTAAATTTTTTTAAATTAGTAACCAATACAATATATCCAATTGGTGGTGTTACAATGCAAATAAAATATAGGAATTTTTTTCTTAAATACCAAGGTTTTTTATTTTCCAAAATGAATATCCTTCCAAAACATTATTATCTCTTAATTATAAGCTAAATTGGAAGAACCATCATTAAAGTTTTTGCAATTCCACTTGCTAACCAATCAGGCATACCAGGCACTAATGTTTTGAATACCACGTACAACTAAGTTTTCAACTGTATCTGTAACTCCAATAAAATTATTTAGTACTTTTACAAGAGCAACAGTTGTAATAACCGTTTTATACTTTTTCTTATTTTCTTCTTTAATAGGCAATAAATCAATACCCTTATCAATAGCACTATCTACTTTTGAACCATATTTCTTTAAAGTAGCAGCAAGTGTTTTTGCAGCTATTTTTGCTTTAGAATATGTAACAATGTCAGGTGCGTTATCCCCTACTATCTTTTTAATATCTTTTTGACTCAATACATCTGTAAATAAATGATTAGCTAATTCAATTTCTTCTGGAGTTAAGCCTAATTCTTTTGCTTTGTTAACATCAAATGAATATAAACCCATTTCATTTTTAACGAATGATTGAGCTAAAAGAGCTGAAAGTTTATCTACTTCTGCTTGTTCTTCTGGATCCAAGATTAAAACTTCCACTGCTTCTTCATCTTCGTCTAATACTTCTCCTGAATCTACTTGTTCATTTTCATTAACCGATTTAACTTGGTTTTCAGATGCCTTAGCATTTGAAAATGGTACAAATAATGTAGTAAATAAAACTAAACTACAGAATGCTAATAAAAACCTTTGAGAATACCTTTTCAAAATGTTCAACTCCTAAATTGTGTTTTTTTTACATAAAAGATTATAATTCAAAAAGAAGGAAAAAATTAGATTCTGAATATTTTTATTTTAAAAAATGGTAGGTTATTTAGTTTTTCCCCCACATAGCGTAGATTTATAAAGTAAAAGAACAAATCTATGAACGAAAGCTCTGGCGGTTTTGGCGATACAATGGCTCGAACAAGCCGATTCCTAAATTCCTCTTTTTAGGTACGTCGCCTTGGCGACAGTCCAGCACCGCCAAAATTTTGGAAAGCAAGGGGGAAAGGGTGGAGATTTTTCGGTGCTCTTTCCGAAAAATACTACTCGAACCTTGATTGGAGAAAAGCCCTTTTATAGATATAGAAAGAAAGACTATTTTTTGATACGGTAAACTATTGATATACCGTCACATTCCCCTGACTTTAGCAATGATGTCAGCGAAAATATGAAACCCATTTAAAGGGACAAATAACGCGTGGTTTTTAGAAGCAAAAATACTAGCCTTAAAAGTTTTAGATATGAATGGCATTGGAAATGTTAAATCCTTAAATTGAAGCGATTCATTACTCAATTGATTGGCGAGGTCCTAACCAGGAGAAAGTTGAAGTTATAAACATATCTTTAGGAGTTAAACAAGATGATCCTGAACTCCATACCAATGTCACTAATTCCAGCCATTCCTTAGACAAGTTTTCATAAATAAACATAACATATTCTCCTATAAACTAACCTGCCTTTAAATAAGGTGTTTTTATCTTAGCCTTATATATTCTATCGAGGTCTATTTTTAAATATATATTTACTTTATTACTTTTATACTTGTTACACAGACTGTTAAAAACATTTTATAGGTATTCCACAATATGATCCGGCCGAAATGATAAATTTAGATTTAATCTAAGTGATATAGGTCCTTTATTAAGTAGATGTTCTTTTAATAGAATTGAAGATTCGGAAAAATAGCATTTTTCATAAACAAGAACTGACCAGGCATGGCCTTTGACATAGTCCTTCTCTGCTTTAACATGATTGATGACTAAAAATAATAAAACTCCCAAACCTAGCTATGAGAAACCAAGCTTTTCTGACCAAAAACATGAGCAATCATCTCTAGATAAACCATCTTTTACCTTTAACGACCCAGGTTCACCATCAAAGCCAAGACCTAAGCAATAAATATTGTTAATTATTCTCTTCTTCTTGTTTTCTACGATAGTCATCTAACGTTCAGATTTTTGCACCTAAAAATGAATATCACCCTTCCTCTATGGAAGGGTGATATAGATATAAACAATATATTTTATCTTTCTTTATTCATTTGTCTTCTTAAAAATTCTTTTCGTCTCATTTCCTTGTTTCTCCCTGTATTTTCTCTTTCGTTATCTATATTTTCTTTAACATCTTCATTTGTTAGCCCTTTTTCAATTATTTGATCTTTATTTAACTTATCCAAGAGTTGAGTTTCTATATCCTTAACATTAGGTTGTGTTGGCATATACTTTATACCACGATCTATTAGATTTTTAATTCTTGAAGCCTTATTTTCGATAGTTTTTATTTCCTTTTCATTTACTAATCTATAGGGATTTCTATTTACAGTGTATTCTTTTTGTATATAATCTTTTGTAACCAAAGCTTGTTTTCTAGAATCTACATCACATATATGAGCAATATCACAAGGTCTTCCCTGTGATTCTCTATTGTTAATTATTCTTTCAAACCTCTCTATCCTGGAAGAACGGGGAATGAACCATAAAATTTTTTTATTATCATCTTCAAATACAAAATAATTAGGACGAGACTCCCCTTTATTATTTTGTAAATTAGGATCTGGAAAATCTTCAAAGTATTCATCTTTTATTATGTATATATAATGTTTGTATAGATTAATATTTTTCACCATATTTCCTAGAATAAAAAAGAAGCTAGAGAATTAATAAATTCTCTAGCTTCTTCTATAACTCAAAATACTCTACAGGCCCCTATTTTAATGAATCGCAGAAGGGGTTTGCGATTCATTTTTATTAGTCGCTTAAGGAATAGCGACAAACTTACGTATTTAATATACCTAATATTATACAATACAATTCAATTCAAAAAAGGTCAACAAAATTACCGTTCTAATTGCTTATGTTGAAGCGTTCGCTTTTTTGCTTCTTCTCGATTCTTTACTGTTAATTTTAATTGTTCGTTCCAATCCTTGCCTTTTGTCGGCAATTCTTGTTGCATCGAATACGAGGTATCATCCTTTCTTTTAACTTCCAACATACTTAACTTTTCGACAAAGGCTTTTCCACCCTTGTCATTATCAACACAAAGTGAAACACTCTCTGGTGTATCCTTTAATTGTTCTTTTGCTTTTAAAACATAATTATAAACAGTATTATGCTTCAAACCTTCCATGCTGATTAACCATGTATCTTTTAGTTCTTTTTTATTTAAGGTAGCATGACTAAGTAGATCAATAGATGATTCATAAAATTTTAAGTGTTTTGGTTCTCCATATTTCACATTGAACCCATAATTGGCTGTTGAATTTTTTTGAACAGACTTCCAGGTTCCTCTTTTGAATTTTCCCGAATTAATGGTCCCTTGTTCGCTGCAACCCATTATATTTTCGTAATCTTTCCAAAGAAAAAGTACGTTATTATATTTGTCTTGTTTTATTACCCCTTTTTCATGTAGGCCATCTACTATTTCAGCATCAATTTTCCTTTCGTTTATTAAGTAATCTCTAGCTTTTTCAAATTTATCAACTTCTTTTTCAGGCGAATATTCATAAGGAACAACTACAAAATTTACTGTTTTATTGTTTTGATAATCGTAATTTTCATCAAGCAGCTTATTCATAGCTCCCATAAAATTAGTATCTTCAACTTCTTGAACAAAATTGATGACATTTCCACCTTTGCCCTTACTATTCCAATAAAAAACATTCTTTCTTCTGTCTATAACACAGCTATCATGCTCTACTAATCGGTAATATCTTTCATTATCACTTTGTACATCAATGTTATTTTGATCACAAAAATCAATAATATCTATCGCTACAGCTTTTTTTATATCTTCTTTTGTAAACATAAAATCCCCTCCTATTTCTCACCGACCTATAAACGATTTAGTTTGATTTATTAAATTTTCTAAATTTCCGGTTAGATTGATCCCTGTAAATGAAGCGATATTAAAATCTAATGTTTTTATTTGTAGTATCAAAATTAATATGCTTCCGAGAAAGATAAAATTTTCAACAATACTTCCAGTTCGATACCAAACAACACCCATCCCTGACTGAAAGCTGTGTTCTGATAATGGAATTAACCATTTAACCCCCGACTTACTGAAACTGTCCTCAACAATGTGTAATATATATCCCAGAATGAAATAAAGGCCTATTATGGCCTTAAAATCGGTTAATCCTATCATTAAGGCTACTGTTAAAAAAACGACAAAGATTCCTGCCAAAGAATGCGTTATACCCCTATGCCCAAAAACTTTGTTTAATACATCTGAAATTCCTCTTGTTCTGCATCCTATCCAAGAATGAGGTTCATCAATATCTGGAAATACAGCTCCAAGGCCCACTGCTAAAACACTTCCTATGGTCAATGTATTTGTAGCTGCCATTATTGGTAATGCCACCACTAATGAGGTTGTAAAGTGTGTTCTATACTGCATTCAGTTCTCTCCCTTTGAATAGAAAAAAGCTACAAATATATATTTAGTAGCCTCTTCCTCTCTATGGTTCATATACAATTCTCCTTTGAACTTAAAAAAAAGTTCTCTCAGAAAATAAAAAAACGTTCAGAATGAACGTTTCAGTTTGTAGACAAAAGGGGTTCGGAATGTTTTAATTCCGGACCCCTTTTGAAATTCTCTTTGAATTTTGCTCAAGATTAAGAGATTGGGCCTCTACGAGCCCACTTATTAAGCCATTCTTGGACCTTTCCATGTCCAATTGGCTATCTTCTTTAAATTCATGGCAGCGAAAGTAAGCATCGCCTGCATCGACAATTTTTTAAGTCCCCTTAAAGTAGTCCAACGCATACCATGCTTTTCTTTTGCATCTGCGAATACACGCTCTATTGTTTCTTTACGTTTCGCATATATAGGTTTTACATCCTTGTGATGACGCAGATGATCTGCTTCTTCCATATAATTTTGCCAGATATGGCGTGTCACCACTTTTTGATGGTCTTTGCTTACTGTACACTGTGATAAAAATGAGCATGTCGCACAAGTGTGTTTGGGTGATTTGTACTCGCGATAGCCCTCTTTATTTGTTGTTGAGTACTTTAAAATCTCGCCCGATGGGCAGAGATAACAATCAAAATGTTCATCGTAAACATAGTCATGCTTGCGAAAGAACCCTTCTTTTGTTCGTGGACGTGTATAGGGTAAAGCTGGTGTGATTTCTTTCCCAAAAAGGTAGCTTGTAATGGCTGGTGTTTTGTAAGCTGCATCTGCGGCAACAGCTTCAGGTTTTCCAACTTTCTCAATCACTTGTTCAACAAGAGGCTCTAAGATATGACTATCATGCGTATTTCCCGGTGTTACAATCGTCCCCAGCACAAAACCGTTGCGGTCCGCAGCCGCATGAAATGAATAGGCAAACTGTTTTGTTCGTTCATCTTTTACATAGTAGCCACTCTCAGGGTCAGTTGTACTTTCTTTATTTTCTTTGGTTTCTTCTTTATCAAATTTATCCGGTGGAAAAGGCTTCTTTCCATTGTTTTCACGATCTTGATTTATTTCTTCTTGAAGGCGTCCTTGATATGCTCGTGTTTCCTTACGAACGATTTTCTTTTCGAATTTTCGCTTATTCGCACTGGCTTTCACATGTGTTGAATCAACGAATACGTGCTCTGCACTTATTAACTTTCTTTCTGAAGCTGTCATTAAGATACGATAAAAAATCTGTTCAAACAGGTCTGTATCTTTAAAGCGACGCTCATAATTTTTCCCGAACGTTGAGAAGTGAGGTACTTTATCATGGAAACCGTAACCTAAAAACCAACGGTAAGCCATATTCGTTTCAACTTCTTCAATTGTTTTACGCATCGAACGAATACCGAAGGTATATTGAATGAATGTCAATTTAACTAAAATAACTGGATCAATACTTGGGCGCCCTATCCCTGAATACATATCTTTCACCAAGTCATAAATGAAAGTGAAGTCAATGGTCGTCTCAATTTTACGAACCAAATGGTTCGCTGGCACCAGTTGATCCAAAGTAATCATTTCAAGTTGATCTCGCTGAATAGAATTATGTTTCGAAAGCATCGTCATCACCTCAAGTTTTAATACTCCTATTTTAAAACAAAAAAGACTGTAGGCAAAAGCGGTTGTATCTAATTGTTAAAACAAAGTTGATTGGAACGGAAGGTGCGAGACTCCTGCGGGAAAAGCGCGTCCAAGGGAGACCCCACAGGCGCAAAGGCGCCGAGGAGGCTCCCGGACCGCCCGCGGAAAGCGAGTGCCTGGAGTGGAAATCAACGTTCGAATTTTTAAAACCCTTAAAAAAACTGTAGACAAACTCGATTTTCATCGAGTTTGTCTACAGTCTGAAAGGAGATACATAGTATCTCCTTTTTAACTGATTCTATTTCTTAGAATCCTGAAACATCTTGGATTGTGCTACCTAATGTTGCAGCCCCAAATATTAGAACCGCACCAATAACAATATAGACGAGCCATTTCTTAGCTGTACGACTTGGTCCTTCACCAAAAATAAACATAAAACCTGTGATCACGATACAACAAATAATTACTACTAATGCTATACCTTGAAGCTTTCCTGTAAATGTTTTAACCGAAGATGAAACATTAGAGAAAAAATCATTATATGATAATTGAACAGCTACACGTTGAAGTAAATTCATTTTATTACCCTACTCTCTACAAATATTAAATATATAAATTAGTTTTGTGCTCCATATTTATTATTAGTACTTGACGGAACTGAACTAATTTTATCCAAAACTAATTTCATTGCTTCTTCATCAATTGTTCTTTCAGTCCATTCTTTATCTTCATCTGACATCACAGCCAATTTCCTTTTATTAATAATGTCCTTTTTCCACTCGTTAAAATCAATGTCTTCCTGTTTTAATATTTCCCTTGCTGCTTTTTGAAATGAACTTTCTTTTTTTCTTCCAGCCATTTTCCAAATCCTCACTTTACATTAATATTTTTTTAATCTATAAGAAAAAAAATTATCATATAGTGTATTAATTTCATCAATGTTTTCTATTATTGATGAAATTATAATTCCAACTACTATTACTGCCCCAATAAACATGATAAGTCTAAAAACATTACTTTCTAGCAATCTTCCCCCCTCCTACCTAACGAACCTGGGAAACTCCAGTTCCATTAAACTCCAATTCTACATCTGGTATGGGTAGAATTTTTATATCAAAAGTGCCTTTAACTACATAATCTACTGGTTCGCCATATGCTACTTTTGTATTTAAACGATTGCTAGTAACAGTAAAAGTCCCATTATAATAATCATTTGAAGTCTGATTTATATTTGAAATAGCTGTATTAGTTAACCCTCCTTGCCTTTCAATTTGATAATTTACTTGTTGTTTAAAGGAATTTATATTGCTTAACTCTATAAAAAACATGGATAGAGAAATTAACATCATTATTACCAATAATGCAATAAACCACTTAACAAACTCCATTATTGATAGTTCCTGCATGATTCTCTCCTTTCTAAAACTGCATATTTGAAAGGTTAGCTATTAATACAGCAATAGCAAATCCTAGGACAATCACAAATGAGGACATTACAATTTTTGTAGGGAAAAATACAAATCGTCTTAGTTTGAAATTAATGATTTCATCAATGCTAGAAATTAGTTCTTCACTAGCAATTTTCCCTAATTCATCAATAACTGAGGTGTCAAAGGTGCTTTGTTGAAAATCAAATATAGTACTCATAAATAATACAGACATATCTGTTCCACTTGATCTGTTCGCAAAATCTATGAAAGGTTGAATATCACTAGGTTTACTACTCATTTCACTCATTAATTTATATAAGGAATTTCTATCTTGCTCATCTTCTAGACGTTGTAGAATTTTATTAAAAATAGAATATAAAGAAACCTGTCCTTTACTCTGCTTTAAATAAGGTATTAATAATCTTGTGAATTTAGAAAATTGTAAATGTCTTTGGAATTTCCAGGTTGAATATTTGGAGCTAATTTTATTATGTTTCATCTTAAAGAACAAAACAGAACCAATCAAAGAACCCAGATAAAACCATTTTGAAAGGATTAACCCACAAATCATGAAAACAACTAATACCAACAAAGATTGCAGTAGCCTTTTTTTCTGAAATTGATCTACACTTTTTAGTGTATTTCCCATTTCTTGAAGCATTGGATACAAGTCTTTTTCAGCAATTAGACGGTAAAACTTCTTACTTTTTTTTGTCTTACTTGATATTTTCACATTTTTACCTCCAATACCGAATCATCAAAGAGATAATTGGAAAAATTCCTGAAGAACTGTAGCATTAATGCCGTATAAATACCGCATGATACCCATCCAGTGGGATGATGTGCAAAATCATTAACATAAGTATCAAAACCAAAAGAAAAAGAAACAGCTAAAATAAATACGACAACCACTCCACAAAGCATTTTCATATCCTTTAAATGCCCTTTCTTTTTGACTTCGTATTCTGTCTGTTTCTTCTTCATATCATTATGGTAAGACTTAATATCTTTTAACGTATCTATATTGGCTCTACCCTCCAACATGGCAGTTTCAAGTTGTTCTATATATTGATTAAATATGACATCATCTTTATACTTTTCAGATAAACTTTTAAAAGCATTCTTAATTTGGTTATTATCTGATCCCATTAATCGCGCTTGTAGCCTGGTTATATCTTCTTGAAATTCTCCATCTGTTCTCGAATTTGCAATTGCTAATGCTCTAGTGACAGTTTTACCTTCATCTGTAAGAATTTGAGTCATATTATTAACAAACTTGTTTCTCTGTGCGAATGACTGAGCTTTATAAACTTTTTCAATACTTTTTGGTAAAAACACTTTAATGCCATATATAGCACCAAAAACACTCATAATTAGTGATAACCACCAATAATAAAGCAATATAAATGAAAATCCTATAAATATTAGAGCAGGCATTCCTACATAATAAACATAATCTTTTGTTTTTAGAGGTTTTCCATAGGCGACTTTATAAGCATTTAATTCATCTACGTTTAAAACGCTTTTCTTTTGAGTTTTTAAACGCTTTATCTTTTTATTTGAGACTACTTTCAAGTATCATCCCCCCTCTCTAATAAAGTGTAATTAAATAAATTTAATTACTTTTCGTTCTTCATATGGCTTTGTTTCAGCTTTGGCATATCGAGTATGTTTATGTTCTTCAGGAATATCTATTTCAATATTTGCTTCTGCTAAACGATCTTTTAGGCTTTCAGATATTTTTCCTGTCTCACAAGAAAAATTCCCATCTAAAAATCTTTGTTTGAAAATGGTTTCATCTTTATTTTCATTAAATTCCACAACTTCAGACAAATATCTAATAATTTCCCCCTTATAATCTACACGATTAATATGGACACCAAAATCAAAATACCGTCTTATATCTTGTTCAAGATCTTTTTCTGATACGGAATATCCCATTTTGGCCATATTCACGAATCTTCTAGGAATTGCTTTAGCATTTACAGCATGTAATGTAGTAATGATATGGTGGCCAGATAAAACAGCTTGAATCATCTCGTAGGCTTCCATAGACCTTGTTTCTGAAACTAGCATCCATCTAGGGTTATTCCGTAAAGCAGCTTTAACGAGATCCGTTATAGTAACGTCTGAACTAGTGACCCAAGAAAGTATATCTTTATCAGGAAACATTTCTTTTAAGAATGTTTCTGCTGTATCTTCTATTAAAACTATCTTATGTTTGAAAGGAATAAAGGAAGCTAATAATTTTTGAAATTCAGTTTTCCCTGTTCCTGTCTCACCACTAATCGCGATATTTGTTCTTAATTGAACAAATTTTTCAAAGAAACTATACATATAATCTGGTGCAAAATCTGTGAAATTCTCTTTTCTAAGTGCCAATTTAGGGCGGACAACACGCAAACTCATTGTCGTGCCTTCCGTACTATTTTTCTTATGAACAGCATTAATACGGATATTGCCAAACTTACCATCTAAAATAGAATTTTTAGGGGTAAAATCTTTCCCGTTTGCATTAGCAAATTTTTGTATAATCCTAACGATATATTCTTCTGTAATTTTCGTGCTTCCTGTGTACTTTTTCTTTTTATCATTACCTTCAATAATTAAATCGGAACCGTTATATCCAATATCAGTAACCGTTTCGTCTCTAATAATTTCTTCTATGATTCCTGTACCCACTGTTTCTTGAACAATATAATCTGCTAATTCTTTATTTCCTTTAACAATATGTGAATGTTCCTTAATTACTACATATTTAAGGTCTTCTCTTGCTTCACTATCCAATAGCCCTCTTACAATTAATTCCGCGTGTGATTGTATTAAGGTTTCTTGTATATTCTTTAATAATTGGGGCTTGATTATAGGTGAGATTGAATCGCCCAACCTTCTTATCTCCATCAAATTCCCTCCTACATTTCACTCTGATTAAGCTATACTGACCTTTGCTGTGGCCTGATAAGTAACACCATTATCTTTTATTAATACTCTAATCGCCTTTGTTGCTCCGTTTTCATTGTCTAGATATTCAAATTCAAAAGTAACTTCATTACTTAGCTTCACATTTTTATTTGAAGTGATTTTCTGCTTGAAATCTTTCTCGAATTTTTCTTTTTCAATAAAAAGTTCTCCTTCTCTTAATCTACTACTATTATCCGCATTATTAATGGCACTGGTCCTAACTGTTTCCGTTAGTCCTAATACGACAGAATCTTGTTTATAAGTTTTTTGATAGTAAATACCTGTAATGATCACTAGAAAGATTCCTAAAAACATTAACCCTATAATATAAGGGAAGTCTCTCAGCATTAAAGTACTCCTTTCATCTAATTCAAGAAAAAAGGAATGCAAGTTACTACTAATGCATTCCTTAAATAATCACTATCCCAAAAAACTGAAAATGCCCAAGATTGAGCCTAAATTACTTGGAATCATAGATTTAAAGAAGGTTATTACAATATTAAACACTTCAGGAAATGCCACTTTTGCTAATCCAATTAATAAAGCTCCGACAATTACAGCACCTATCATCCACCAGGATCTATCCGTATTTTGATCTAACACTATATATCATTCCTTCCTATCGATATTTTTTAAAAAAATCAATAATTTGCTTTAACTAAAATACCCAATATGACCCGACAATAGAGCCTAGACCGTTTGGAATCATGGATTTAAAGAAGGCTATTACAATATTAAACACTTCAGGGAATGCTACTTTTGCTAACCCAATTAATAAAGAACCAACAATTACAGCACCTATCATCCACCAGGATCTATCTGTATTTTGATCTAACATTAATCATCTTCCTTTCAATTATTCAAAATAAAAAAGAATACAATAAAATATTGTATTCCTTTAAAGTAAAACTATTTTCTTACACGTTTAATGCAATTTTGGTTACTACTGTTTTATTAGCTGCAACCGTACTGCTAGAATGAGCATAATTTACAATTCCTAATGCTGACCCAGCAAGAATATTGATAATTCCTTGAATCTTTTCTTTTAGGGTAGTTGCTATAAAATCAAAACTTAAGTTGTCAAAATTAAACTTAGGTAACTCAAAGCTTAATTTCCCCTCTCCTATTAATGACTCAAAGCTGGAAATAAAATTATACTCTAACAAATGGCCCATACCTTTGATAATTAAAGAAGCGCAAACTAGATAAACTGCAAGCATTATAAGTGAACGCTTTGCAGAATCATAAGACAGCACAACCATATCATTAGCCACCTTTCTGTTAGTTTAGTTAAGATTCTTTAGGGAATACCTAACCGACAATAAACAAGATAAATATAGATCCTCACTTTCCTTCTCCTGAATTTATTTTTTAAACCATTCTAGATCATTTTTTGTCCATCCATTTGGTAAGCCCTCAGGAAATGGATCTTTTGGATCTACTGGTTCAATCAAAATTTCATCATCTTCCAATGTCTCAGAACCAATCGTTCCAAACATATAAGCATATAAATTTAATTTGTCATTTACTTGGAATGTTACTTTATTTACCCCAATCGGTTCTATTGATTGTAGGGAAACATTATAGTTACCTAAATCTGACCAAATAGGTGTATAAAGCTTTCTCATTCCATCTTTTAATTTATACGTTATATGTGAATCCTTGGCTGCCACTTGGTTATCAGAAAATAAATATCCTGTTTTTTGTTCTACATTAACATGAGGTAGTTCAAAGATATAATTAGTACTTTTCTTATCTGTACTAATTGTTTTATTAGTTTGTTCTAATGGAACAATATTATAATTATCCTGCTGCTGATATGATAAATAAGAATCTATTAATCTTTTATCAACTAAAGATTCTACTTTAATATTAAAGATTGCCGCCAAATCATTTTCATAAGTTACTTCAGTTTTCAGCTCGAATCCATAACCAGTCTTTTGTTTAGATAGCTTTTCCAAAGGAATAGTTAGTGTCTCATAATGAACTTCCATATCTTCTTTTATTTCTCTCTCGGTCATTACAACGCCTTTATAAAAAATTTTACTGTTATTCGCTGCATCAACCTTAAATGATTTCTCAGAAGAAGTATAACCATCTGTATTAATATCTGGATTACTAGAAACAATGTCTTTATTATCTACCTCTGAAATTTTCACTACATAGTTTTTATGAGTATCCTTCACTAAATTATTTTTAGGAATGATCCAATCATCAATACTAGTCGGAACATCTTTTAAGGGATATTCCTTTGAAATTAGTGCATTATTTGAATTTTGTTCGTATAATGCTATTTTTAATTTCTTGTTAGCTAATTCTGAAATGCTTGTTCCATAAGGGAATACCCTAGTTAAATTGACTTTAACTGGTAACCCTTCATTTGCATCCCCTGTGTAAATTTGAAAATGCTTCATATTAACATCTATTAATGGTAATAGGTAATAGAATTTTAATTCTACATTTTCTCCATCAATTGTTCCCTTTTTAGTTTCTTTAGGGACTGCTGTATAACCATAATCACCTTTTTTAAAATTTTCTTTAGTCGAATAAGCATAACTATCTCCATCGAATAAATTTCCTGAAATATGTTCTAAAGTGGATTGATCAATTTTATCCAAATGCCAAACATCAATTTTCCTCTGATTTAGATTAGCTGTTACTTGATTGGATTTTTTGGATTTGCTGTTTGTTGTTATGGTAAAGACGTTATTAAAAGAAACCCTCCCATTCTTAACAGCGTTTGCTAAATCTGAAGAATTTTTCACTTTTACAGTAACGACTACCTTGTAGGTATTATTGTAAAAGGAACTACTCTTAATATTGGATGGTTTAGCAACCAAGTTAATTGAATTACCATTAGTTTTATTGTCAAAATAACTAGTGACATCCTTATCTTCTTCATTTACTACTTTTATAGATTGAATGGCCAAGCGATTATCAATGGTATCTGTTATTGAATAGTTATCATAATAAAATTCTGACCATTCATCTGGAACTGAATGATATAAATTAAAGTTGAACGTTTTATTTGATGAAATATTCATGGTTTCCGATTCAGTACCATTAGATTCTATTTTTTTTGAAGGATCAAGCATTTCTGATCTAGCTGGTTTTTTAGCTATATATCCAAAATACTCCCCATCTGGTACATAAGCATCATATACTTTATTTACATTAATTGATGTTTTATCAAAATCTCTTTCCCACTTAAATCTAATTGTATCTAATTCATCATATAAAACAGTAACCATTGCGTGTAAATCATTAGATTCCGATAGGATACCATTTCCCTCGAAAATTGATAGTTCACCATTTGTATTAGAATAGGACAAAAAACCTTTAGTCGAAGAATCAACAAGTATACTGCCAACAGCACGAGTAGTTAAATTATCAAACCTAATACCTTGCCTTGAATCTAAGTCGTTTATAGTCATATAACCATTTATCTTAACTTTTTTGTTAGTACCACTCTCGTAAAACTCCCATTTTTGGTCAACATAATAATACCCCTGATTATTTTCACCGATATTATTTAACTGAAAAGATATTTTCCCACTATTGTTATTGATATATCTTTTCCAATCTAAAACTGTTATTTTCAAGTCAATTTCTTTATCACCATAACGACCAATATTACTATAGATCACCCCAAATTTCCCTTTAAGGGAAGTATCACTTTCAGGGTTAAAAGATAAATAAGGTGTTCCAGAAGAAGACTTTGTATTTTTACCTGTTAGACCAAATGGAGTAATTGTTGTTTTATTCTTGTTAAATTGTGCAATGAATTTATATTTAGAGGGAACAGTTGTATTTTCATCTACAACAACAACCTTATCGCCTTTTGTAATGTCCATTGCATAAGTACCGGATTCAAAGCTAAGAAGTAGTACGACCAACAATATTGAAGCAATTAAAAGTTTAGGACTTAGCAACTTTTGAGTCATACACACAATTCCTTTCTAAATTAAATTTGAAAGAAATTATGATTGTTGGACTTCTTATTAGCATTGGCATCACCACCTTAAATGATAAATCATGCTTTTTAATTTACTTTTAATAGGCTCATCTTTTTTTAAAGTTCAATCTTTCGTCAAAGCAACACTTTCCAGTTTTCTTCACTTAGAATTTCATTAAAATGTTTTTGTTCATTAATGGATAATATAAAGTCACGATTTAACATACTTTCAAAAGTTGATAAATTACCATAAGAAACAAATGCAGTAATTGCTCGTCCACTTTCAGGATTAAGGTTAAATTCTGAACAGATTAGAGCATAAAATGAAACACCCTCTTTTTTGTCAGTAGAATCCAATATTTCTATATCAACTAGACCAAAATCATGAAAAAAACGGTCCTCTAAATAAGTTGTAAAAAGAGCTTTTTGGTAGTTTTTAATAATGTGTTCTTTAATATTATCCTGAAAATCAGGGTTAATTTTAATTACACCTGAAACAACTTTTAATGGGGCTTCTTCATTATAATTAAACTTGTCCTTATCAATTTTTAATGATGCTTTTTGAATATCATTACTTTTACGTAAATTCTCCATTAGTTCATATTCAAAGGCATCAATTAGCACCATTCGATTTTCTGCTATATTCATTAAGGCATATTGCATTTCTTGTTCACGATCACACATTATTCCTATCCCCTTTTTATTAGAATTTTTTTGTTCTAACCAACTTTATTATCGTTCTACACTTCTCACTTTTCTCTCACACTGAACAGTTTGAACAAAAGAAAAGAGCGTTGGAAAACAAAAAAAGAGCAGCCAATAATTATTGGCTGCTCTTAGTGACTAATATTATCCTCTTTATATTCCATTGGTTCAGTTATCATTTCAATATTTCTTGCGTTTATATAAATCCCTGCACTGTTGTTATTGTTATAAATTAGAGTATCAAATTTCCCATTACAATTTTGAATATCCTTTATAAACTTATTTGCTTTTTCTTCATCAGGAAATACTACATTATTAGTCTTTCCCGACACAAAATGGATTGTACAGTACCACATATTTAATCTCACCTTTTAAACTAAAATTACATATAGTGCGCCTATTTAAAACGTATACCTCTTTAATATACAAATAAATAATATGTCTTTATTTATGCAACATTCAGGCATTGAGTTGCCACCTTATTAAGAAATTTGCTCCCCAGAAATGGATCGTGGCAAATTCACCCTTTGCTTCGTCAATTATCAAGTAGTTGGCTTTCTACTCTATGGTCATGGCAAAGTAACTTAAATGATACTGATTTCTGGATTATCAGCAACCCATAACTTATGTTATGAAAACTAAAGACACCTTCTAGTATCTTTTATATCTTATACTCCTGGTTACCATCCAGGTAACACTTGCGAAGGGTACAAGTGCAGTACGTCAACTATATTCAGTTTTCAAAGATCAGCTGCAAACAATTAATGGATATTTAAGTATTATTTGCATATTAAAAACTTATACAATTATTTAATAAATAGGCATTCTTAATTTTTTCTTGTTCTTTTGTGGCCATAATGCAGCACCAATTTTTTTTCTTTTAGCTAGGATATAGCCTTCACTATCAGTACAATTTCTTATCAAATGAAAAATATCAGAAATAGAAACTGCTTTATTAGTATTAGAATTAATAAAGTTGCCACGAAAGTCAGTTTTAATGTAAATCTCACCGCCAAGTGTAAACACCTGCCAACATTTCTCTTTCACATCATATTCTGTCCATCCTGCATAAGTTTTGTCTGAAATTTTTTCTAAAATTGCTTGGGTCATTTGTTTTCCTCCTTTCAAATTTTTATAAAAAAAGAAAAGGCAGCAGCCTGATTAAGGACTACTACCTTTCTCTAATTGAAAAGGAACTGCCAGAAGATCGATTAGGAAACTTTGTTTCTTTCCCTCAAAAAAATATAAATGTGATTATTTATATTCTTTTTAAAATACGACTTCTTTAATAATAATGGCGGTTGCTTTGCAACTAAAGAAAGAATAATAGTAGCAGTAACAAGGTTAATTGTTATTGTTACAAACCTATGTAAAACACAAATTATTCATAGGTTTACTCTTTTTTTAAATTATCACACACTATTATTGAACAGTCAATGAAATATTTTCTATTTAATCTAATTTAAATAGGTACTATTACCTAACGAAATTGAAGTTCGATAATTTCTTAATTAAATCATCTTTTTCATCTGTTTTTTTTAGTTTTTCTTCCATTTCTTGAACGATCTCATCGGAAATGGATTTAAAATATAAATCATTACCATCTTGTATCATAATGAATTGTCGTCCTTCTCTTTTGGCAAAACGACTATCAATATCCCCCATTACTTCCGTTACTGTTAATTCAATTATCGGATATTCATCTATAGTATCGCCAGTTTTATCAACTGAAACTACGGAATAATTAGTATCATCTTCACTTTGACTTTTAATTGTCCAAGAGTCATTTGAATTAACTTCTATCAATTCAAATGTTGCATTCTTTCCAATATACGTCGCGCCTTTCTCTAATCCATTTGAAGACTCCGAATCAGATTTACATGCAGATAAGCTAAAAAATACAGCAAATAAGAAAGTAATCTTTAAGACTTTATTCCTAGTAAACAACAAAAAAACCTCCTTTATATTTTGAACATTATTTATTGAACAACATACCCATATATTATCTTTAAATTTAATATGTACCAAGAAATTTTTAATTATCCTCTAACCAATTGTAAAAGGGAACTGGTTTACTAGGTTCAGTTTTTTTATTTTGTCTTTTATTTTTCTCTTCAAGTATTCGTTTAAGATCCCTTTGATGTTTTTTAGTTTTACGTTGTTGTCGCTGCATTATAATTCCGTTTAGAAAGTATTTAGGGTAATCTATTATTTCTTTTCCTTCTAATTGCATTTCTAAGTACATTTGTTTATATTGCTCTACCACTTCATATTCGTATAAAAAGAGTTCGTTTTCTTCTGATAAAATAACTATTGTTTTCGCTATAAAGGCATCTATATCTTTATAAATAAGCGATTTATATAATATTCTATCTGTATAATCTAATCCTTCTTCTTCATCCATTAATAAAGTATTTGATTCATGATTTATATAGTTATTTGAAACATTATTAAAGTTATTTAAAACATTAATGGGTTGCATTTTTGCAACCGTCACCGTTGCATTTTCGCAACCGTCCACCGTTGCATTTTCACAACCGTCTACCGTTGTATTTTTGCAACCGTCTATTTTAATGCTTTTCTCTAATTTTCTTCCACCTTGTCTAGCAAAAAATGAAGCTGTAGTATTATAGTTCATTTTCCAATCTCGGCACTTTTCCAAGGGGCTAGTCTCTAATTCCTTATTATTTTGTGGATAATCATAAGGAATTATATTTATTGGTTTTTGGGTTTTACGTTTACTATCTTCATATTCAACTAGATCAATTAATCCATATTCCCATAGAACAGGTATAATTGTTCTATATAGTGTGGATTTATTCATTTCTAATTTCTCTGCTACCTTCTCAATAGACATTGGGATTTTAGCCTGGCTAATATCATTAATTTTTTCATCTGCTCTATTTACCCATGTATGAAATTTTAGCCATGAAGTAAAGGCCTTCGGTCCAAGTTTATCTATCCAGTCATCAGCAACCACATAATGTAGTATTGGAAGTAGTAATTCTTCTCTTTTTTTCTTAGCTTTAATAAACATTTATTAAGTCTCCTTTTCACTTTATATAGTGGAAGGAGGATGTATACCTGTGATATATTTAGATTATTATAATATTAAAAGGGTATATTATCCTTCCTGCTAGGACCCCAGATGTCGCCAAACTATCGAGGGGTTTTTTTTTATCTTTTCTAATTCTACCAATTATGTCATAAGTTATTATTTTTGTGAACAAAGCACTACTTTTACATAATTCCTTTTTCCTATAAAAAAGGAATATTATGTATGTTAACCCATTAAGTTAAGCACCCACACCCCTCCACCAATAGCAAATACTAAAGCTACGGTAGATAACGCCAAATATAAGAGGAAAAATCCAAAATTTAAAATAAAAGGTATTGTTTTATATAAAATAAAACCAAGACAAGCAATTAAAAAAACGGTAAGGAATAACTGTAGTATTACATGTCTAAAAAACACTAAAATTCCAAATAAAACAAATAAATATAACACTGGACGATATTTCTTGTATGATTTATCTGGAGTGACCATCTTTTCTCCTGCATTCATATAAAAACCTCCTTCTAAAGGCTTTGAATACTTTCAAAATCAGTATTTATGATATAGTCTGTAACTGCTAAATTCATTAGATAGCCATGGACAAAAAGCTGTTGTATATGGCTTTTCTATTTCAATAACAACCTAATATAGCATTTTAAATAATGCTTGTATCTTCATGTTGTCTAGAGAACCATCTAATTATCTGTTGAGAAATGATTTCCATAAAACTACACTAACCTTAATTAAAAGGCTATGTTAATTAAATATCACAACCGTTTAAGGCTGGATGCAAAGATTTAATGGTGTGGCAACAAAATACCTCGACAATTATTTGAGTTGGTTTCAATTCTTAGATGTAGTGAAACATCGAAGCGATAATGAACCAGTTAAAAGGATGATTTTGGAAAGTTCTATATTTACAACTTTTCATACTAATAAAAGCATAAGAAAGATAAAATTCAACTAACAAAGTGATGAAAAATATTCTATCTACCCTATTAATTAGGTGGTAAAATTTAGTTAGGAGATTATTAGGAAAGGAGGTTTAAAATGGAAGTAATTTTAGCAAGTGTCTTTTCAGCAATAATAATAGTAATAACTGTTTATTCAATGATGAAGGTATGCCTTATTGCCTATAAGAGGAATGAAATATCACTTCGGAAATTCATTATTTTTACAACTTCTTCGATTGTAATAGGTTTAATAGTTGCTTCCGTTTTACCCTTCGGTTATCAAAAAGTAATTGATTACATTTATTAACTACTTTTTTAAAGAATGACCTTCTCAATTGAAGGTCTTTTATCTCTTTGTAAAACAACAATAATGATTATCATAGCCAATAAAAAAGATCCTGTAAGCATACACAGGATCTTTCCTCAATCTTCAAAACGTCATTATTTATAAACATCACAACTTTATTTCAAAGACACACTATATAATTAAGTCTCTTATTCACTTATATCATTCATTGTCATTATGTAAAAATTCTTCTCTTATAGTATAAATAGTATTTCTAGAAATATTTAAAGTGTCTGATATTCTTTTAATAGGAACATCATTTTTAAGCATCTGTATTACATTGTAATAGACATTTCGGTCTTCTGGATCTTTAGCATTTTTACTATATTTTTTGGGCCTTCCTGAACCCTTTTGATCCTTTAAAGCCTTTATAGTCTCCATTCCTTTAGCTTGTCTTCTTCTTATTTCATTCTTTTCCTTAACTTCAACCCATACTAACACTAAAAGTAATTGCTTTCTTAATAATCTTTGTAAATCCCAATCGTTTTCATCAGAAAGACGATCCAAATGAGCATTAAAAACACTTATACCAATGTCTTTTTCCTCTAACTTCTTAACAACATTTATAATATCATCTATATTTTCACCTAAATCATCTAGAGAATTAATAACTAAAATATCTTTTTCAGACATTGTTTCAATACTCTCTAGAAGCATTTTTTGATAGTTGTCTTTATTAGTACTAAGCTCTACAATTATCTTTTCAACGCCTTCTTGTTTCATTCTTTCAAACTTTGCAGTAGATGACGTATCATTCTCCATATTTTTCATATATCCAATTTTCAATGAAATTCCACCACCTTTCTAATTGCACTTTAACTGCTAAATAATAAAAGAATGTCCAATAATTATACAATAAATGATGTTTTAAGAATAATGTAGGCTAATTAATGAATGTTAGTCATATATTACGATAATAATTATTTATTTGCTCTTTTATTATAATTTTATTTGGAAAAAAAAGGCAATCCACCATTAAATAGTGAATTACCCTTCTTTTTAATAAAAAGTGGCTAGAAAAACCGTTACATTATATAAAACGTGCATGATAATTGGCACTTTTAAATCATTAGTCTTTTCATAATATAAAGCATATATCAATCCATTAGCTAAATAAGGGAGAAAATACAAATCTAAATGGAATATAGCAAATATCATATTCGATAGAACTATAGTCTTTTTTCTACCTAGTACTTCTTGAAAAGCATTAGGTATCCATTTTCTGAAAATAAATTCCTCAATTATAGGTGATAATAATAAAGGTGATAAAATCCTTAAAATATTGGCATCTATACGCTCATTTATACCCTTAGTATTGGTACTAGTCTCAAAAGGGAAGAAACTTCTTAAATAAGCTAATAATAAGCTTATAGCTAATATAAGGATAGTCCCCAGAATCACAGTAATAAGTTTATTTTGATTGAATAAAAGTGTATTGGTTAATTTAATTGAGCTATTATTTTTTGTGAAATTCAAATTCAACCTTATCACCTTTTAGAACAAGATAGGCATCAAATTTCTTACCACTTTTTTGTGAAGTAAATCCCTTAATTAAATTTGTTTTATTTTTTAAAAGTAACTGTTTTATTTGAGAAATGGTTAGATTCTTCCCTGAGATTTTCTTGAAGATAATAAATTCCTGTGCTGGATCTTGGCTTTTATTTTTACATTTATAAACTTTGTTTTCCTCTTTGATAAGATAATCACCAATTTCAACCTTATTACTATCTTGTATTTTTTTAATTTTGTCCGTAGTTAATTCTTTTCCTTTTAATTCAGTTAATGTTTTACTAATGAAGGAATTAATATTACTAAGAAAAGTTTTTTGTGATCCTTCTCCTGTACCAATTTTCTTCAAATACTCTTCCCATTTAGCTGTCATTTCGGGGCTGCCTAAAAGTATGTTCTGTGTAAGTTCATAAAGTAAAATACCCTTTTCAGTCGGGTATAACTTTGTTTTTTCTACTTTTACATATTCTCTATCAATTAATGTTTTGATGATAGTTGATCTAGTGGCTGGGGTTCCAAGCCCTAACTTATCCATTAGGCCACCTTTACCACCAAGAGTAGCTTCAGTTAGTCTTGAAAGTGGTTTTGTTTTATCCTCTTCCAAGATAGGTGTAAATATGATTTCTTCACCTTCAATGAACTCTGGCAATATTACTTTATCTTCTTTTTCATTATCGTCATCTAACTTTTCTATATTAATCCAACCTATAATTCTAGGAACATTTCCTTTTGTAATAAAGTCTATTCCATTTATATTTACTTTTACTACTGTAGATTCATAAGAATAATCTTCAGCAAACATTAAAACTGTATTTCTAACAACAGCCTCATAAACGTTGCGCTGCTCTTCATCTAAGGAAGATAAAATAGGTATTTTTTCAGTTGGAATTATCGCATAATGCTCGAGTACTTTATCATTATTTACATATTCTTTTCTTGGATTTAGGTTTTTACTTTCAAAACTAACACCAATTACTTCTTTATACTTTTCCAGATTACTTTTTAAGTATTCAAACTCATTAGTAGTAATTAAATCACAGTCTGTCCGCGGATATGAAAGGTAACCATCTTGATATAAGGATTGAATTACTGTAAGGGATTTGTCTAAACTATATTTCCACTTTTTATTTGTATAGCTTTGTATCCCTCCTAAATTAAATAATTTGGGAGCTTTTTTTGATTTAATTTCCTTTTTTACGGATAGAATATTCGCTTTTATTTTTTCTTCTAGTTGGAATGGTTTTAATACTTTAGATAGTTCATCTTTACTTTCATACTTTTTATCACTAGTAAATTTAACTTTGTCATTGTTTTTATCAGCCATTCCAATAATTTTATAAAAAATCTCTTCTTTAAAATTCTTTATAGCCAGGTCATTTTGTACGATTAAACTATTACATGGTGTCTGAACTCTACCTAATGAATATACTCCGTTTAAGCCTTTTGATTGTGCAAAAAGTGTGAAATATTGCGTGAAGTTCATACCAACTAAATAATCGCTAATTTGTCTTGTTTGTGCTTCCACATAATAATTATAGGTTTCCTTGCTGTCTTTTAAATTTTCAAATCCTCTCTGAACCTCTTTATCTACCATTGAGTTTATCCATAATCTTTTTTTAGGTGTATTTCTTACTTTCTGAGAGCATTTAGAGAATATTGAATATGCTATGTTTTCCCCTTCTCTATCCGGATCTGTTGCTACAATGATTAAGTCAGCTTCTTCTAATTGCTTCTTAGCATAAAGAAACTGATCCTTTGTTTTTTCACTAACTTCATATAACATCGTGGAGGGTTGGAAAGGGAGATTATTCATATTCCACTTCTTATATTGTTCTCCATACTTATCCATATTTGATAATCCTACTAAATGACCTACCCCCCAGGTAATACTAACGTCTCCGTTTATTATGTTTGAATCTATATCCAAGTAACCTTTTCCTCTTTTTACTGTGCCAAGGGCACTCGCATATTTTGTCGCTTGTGTTGGCTTTTCTGCAAGAATGACAGTTTTCAAAATTTCCCCTACTCCCTTATGTAGTTTATAATACCTAATATTTTATTATTAATATTATTGAACACTTTTTTTAAACATTCATAACGATAGCACTATTTACATTCCTTTTCAACAATGTAAATAAGCTCATATAAAAGCATTTTAAGGAAAATATAGTGACTATTATTAGTTATTGAACAATTAAATTGATTAGTTATATTTACCCATTCGCATTTGAAGCCTTCTATAAGAACATTTGTTCGTATATAATGTACTTAGGAGTGTGATTCGATGAATAAGGATAGAGGAATGTTAAAGTGGCAGCCAGCACTAATGCTTCCTGAACTGAAAAAATTACATGAGCAAGTTACCCAAGACTACTTTAGAGTATCCAAACCCATTCTGGATGAGTATCTAATACAAGAAATAGAAGAACAGATTACTTATTCTATGGAATATATTTTGCCTGTTACCATAACTTTGTATAATGATGGTTTTCCAAAAGATATAAAAGGGTTCTTTGTTTACCTGGACCCTATAAATAAAAAAATTAAATTTGAGCTTGAAGATCAAACATTTCTTAATATTAAATTTTCCGATATCTTAGATATAATGGTTCATGAATAAATACTAAAAGGGATAGAAGAAAAATGGTGTGCAGCTGTAATGAGTTTCTGATGATTAATCACAAATAATAATAACATCTATTAAGAGTATGATCTCACACTGTATTTTTTCTTTAACCGTTAAATCATTACAGTTGTAATAATCATCTATTAATTGCCCAAGTGCATTATATAAAGGAATTGTCGTGTCCAAGGAACCACCTCTTTTTAGGTAAATAGTAACATAAATTAACATTATATTCCTTTGGTTTACATAAAAAGTGAAACCAAATTTTAAAAAGGAGCCAAATAAAATATGGCTCCCCTTTCATTTTAAAAATACCTTATTTTATTTTGATCATCCGTTAAATTTATAAGTGCTTGTTGCTAGGAATCTTTGTGTTGCATTTAGCATGGTTATTGTGGGTTATCATCCACTTAATTTTGCTGTAGAGGCCAATAAAAAGATACTATGTGAGCTCATTATTTTAAGGTAAATAAAAAGAAACCATTTTTAAAACAATGATTGAACAAAATGGTTTCTGAACTTATTATTTTGTTTAGTAATTTAACAAGTTGGATTATGTTCATAGGTTCTTAATGAACTCCCTAAAAGAAAAAAAGAATCTGAAACAAAAAACGCTAACCAATAAATCTCAATTATAATAGATTAATACAGTCAGGTTATACTAGAATGGAGGTGCTCAATGATGTTCACTCCTCGAATGAGCATTATTTTACATGAATTAATTTCAATGCAATCAATATCAACGGTTACAAGTGACCATTTGGCAAATTTAAATCGAGTATCATCTAGAACAATTAGAAATGAAATAAAGGAATTAGACAACCTACTTTCTGAACATGGTGCTACTGTTAGATCTGTACGAGGAACAGGATATGAACTAAAAATTAACGATGAACGATCTTTTCACAACTTCTTACAAGGTATTTCCAAGGATCTACAACAAGGGGTTATTCCAACTTTGCCAGAAGATCGTGTTCAGTATTTAATTAAACGCCTTCTTCTCACAGATGAATATATGAAACTCGAAAACTTAGCAGATGAATTATACATTAGTACGTCAACCATTCAAAATGACTTACGAGATGTGAAGAAGATCTTAAATAAGTATGAAATCATCTTGGATAAACGTCCTAATTATGGATTGAAAGTAATGGGAGATGAAATGAAACTGCGTTTTTGCATGTCTGAATATATCTTTAATAGAAGAGAGATTGAATTGGATTTGCTAAATGACCGTGTTTCGATACTTCCTCGAGAAGAGATATTGGCTATCCGATCTCAAATTCTCAAAATAATACAGGAATATAAGATTAATCTTTCTGATATCGGTCTAAATAACCTTATTATTCACATTGCTATTGCTTGTAAGCGTATCTATAGTGAGAATCATGTTTCCCTGTATCCAGAAGATTTGAAGGACATTATTGAGCAAATGGAATATGAAGTAGCGATAGAAATTGTTAAGGGAATTGAAGAAACTTTCCAAATAGTATTCCCGGAAACAGAAACGGCTTATGTTGCCATCCACCTTCTAGGACTTAAAATGAATAGCGACATAAGTACAAGTGCAAAAGAAGTCCAAAATTTCATTGATAAAGAAATTTATGATCTTACAGCAAGTATTTTAGAATCGATTGAAAATGAATTAAGACTAGGCGTAAAAGATGATAAAGAACTTTTCATTGGAATGAGCTTGCACTTAAAGCCAGCAATCAACCGATATCGGTATGGAATGAATTTGAGAAATCCCATGCTTCATGAAATTAAATCAAATTACCCCTTAGCCTTTGAAGCAGCTATTGTTGCAGGTAGAATGCTCAAACAAAAATTAGGAAATGATATGCATGAAAATGAAATTGGATACATTGCCCTTCACATAGGCGGAGCTATTGAACGAAGAAAAATGATTAATCAGCCAAAACGCTGTATTATTGTATGCGCTTCCGGTGTTGGAAGCGCCAGACTACTATATTATAAGCTCCAATCAAAATTTGGTTTTGACTTAAATATAATAGGAACTACCGAATATTATAAATTAAGTCAAATTTCTATGGATGGACTGGATTTTATTGTTAGTACCATTCCCATTCCAGATAACTTACCCATCCCGGTTATTGAAGTAAATACAATTCTGGGCACAAATGACTTTGAAAAAATTGAAAATATAATGTTGGAAAAAAAACACAAGACAATAAAGTATACAAGGGAAGAATTAGTCTTCCTTCAGCAAAATCTTGAAACAAAAGAAAAGGTCATTCATTTTTTGGGAGATAAATTACAAAAATTAGGTCTTGTTAATGAAGAGTTCATTGCATCCGTTTTTGAAAGGGAAGCTATATCGCCAACTTGTTTTGGTAACCTTGTAGCCGTGCCCCATCCAATCATGCCACAGACTGACACTACATTTTGGACGGTATGTACTTTGCAAAAGCCAATAACTTGGGAAGATAAACGTGTTCAATTTGTTTGCCTATTAAGTGTGCAAAAAAATAGCAGTGAGGATTTACAAAAAATGTATAACTTATTAGGTAAGGTAATAGATAATACACATATAGTTCAACGTTTATTGAAATGTAGAACCTATCAAGAATTTATCGGTGTATTTCTTAGACATAAATAATAAAAAGACAACCCTTTTTGGCAATCGAATGAAGATGCCATAAAGGGTTTTGTTGTTAAATTTTTAGATAAGGTAAATTCAATAGTTTACTTCCCGTTGACAAAGAATAAACTATTGATTTCACCATAATATGAAGCGCACATAATCTTTTTCCATTAGCTGCGGCAAAACATTGTATATAAATGTAAGGGATTCTGTTTTATGATAAAAACACAAAGCAGGTTAATACATCAGAAGGTATAAATGTAAGCGCTTCAACTTAATTAAAATCACTTATATTGGGGGAATGCTTTATGAATATTTTACTATGTTGTGCAGCAGGCATGTCTACGAGTTTATTGGTAACAAAAATGGATAAAAGTGTCCAAGAACAAGGAACAAATCATAAAATATGGGCTGTGGCAGGAGATGCAGTACAAAATCATATTGATCAGGCAGATATTTTATTACTAGGTCCTCAAGTTAGGTATTTACTGCCTAAATTGAAAAAGTTAGGGCAAGAAAAAGGAATTCCGGTTGATGTGATTAATTCCGTTCATTATGGAACCTGTAATGGAAGAGAGGTCGTGAAATTTGCTGAACAATTAGTTTCTAAATAGGAGGAGCGTGAACGGGTTGAGCAAAATTAATAGTGTACTCGAAAGATATATCATGCCATTTGCTGGTAGGGTTGCAGAACAACGCCATCTTCAAGCTTTAAGGGATGGTATGGTTCTTACAATGCCACTAATTATAATTGGTTCACTTTTTTTAATTTTAGCTAATTTGCCTTTTCAGGCTTATACAGATTTTTTAGCAGACCATCCACAATTGAGGGCTAGTATTCTTTATCCTTATAGGGGAACGTTCGAGATCATGGCCTTGGTCGCTACATTTGGAATCGCTTATCGCTTAGCTGAATCTTATAAAGTAGACCCACTTGCCTCAGGAGCCGTTTCACTCGCTGCCTTTTTTGTAGGAACACCCTTTGTTTCTTATACAATAGGACAAAATCCAGATGGAACGAATATTATCGAAACCGCCTATCAAACTGGGATGTTTACAAGTAAAGGGTTATTCGTAGGAATGGTGATTGCCATTCTCGCTACCGAAATCTATCGGATTATCATTCAAAAGGATATTGTTATCAAACTACCTGAGACAGTTCCACCAGCAGTTGCACGCTCGTTTTCAGCTTTGATTCCTGGATTTGCGGCCATTATGGCTGTTTGGATTCTGCGATTATTAGTTGAGAATATTGGGGATTTCGGGAATTTACACAATGTTGTTACCCTACTTTTGCAACAGCCTCTGACACAAATCGGCACTAGTTTAGTTGGTACGCTTATTACCTTCCTTATCATTACTTTAATGTGGAGTACAGGGTTACATGGAGCTACGATCGTTGGTTCAGTTATGACTCCTGTTTGGTTAACTTTAAGCAACGAAAATGCTGCATCGTTGGCTGCAGGGGAACCTGTGAAACATATAGTGACAAATGAATTCAATGATATTATTCTGATTGGTGGTTCTGGAACGACATTAGCATTGGTACTAACTATGGTATTACTTGCAAGGAGTCAGCAGCTGAAACAACTAGGACGCTTAAGTATTGGTCCTGGTGTTTTTAATATTAATGAACCTATCATATTCGGTATGCCGATTGTATTGAACCCAATTATGATCATTCCATTTATCCTTACTCCTGCTATATCAGTTATTATTACCTATCTATCAATGGATATGGGGCTAGTTGCTAAACCTATTGGTATTGTTACACCCTTTACAATGCCTCCAATCATTGGTGGATATCTAATCACTGGAAGCATCTCTGGTTCAATTCTTCAATTGGTCATTATTGCGGTATCTTTCTTCATTTACTTTCCATTCTTTAAAATATGGGATAACCAAAAATTAAAAGAAGAAAATACTATAGATATCACTAGTAAAATGGAAGATCAACAAAGCGTTATCTAAGGAGGATTGGACAATGGAGGAATTACAATCTCACATATTTAAACTTATTTTGCATGGCGGGAATGGAAGAAGCTCAGCTATGGAAGCAATCACAGCAGCGAAAGAGGGGAATTTCTTAGAGGCGAAAGAAAAGCTGAAACAGGCTGGGGAAGAATTAAATCAGGCCCATCATATTCAAACTTCTTTAATTCAAGGAGAGACAAGAGGAGAAAACAATGAAATTTCTCTTTTAATGATTCATGCTCAAGACCATTTAATGAATGCTATAACAGTGAAAGACTTATCTACTGAATTTGTAGAGTTGTATGAAGCGATCAAAATTACTGGAGGGATAAAATTATGAAAAAAGGAATTAAAATTGTTACAATTGGCGGAGGATCTAGCTATACACCTGAACTTATAGAAGGATTTATTAAAAGATATGATGAACTTCCAGTAAGAGAATTATGGTTAGTTGATGTGAATGAAGGAAAAGAGAAGTTAGAAATTGTGGGGAGTCTCGCCAAACGTATGGTTGAAAAAGCAGGATTACCTATAGAAATTCATCTAACATTAGATAGAAGAAAGGCGTTAGAGGGTGCAGACTTTGTAACCACTCAATTCCGTGTAGGTTTACTGGATGCACGTATGAAAGATGAAAGAATTCCATTGAAGTATGGAGTGATTGGCCAAGAAACAAATGGTCCTGGTGGATTGTTCAAAGGTTTACGTACGATACCAGTCATTTTGGATATTGTAAAAGACATCGAGGAGCTATGTCCTAATGCGTGGCTTGTAAACTTCACGAACCCCGCTGGCATGGTGACAGAAGCTATCTTACGTTATAGCAACCATAAAAAAGTAGTTGGTTTATGTAATGTACCAATTGGAATTAAAATGAGAATCGCAGATGGTCTAGGTGTTGACGCTAGTCGGGTTCAAGTGAACTTTGCTGGATTAAATCATATGGTATTTGGTCTCGATGTATTCTTGGATGGAGTAAGTATACTAGATAAAGTGATTGAAGACATGGCAAATCCTGATTCATCTATGTCAATGAGCAATATTAAAGCCATTGCTTGGGATCCTGATTTCCTTCGTGGTTTAGGGGCCATTCCTTGCCCTTATCATCGTTATTACTACAAAACTAGTGATATGCTAGAGGAAGAATTACGGGCTGCTGAAACCGAGGGAACTCGTGCAGAAGTGGTGCGGTCGCTTGAAAAGGATTTATTTAAATTGTACAAAGATCCAAATTTAACGATTAAACCACCTCAACTTGAAAAACGTGGGGGAGCTTATTACAGTGATGCTGCTTGTAGCTTAATTTCTTCTATCTACAATGACAAACGTGATATTCAAACTGTTAATACATTGAATAACGGCGCCATTGCGAGTATTGCAGATGATTCCGCAGTTGAGGTAAACTGTGTTATTACAAAAGACGGTCCAAAACCGATTTCAGTAGGAGATCTTCCAGTTACAGTAAGAGGTCTTGTGCAGCAAATTAAATCATTTGAACGCGTAGCTGCAGAAGCTGCTGTGACAGGAGACTATAATACAGCACTCGTCGCCATGACAATTAATCCACTTGTCCCGTCTGATACTATTGCCAAAAAAATATTGAATGAAATGTTGGAAGCACATAAAGAATATTTACCTCAATTTTTCAACTCTGTTGAGGTATAATCCTCGAAGTTGTTAAGCATCCGAGTCCCCTGTTTAATATAGATATATTCTCAATTTTCACCCATGAAAGCACAAAACACACATTTCTGGATGACTAAAGCCGATGATTCCTCCAGAGGAATCATCGGTCTTTTACATAGTATCTTACATTTGGGATATCCCTATTAGCCGTTGACAGCCCCTTCACAAAATAAGGGTGACATACGGCTCAGGTACAAAAACTCCAAGATACACTAAATTATACTCATACTATTACTCTAAACAAGGTGCGTGATCACTATGGAAAACAATATTTATTCAAGTGGAAAATAAGAAATAATACTGAATCTTTCAACCGAGGAGGAATGAAATGTGGAACGCCTATGGACCAAGTCGTTTATTCTCATGACAGTAGGGATGTTTTTTCTATTTACCGCATTTTATATGCTGTTCCCAACGCTGCCGCTGTTTATCAAACAGATGGGCGGCAACGAAACGCAGGTCGGTCTGGCGATGGGCGCGTTTATGCTGACTGCGGTTATTTTTCGCCCGTTCGTCGGCGGGCTGCTGGACCGGTTCGGCAGGCGTCCGTTTATCCTCTGGGGGCTGCTTCTCTTTGCCGTGGCGATGTATATGTATAGCTGGATCGGCGGAATCGTCATTTTGATGGCGCTCAGAATATTGCACGGGGTGAGCTGGGCCTTTTCCACAACCGCCATTCTCACGGCGGTTACGGATATGATCCCGTCCGCCCGACGTGGAGAAGGCATGGGTTGGTTTAGCATGTCCATGACCCTGGCCATGGCAATCGGCCCGCTGTTCGGTCTTTGGGTTACACAGAACCTGTCGTACGACGCTCTCTTTCTATTCGCCGTCGGTCTCTCTGCCGCAGCGCTATTCTTGATGTTGGGTGCAAAAATGCCTTTCCAGCCGCAATTAGGCACAAGGAGAATTGAATTTTTCGAAAAATCGGTCTTACCCGTCACGGCATCCATCTTTTTTCTATTTCTCGCTTATGGCGGCATTATCAGCTTTGTTTCGCTGTTCGCTGACTCGATCCAGGTCAATTCCGGCACGTTCTTTCTGGTCTATGCCGCAACGCTTGTCCTGATCCGTCCCATTGCGGGAAAACTTTCGGACCGGTACGGCGAGGCGTTTGTCATTATCCCGTCCCTTGTGACTACGATATTGGCTTTGATTGTCTTGAGCTTCTCGACCGGATTGTTCGGCGTGCTCGCTTCGGCGGTTCTGTACGGTATCGGTTTCGGTTCCGCGCAGCCGGCTCTTCAAGCAGCAACCATCCGTATTGTCCGCCCTGACCGTGCAGGCGTAGCCAATGCTTCTTTTTCGACTGCTACTGACCTTGGTATCGGGCTAGGTTCGATCCTGTTAGGCTGGGTTTCTCAGAACACGAGCTATCAGATGTTGTTCACGATCAGTGCCGTGTCGGTCGTGTTTTCCTTGTTGATGTTCACTTTTTTTGTAAAACGTTTGTTGAAAAATAAAGAGTTGGGCCTTCCGAACACCGGGTCTCTTCCCTCTAAAAACTAGTTGACGCAACCTCAGCTTAATTGAAGAACCATCTGATGTAGCGATTACGAGATGATTATGCGACCTTTGCACCGAGATTGGCAATCTAAAAATCGGGTTCTGGTGCAAATATGATTTGTTAGAAACATAGTACCTGAATATCCTTTTCATCTATGAATTATGATGCTACTTCAAATAATTTGTGTAGTTCTTAGGGAGGTCGGTGACTTAGAGGTCGCCCTCCTACCCAACAAAAGGGAGCGATAACTTCAAATCCTTGCCTATTCGTCATGAACAACACCTTAAAAGAAAACTGGATATGCTCAAATATAGATGAGATTGTGAAGGATTATTCTTTTTCTAAATTCCCCTAAAATAATTAAGCTCATTGGTCGGTTATCGCACCATGCACGACTATATTATTATTTAAAATATACAGAAAAAAAAAGAGAGGGATTCCTCCCTCATTCCTTAGTTATTTCATTCATTTAGTCTGGTTTTTCTTATCTTAATTCAATAGGAAAGGAAGTTTGTTACGATGTTTGAAATTTCTTAGAAAAAATGCACCTCCAATTGTTAGCTGTGTCTAACTATTGGGGTGCAGTTCACTTTAAGGAATCGACTTTTTTTACTTCTTCTTATAGAACTAACGCACCTGTTAGTTCATTAAGAAAAGCGATTCTTATTAAAGAATCGCGCCCGATTATGGAACAACGACCACTCCTAATAGGAATATTATAAAAACGGTGATAGTATTGTTATAATAGATTTTTAGACATTTTGAAAGTAACGACAAATGTTATGGGTGGTGTTTTTTTGAAAAAAGAAGTGAAAAAGGATTTAATTAAAGTTATATCCGTGACTGTTGTAGGTGTAATTCTTATATTAATGATTCCTATTCTTTTTTCTTATTTATTATAATAACTACTTTGACATCATTTACCGTATTCGTGTTTCCTCCACAATTTGGCCCAATTGTTGAACAAAGGTCAAACAGCACTCTTCAACTATCCTGCCCCGATCGTATTATAAAGGTCAGCCAGTTATTTCTGGTTGAACAATTTTTATATCGATATATGATAACGGTAGCCGGGGTAGAACGTTCCTGCCCGTGGGGCTTGGACCCCGTCAACTAAACAGTTCGCCCCCTACTTGCTTAAACATGATTTGGCTGGTTGGGACCAAGATCTCGTATAACAAGCGAAGCTATGATACTGCAAGAAGGATTAGGGGTTACCGGCAATATTATGTTTTTGGAGGAGATAAAAAATGAATCCAGTGGTTGGTCTGGATGTAGCTAAAGGTGAAAGTCAGGTTCAAGCGTTCTTGGATAAAAAGAAGCCTTATAAAAGAAGTTTTAAAGTAGCACATACCATTGAAGGACTAGAGAGCTTACACCAATATCTTAGAGAGATAGAAAACGTAACAGGAATTCGACCTCCGGTCGTTTTAGAGTCTACTGGGCATTATCATACGCCCGTTGTACAGTATTTTGAGGAGAGAGGTTACTTATTAATTATCGTTAACCCACTCATTTCTTATCGTGCGAAGAGCTCTAGTTTACGGAAAGTAAAGACAGATTTAATCGATGCACGTCACCTCTGCGAGCTGTACTATAAAGAGGATTTAGAGCCTTATAAAAAACGAGGGATACAACTCTTAAATCTTCGTAATCTTTCAAGACAACATGCAAATATAACAGGTATCTATGTACAAACAAAACTACAGTTTCAGGCTGTTCTTGATCAAGTATTTCCTGAATATAGAGGGGTTTTTGGAGATTTGTATTCGGTTGTTTCTTTGCTTACTCTATTAGAATTCCCTACTTCTGAAGACATATCAGCAGTCGATGAAGAAACTGTAGCAAATAGGATTAATGAACTTTGTCCAAGTCGTTCTAGAAAGTGGGCGAATACACAGGCAGAGAAACTTATGGCTGCCTCAGCTCGAAATCCTTTTCAGAGAACTTTATATCAGAGTCACATTTTAAGCCTAGAGATGTATATAAAAATGCTTCTAGAATACCAAAAGCACCTATCCAAATTGGAAGAAGAGATAAATGCTTTGGCAAAAGAAATTGAAGAATATAAGATTATCCAATCCATCCCTGGTATCGGTGAAAAAATCGCTACAACGATTATTTCTGAAATTGGAGAGATTGATCGGTTTAATCACCCTAAAAAACTAGTGGCATTTGCCGGAATTGATCCAAGTATCTTTGAATCAGGTAAATTTAAAGGCTCAGTAAATCGGATTACCAAAAGAGGTTCTGGTAGACTACGCCATGCCTTATATATGGCAGTTCGTTGTGCCATTCGTGATTGTCGCAAGAAGAAAACGACAGATGAAATCATCCCTCGGAACAAAAGATTACGAGAGTTCTATGATAAGAAACGTGAAGAAGGAAAGCCCTTTAAAGTAGCTGTGATAGCATGTGCCAATAAGCTTCTACAATGGATTTATGCACTATTACAAAATAACTCGACTTTCCAAGATCTAACCTAGTTTAAAAGTATAACTAAATAGCACAAAACTTTCCAAATATAGTTCATTGGAAGGTTATTTAGCATGCACAAATTTAGTATAGCATGAAATATTTTAAGTTTTCATTGAAAAATGTTGACTAACTATTAGCTGGTTTAGTTCATTAAGCAAAAAGACCACCAAATGGCAGCCCCGGATCTCAACTAACGTGTATGCGAATACTATAATACAAGTTTCGACAATTTATATATGAATTCGGCTCTTCATATAAGTGCAACCACTCTCTGGAACCACCAATACATAAACTTTCCAATTTAAATGGGAGTAAGAATAACAAAAAAAGAGACTAATTCAAAACACCTTTTGAATCAGCCTCTTACATATATCTGAGCTCTATTTTTAAAAATGTTTTATCCCTTTAAATTGGTCATCTTCCCCAACTTCAATAGTTTAGAAAGGGCTTCGTTTGATTGACCCTTACCTTCCTTAGTATCTTCTTCATGATTCAATGGCGCTTCAGATGGAACGATTGGTGAGGAAGATGGATTACTTTTCTGGGATATCGGCTGCACTATTTGCTGGGCAAACGCCGTCCCTTCGGGATTCCCTACAATTAAAGAAACGATATTATAAAGAATCCTTTGCCCTTCCTCCGTTTTCAAAAGTGCTAATTGATCATTCGTAAAGGAGTCTAGTGGAAGGTAAATACCTTGTTCCTTATAAGATCCATTCCGAACCTTTAATCCATCTTCAATAAGTCCGCTAATAAGTTCATTTCTGCTTTTAAAGCTGTCTACCAACTCATTAAATTCATTAGCCCATTTTATCGAGGTTTTTGGGGTATATTGAATTCCCCGACCTGGAGTGATTTTTCTATTGGACACGTTACCACCACCTTGTATCACAACTAAAAGAAGATGCTGCTCCTACTCTTGAATTTTTATGCTTCAATTGATTGCTTTTCAATTTCAGCAATAATATTTTTCAGGAGATATGCCTTACTAGTAAAGAAACTGGCTTGATCGATACTAGGAGGAAATAGGCAATCCTCATCTTTGAGTTCTTCTAGGTGTTGATAGGCGAAGAGAAGCCCTCCCCCTACGATAATCATTTGCCCAACGTTGGTATCAACAAAATACCGGATGACTTTATCTTTCACTTCTTCGGCATATTCTTTCGTATATTTATCTACAATTTTTGTGATATCCGCTGTTTTGGACTGCCAGGTCGCTTTAAAGACAGGAGAATATTTAGAATTTAAAACCATTTTATTGATTTCCGGCTTGATGAACTTCCTCATGAATTCTTCACGTGTAAACGAAATCTTAGGAGTTTTATTCACCCTTTCAAAACGGGCCCGTATGCTGTCGAATTCCTTTAGTTCCGCTGCTTCTTTCATGATTAAATCAATATATTTATTTGTACCTATCAGATGGTTTGTAGATTTAGTTGAATTTAAACCATTTTCATCATAAAGAGCTAGATCCAATGTTCCAGCTCCTAAATCAGCTATGGCAAACTCATCATGAATTTGTGATGAAAATTCAGTTTCCACCACTTCCCCATCCACTAAATCAAATGCCAATGCTAAGTAGCTCGTTACGCCTTCCACATTAAGCTGAACATCCGTAATATTAATGGTTATGGTTTTGCCTTTATAAGGCCCTTTTATTGCAGTAATTTCATGCTCACCCATATATAAGTTGATTTTTTCGGAAGACGCCTGTTTGGCCTCTTCTATTGGAAGCCCAAAACTCAATGGAACGTCTACCTTATTGGTCTTACCCGATTTCCAAGCAGCTAAGGCTAATCCCGCTAAAGTTGTTACAACATGGATTTCATTCCCTAATTTATCTCTTGCATCACTGCTGGTTTCTCTTAAATTATTTTTGTCATTTGTTGAAATTTGAGCATATTCCCCTACTGTATAATAAGCATTTGTTCGATTCTTTGGTAAGGCTTTACTTTTAATATGTAAATGAAGAATCATATCATCAGGAAAAGATTTATCTGCGCTTTCATCTGGCATATCTTCAGCAGTCGTTTCCGCGTTTTCTCCGATAATACTCGCGATATTTAATGAAACAACATTTCCTTTTTGGTCGATATACGTAATTTTATTAGAAATGTTCCCACTATCCACTCCTGCAATTAAATAATCCTCTTTAAATAAAAAATCAAGTTTTGTCATGGTCTTCCTCCTTCGGACTAATCTAGTTTAGTCTACTTACTATCCAATATATAGAGAATACCTGTTAAAGTCAATGAAAAACTAGCGCTAAATTGACGTTATCGATATTCCACCGCTAACATAATATCGTTAAATTAGCGATATCTCAACGCTTAACTCACACCTTTATAAACAGTTGTTTTATTTTAACTATATATTTGACGGTAATTTGACGTTATCGTTTTTTTGACTTCTTTTATTACAAGATAATTATCCGTAAGTTACCGCTAAACCGTTCTGCGTTATTGCTACTTATCGCCAAATTAACGTTATCGCTTATTTAACGTTGAAGGTATAAGGAGAAATCACTTCATATGAACAACACTAAACTAGATTAGACTAGTTTAGTGTTGAAATGATTATCCGTAAATTACCGTTAATAATTTCATATTGTTGCTATCTACCGCTAGATTAACGTTATCGGTTATTTATCACAAGAATTGTAGCAGAAACTCACTAAAAATCTAAACTAGATTAGACTAGATTGGTTATTATTGTGCTTTCAGATTAATCTAGTCTAGATTAAAATAGATCGAATTCGTTCATTATTTCTATTAAAGCAAACAAACCTAGTTGATTAGTCTTTATCTAGTAGGTAAACTATAGATACAGATAAATTGACGCTTAGCGATAGGTAGATAAAAATAAGCTATAGTTAAACTAGCGTTAAGAGGAGGGTTATCGTGACTAACAGAGTCCAGGCCAATAAGGATTTCATTACAGAAGCACTTCGTGACGATGCTTTATTCACTTCGTTGGTACTTGATAAGGAATACAGTGCCAAACTATTTAAAGAAGATATACTAGAGTTGGATCCGAATGCCATGTATTCAACCACCGATTGTTCCGATAAGATCTTTAATATCGCTAATTCGACGTTAAGGTATTACGTTAGGATGCTAGAGGGATACTTAGAGATTTATGTAGAAGGTAGAAAGAAGCGATTGCCATTTCTCACTGTTTTTAAAATCCATATGACTTTACTGGCAATTGAGAGGGGAGAAACGATTTCCGATATTCAAGTTAAGTTATCGCTAAAATCGATTCCTCAACAAAATGGCGGAAAAGCAAAAGGGAGTAAATATAATGAGGATACCTTAGATCAATTATTCTCGGAATTTGATAGAAGGCAGAATGTAATGATGAGAACCTTCACACTACAAAACACAATCAATCTAATTGAAGTGGAGTTGCTGAGAAGGAGAACTGGAATAGCTGATAAACAAAGACAAATTGAAGTTATCGAAGAAAAGATTAAAAATCATCGATTAAATCGAAAAATGGATCGACAAGCAGCGAATGTGTTACGAAAAAGTTTGGAGCAAAAGAAAAATACAGGCTTTTTCTCTTTCTTTGCAAAAAAAAATACAGAAGATACTCTGAATTTAGAATCTGAAATACTAGTGGATGAAAGGGATATCAAAGCTGACCATATAGAAGTGGAGCTCATTGATGAAATTAATATAATAAGGCAGAAGATTAGTCAATTTGAAGAAGAATCACTTGCTTTAGAAAAAAGGTTAAAATCTGAAACAGCACTTTTAACAAATGAAAGGGAAGCATTAGAACAAACTATGGAAGATTAATAGTTCTATTCATTTGTTTTTGGTTTAGGGAGTAAGAAGAAAAATTGGATTCTCCCAAACTATTATGTAGTGCGCTTTCTGGAAGATGGACATTTCGTTTTCCAGATTCAAATTAGGAATATGAGTGTCCTTTTGCATTATGATGATTAAAGATAGTCTATAGCTTCTCTATGAGTTCTCTAGGGCTTTATAGCAAGTAAAAGGGTAAAGGTGCCTTGCCCCTAAATTAAATACGTTGAATGTAGTAAAAGGATAAGTTTAGGCCACCGTCTTGGGTGGTCTAATTTTTTTACAAAGCATTCTCTTTTTTGAGGTATTACTTGCAGAATTTTGGATGAAAAGCGATTTAGTGAAAGGTTTTATAGAATGCTGCTCATTTCACTTGTGCTGAATTTTTATAGTTGCCGTTTTAAGTTCGCCCCAACTAATTGGAGGTTTCCTCTGGTGATTGTATAAAATTTATAATAAATGAACCTTAATCTAACTAATATGGTTGATTAATCTTTTCATTAGTTTTCAATATGTAATTTTTGAAAGTCACATTGTTTTATAGCGAGTGCATTTTCTTAATAATCTAATATTTTAAATTCTGTTTGAAGTGACTTATTTCGTAAATAAACAAATTTAATAAAAAAGCATATTTAATAAGAGAAAACAGATTTAATAAAAGAAACAGAAGTAATAGGCATTTTTCAATTGTTAGGTTTATCCCTTGAGGGACAAGTGTTCTAGCCATTTATAAGAGTCGTTTTAACAGAGTTTCCACTTTCCCACATATAGAATGTAAAAGAAGTCACATATACACAGGGCTTTTTTTTAACTATTTACATATTCACAGGATGGTATTTTTAATATCCACTATTACACAAGGCTACATTCGGAAACTATTAGACGTAAAAAAAAATCCTTCTCAGAAAATCTGCCAGAAACCGTGACAGAAGAGTGAAGGAAAGACTTTTGTTAGAAGGGAATACTTCAATATTTTTTTTGAGTATATTCGAATAGCCCTGTGAATGTCTTATTTTTTCACAAGGCTGGGTTAAGCTATTAAATTACACCGTGTAGCTCTGGTGCTTGGCCGGTTTTGGTGTATTCTCTGATTTTGGCTTCATGGATTAATTCATAAGGAATCTTTTTTAAGGCCCCAGGAAGATACTTTCTAAAGGCCATTCTGAAAAAGGCGCCAATCGAGTAGAAATGGAAAGAACCTTTTCGTTGTTTTTCTGTATGTATATGAATTCCTATCTGATCCATTGTTTGTAAAAAGAAGTTTTTCATGAATTGATCACGTATGGTGAAGCTTTCATAGTCCTCATCCATAAGATAGTTCAGTTTATTCATTACTTCCTGCTTAAAGGAAATCATGACATCGATTTGGTCTCTTGGTTTAAATTTAATTTGATGTCCATCAAAGAAGTAGGTGAGCTCTTTTGATAGTTTCGCCATGAGTGAGTTGACATTGAATTCATCCGTGTTTTCTTCCACACATTCCGGCTTCAAGGAAAAGGAGGCTTTTTTAATCCATATTTGCTTGCCACGAATCTCTATCCCTGTGAATTCGATGGAAAAAAGAGCTTCTAAAACGCTTAAAGTTTTACGAACCCCTTTTGCATTTTTGTTTAGTTGAAGTTTAAGTATCTTCATTGTCCGTTCTTGTTTTATCTTCTCCATTTCACCTGTCTTGCTGAAAGACAGACCAGTCCGGAACTGGTTAAGTAAGGATAAGAGGAGTTCGATTCCTTCCGGGTTCGAGGTACGTACGAATTCTGCTAAAATATTCGTTTCAAAAAGGGCATGCGGTATGATTAGGTAGTTGAGAGATACACCACTTAGTTCAGGTGTATTATACTTATCAACATCTTTTAACACGATAACAGGTAACCCTTCGTGGATTTCCTCTTTCACAAAATGATGATCTTCTAAGAACTTTTTTCCTCCCCAAAGGGTAGAATAAGAGATTCCAAGTTTCTTTGCCCAGTAAGAAAGATTATATTCCTTAAGCATGCCTCGTTGGTTTTGTTCTACTTGTAATTGGTTTAACATGGTCATATATACGACATAGGCAGAGGCAGGAGGGCGCTCAAATGATTGATCACGAAGAAAATGGAATTCTTTTAAGATGGCGTGATGCATTCTAAAACCATCGATTCTTATTCTGGATTCTTTCATTTTAGGCCCTCCTCTCGTCTATTTTTCTAGTTTGAATTATAGCAGAATGGAAAAACAGGAAATGGTGTCCTTTATTAAGGGATTTTCAAAGTTGCACAACATGTGCTCATCCCTTGGGGGGCAAGGGATTGAAAAAAACTCTAAATATTTTTGTGTGAAAGGAAACGTCAATTTTTCACACGATTTGTGCATATTGTGAAAGGAAACGTCATGAATTGATAGATAAGCAAAGTAGGACAAACGTTGATATATCAATGTTTTCATAAAATAGTCCATGCATAAATGGGCAAGAATAAAAAAACTTGCACAGAAATGTGTGCAAGTTTGTGTGAGAGCAAACGTCATTTTTCTTCATTTTAGAACAAAAAGAGATAAATTTAGGCACTATTTTGTGTGGGTTCCTAATTTTTACTGAAATTTTGTTGGAGATTTAGGGGTGTAAAAGGTTGGTTGATCAAAATGTTTTAAAAAATCTCAGATCAAAAATAGGGGATTGTGCACATTGTGAAAGGAAACGTCAAACAAGAAAAAGTTGCACAGCTTATTTTGGAAGAGTGAGATATTCAAGAAGGCGTGGAGCTTATGGGATGTTGTTAACGCGAGATAAACCTGCATACCCTTATCATTGTGCACATTGTGAGAGCAAACGTCCAATGAAGGAAAAGTTGCAATCCCATATAATGGTGTGCACATTGTGAAAGGAAACGTCATTCTTTAATCATTAAGAGGGTGTGAGAATCATTGATATATCAACATTCTAATGAAAAATCCATTTATAATCGTACAAAAATCGTAAAACTTGCACAAAAACGTGTGCAAGGAAACGTCATTTTCCTTCTTATTTGAACAGAAGGAGATTATTGTATGCAAGTCTTTTGGTAAAGAACCTACATTTTAAAAGGAGTTTTATACGAAGAGGCTTGTGCATATTGTGAGAGCAAACGTCAAATAAAAGATAAGTTGCAATTTTATTGATTAGTATAGTGAAAGAAAGCGTCAAACTTCTTTAACGTCACATTGTAAAAATAATTAGCTGTCAAGATCTTCTGGAATCTAAATCTGAAGAATGAGTCTACTTGGATGTTTAAAGAGCACAGGTTTCAAACCTTCTTGGTGGTTGCTGATGCTTCCTTACAATTGAATGATTTTTCGAGAAAATCATTTCTTATGAAAATGCACCCTAGGTTTTACCTACATCTATAGCACAAGTCATATTGAGACGAAAACGAAGTATCCGAAGATGAGTAAATAAAAAAATTAAAGAAAAAAGGAGAATATATCGCAAGTGAACAGAGAAGCAGTGTTATGTGCACATTGTGAAAGCAAACGTCAAAATAAAAAAAGTTGCACGTTTAAACCGTGTGTTGACAAAAGCAACAATGCTCACTCATAATTACCATATTACTAGATTAGAAGGGGAACACATATGGATTTTTTAGTAGGAGTTAAAGAGGTGGGGGAAATTCTCGGATGGGATCGGAGAAAGGTTTCCACCTATCAGCTGCGTGGCGTGCTTCCTAAACCAGTGGTCCAATTATACAGTGGTCCCATATGGTTTCGAAAACAAATCGAATTTTATAAGGCTGGGAAAGATTTTGGTGTCAGGACTTATTATATAAAAGGTGAGATGGTCTATGAATGTACGCATAATCAACCATTCAAAGATACCATCTATTCCCCTAACGACATCAAAGAACAAATGGGAAATTACATACTTTATCAGGAAAAAGACATCCAACAGTTGAAAAATGCCATCCTAGAAAAAAATCCGATCGTTCAGTTCCTTTCTTTTGAGTCCGTTAGCTTTCTGCACGATTTGGGTATATTGGAAACCGTTGTTTTTCAAGATTACATCCAACAGTACTCATTTGAAGACATAGAGTCGACAAAAGAAGGGCGGGTTAAAGAATAATGTTACAACCCCTGCAAACGAAATTTTTGAATGTCATGAAAACGATTTTTCCAGATTATCCTCAACTCTTTGTCGAATGGAATATGGATATCAACCATCTTATGTCAGGTCAAGATGATTACCAGCCTAGCCAAACATTAAAAGCATTTTTTGTGATTTTGGATAGCTTGGTGAAAGATTATGGATTGAAATTCGAGGATATGGAACAATGGGTTGATGATTACATAGAAGAAATTAGAAATTTTGTCCTTCCATACATACAGACGGTAGGGGAAGAGAATTCATCCTATTCCCCAAAGTCTAACAACAGGGAAGTGATAAATGCCTTGTTGAATCAAAATTTTGCCGAGTCCGGTTCGGCCTTATTATTTCATAAATTAAGGGAGACCATCAGTAAAAATGAATTCGACATTGCGACTGAGATTCCTACTGCAAGGATTGCGGAAAGGGCGATAGAGGCGACGGCTCAAGTGAGGGCAGAAAATGATTATCTGATGATGAAATCCAATGTAGCCATCGAACAATGGAAAAACCTCACCTCTCAAGCCATCACGTCGATGGATGACTTAACCGCAGACATTTTTGATATCGTATCGATTCTTTGGATGCAACAGGCTACTCATAAGGACCAAATGATTCATTTCCATACGGATGATGCTTTGAATCTAAGGAGATTGCAAGGACGGAAGGAAGATTTAGACGGCTATCAAATGTCTTATCGGAAAAAAGAACGCGATGATATCATGAAAAGGTTGGCCGCTCTCACAACTATATGGATCAGAATTGAAAAAGAGAATTTGAGGTTCATCAATGAGGATCAGGGAGATTTTGAAGAAATTGGACAAGTGCAGTTTAATCCCTTGTTTTTGGTGGATAGCGTGACGGTAGCCTACCGGGGGGATAACCCGATTGGTATTTATGAATGCAGCATTCGTCCAGGGGAATTGCTTGCCAACTTCTTGTACGGTTCCCAAAGGAGCAGTGGGCTGCTTGCATTGAAGACACTCGAATACCATCCGATTAAGCAAAAGTACCATAAACGGTTGTCCAGGTACTTGTCCTGGCAGTGGAGGATTCGCCAGAAGAGTGCGGACTATCTCAGGGCTTATCATATCGGGGGAGACAAAGGGCTTTTAAAAGTCATGGATTTGGACGTGAATCCGCGATATGGTTCAAGGATTAGAGAACAATTTGAAGAAATATTGGATACCCTGCAGCAGGATGGAATCATTAAAGGGTGGAGCTATAAGGAAAAAAACCTTGAGAAGCAAATAGAGCAGGAGAGAAATTGGTTCGCAAACACTTGGTTGAAGGCACGTGTCCAAATCATCCCACCTACTGAAATCACGGGAATGGGAGATGACCAGGACTTATTATTGATTGAGGATCAGGACTATGACACAGAGAATTTTCTAACTATGTTGATGGGTATGACGGATAGGGAGACTGTTGCAACCAGGGAGATGGTTGAAGAAAAGCAGGTTTCTCCTGAAACGATTAATAAAGAGAGAACGGATCGGGGATTAAGCATTTTAGAGGCAGCTAAGGAAATGGGAATCTCCCATAGTACCTTGTCCAGGTATGAAAGGAATCTAATTAAACGCCCGTATACAGTCAGCTTAGAAAAAATGAAAGAGTGGTTAAATAAAAAATAAGCATCTAAACGGTGCTTATTTTTTTTGAAGATATTCCTAACATATCTTGCGGGGCATTATCTCATTATTTAAAGAAAAAGGCATCCTAGTTGAACAGACATAAATATTGAAGGGTGTATGAATGATCAGTTATTTCGAGAAGCAAAAGAACGTTTATAGCAAAAAAGATTGAGGACATAAAATTTTTTGTAATTAAAATGAAGCTGAGAGCAAGGATCGCTGGTGGAATGCTATTGGTGACTAAGTTTCCTTGCTCCCAAATATAATATTCCCTCAAGGGGCTTATGTTACACATCAGACAAAAACTGTGATTGTTACAGTCCGAAAAAAAGTAACTACCCCCAGGCCAGGAATAATTACTCCAAAATAATCGGATATCGAATTGACTTACTAAACTAACAGAGGGACAAGTCCTACTATTTTTTGTATATGTAACAACATTTGAAAGGTGAAAATATTTGATGAACAGTCCGTTATGGTATGCAATAGAAGAGAAGTTGTTGGTTAACGAAGGGTAGCAATAGTTGAACAACGAAAGTTATAGGTAATGAGCTTGGAGAAACTTCTACAAGCTCATTATTTATGCAAATTGTATTGTGAATACATAGGTTCATATTTTGAGATTCAGCCTGAGATTAATGAACTTTCCCTTTCAAATGTGTTCATTAAAAGATTAACTTTTCGTGTATTTTCTACTCGATTTCATCATCAAGCAGGCGCAGGATATTTTCTACGACTCCCGCATGATTACCTTTTCGAAATTTATCAATAAAGTCTATATAAAGAAGCTCAAATACTTTTTCTAGTGTGTAGCCATGTTCAGGCTGAACTTCCTCCATATCGGCAAGCAACACCTCTCCACGTAAGGCGAATTTCCTTCTCATGCGTAAATTCAAAGTTTTTATTTCTTGGTTCTTTTCTTTATGGATTAATTTAAAAGCAGATTCCCCATACTTTTCAAGTCTGGAATCTTTACCAGCATACTGATCCAATGATGTGAGCAATCGGAATATGGCCTTTGAGTCTGGATTCTTTTTCGCAAAAAGTAAGAAGTCATTATATAACAGATTCATCAAGTCGTTTTGTTCGAAATGCAGGTCTGATAGGTCTTGAATATCTTCACAGAAAACTTCTGCTCTTAGAAATAAATTCAAGGGGACGTCTATACTCAGTAAGATGGTTGAAGATTTATTTGCTTTATGGAGAAGCTTTCCGATAAAGTTTGATGATCCAATAAAAGATAGTTCTTCATCTATAAGATTGGCTTGGCTATATTTCCCCATCGGTTACGCCCCCTAGTTGTCTTTTTTTGTATGCTTCTACAAATATTCGATGAGCTGCTTTTCGAACGCTACATTTCCAAACGGCCGCATAATCGCCTATCTTTTGATACGTTTCATGATCTACTTTGCAATGAACCGTGTAAGGCTGGTCTGTATAGGTGACGTCAGGGTATACGAGCACTTGTTCAAGTCCAAACAACAGTATTTCTGTGCCCAAGGCTGTTTTAGAGCCATTCCAGTATCGTCGGGATTCCCGTCTTAATATCATGTCCATGGGTTCGTCCACGGGGATTTTTATGTCATGAAGCTTATCCAAACGAACTTTTCTTTTTTGTGGTTCAATCATTTTTTTATTAGAAGAAGAGAGAACCGGATTCAAATGGTTAACCTTTCCCATTTGCTTTTCCCCTTTCAAAATCGTCTTTTTCTTTGGGTTGGTTGGTCAGTTGGTTACATCGTTACGCTATGCCAAGAGTGGAGGGAGGTATATTTGCTAGGGATTGTGGCAAGGCTTTTTTTAAGTGAGGTGATACGAAATGAGTAAAGATATTTCAAAAGAACTGGCTGAAAAGCTTGCTAATAAGGCATCCACGCTACATTACGTAAAGAGCACAAATGAATCGAAAAAGAAGTAATTAGCCCAAAATAATCTTAATACCACCCTGATCAGTAATTTTGAATGAGGCTAGATTCTGTTCTTTAATATAGTTTTGATCTGTCCAGTACCCTTCTTCATCCAGCCCCCAATCTGGGCAGGGGAGAGGGACGTCAGCAATTTTATGTTTTTGGAGGATACTTTTATACTCTTTTGAATGTGCGGCGACAAATAAGGCCAAACGGATAATTTGATTACGATCTAGATCGGTCGCTTTATACACATTCTCTATATAATTTTTATAAACGTCCGGGTATCTTACGGTAGGTCTATACACCATTTTCCTTCCTCCTTTTAAAAAAGTATATGGACGTCTGCTGGTTAAAATGCCATTTGGTCAAATATCGTTATGTACAAGAAAATTGGTTTGATCCTGGCAATGACTAAACTAGTTTAGTCTGGTCTGGTTTTGAAAAATAAGAATAAACTAAACTAGATTAGATTAATATAATTTAGTCACATTATCAGGTACTTTTTTTATTAGAAGCGATGGATTTTCCCTTCTAATAATCCATAAAAAAAGCAAACGAAAAGTCAGATTTTTGCGATCCTTTCTATAATCTTTTTATTCGTAATAACTTTAGGCATATTAAACAATGAAAATCTTACATTTCTTAATTTTCTATTACTCATGGGATGCTGTATTCTCTTGATTAAGAGTCCTTCTGTCCTTAGAAACATGTGGTATTCATCTGGGTCGGGCAGATGAATGATGGGGGCTAGGGGTGGGACAGCAAAACTAGCCGCTAGAAGATTTTTTATTAGAAAGGTAGAGAAAAGGCGACTTAATTGTCGTTTTTATTTTGCACTCAGAACTAGAACGATGTCACGTTACATATTCTCCTATCCAACGTGACATCGTTCTAGTTCTGAAATACATAAGTAATTTGAACAAAAAAACTACTCGGTATGAGCGTCATAAAGAACAATCATCATAGATTCCAGGAGACAAATTTATCAGTTACTATAGTGAGGTTTACATCTTAGTTATTTCAGGAATAACCTCGTTAGAATATATATATTAATCTAATATACCAGTATACAAGGTGACCCAATATAAATGTTTCAAAATGATTTGATTGTGATTCGAATTGTATACAGAATGAGTTGAAGGAGGTAGGGTGATGTGTACCGAATAAATCAATAAGAGGATTTAGGAGGGAATTGGATGACATACTTGGAACAATTCGCACGTAATCGGAGAAGAAGAGAAAAGACCGAGGTATTAACCGCACGCATTCCAGAAAGCTTGTACGGGGATTTCAAAGGTTACTGTGACGAACTGAATTTATCTATCAGTGAAGCGGTTTGTCTGCTGATAGAACGTCTAGCAATCACAGACGAATACAAAATGAATGATGATGTAGTCGATACGAATACAAAGGTAGTCAATAAGGTTCCGAAAAGAAGTAACTCAAATACAAGTAGATTCGTAACGACACAATGGCAAGTAGACGCACAGCTTCCATGTCCTTATTGTGGTCAGTGGTTGGCAGCAACTAACTTCTCTAGACATGCCAAGCGACACATAACAACAACACAGGATATTTTCACGAATGAGAAGTTTAGAGATAAAATCAAAGAAATGATCCAGGCGAAAAAAGCTGAAATATGAACTAAATGAAAAGGTGATTTTGGACATAGTTAAGAAGAAGGTTACGTTCATTGCTATAAATTGTTTTCATGGTTGTACCTGTAAATATGTAATCTGTAGAAAAAAGTTTATAAGGAAAGTCATTTATGGTTTCCTACGAATAAATATGGATTTTCTTTTAGGGTGTGGCAATCATTTCATACCCTTTTCCATTTACCGTCCATGTAAGATAGTCCTTCTCCTCTATAAACTGAACGACTGGGGCATGATATGTCTCGTTGATTCCATAATGACCGAAGGTTTAACTCCTGTCATATCCTCCAGTTCTTTTAAGAATATATGGAACGAATCTAGTCCTTCACGTGTATTGTGAACACTATAACTTTTCTTAATGTCTTTCCTTCACTTTCTCCTTTCACAATGACTAGTCCAATTACATGATTCATTTTTATCCTTCCTTTCGATTGAAACTCATCAGTAGCCTTATTCCACACTTACGTCGTCGAATCCAGCGTGGGTTAAATAATGTTGAAGCCATGAACGCCTTAGAACGAGCAATTTAAACATGGGGAACTTAGAGAAAGAGCATTACAAGATCAATTACAACGTGTCAGCGTATTAAATCTTACTATTAATGCAATCAGCATTTGGAATACCGTGTAACTATCACACAGGCAGTTGAACACATGAAATTACAGGAAATATCAAGAAGAATTGCTTCTCATATATCCCCGTTAGGAGGGAACACATAAATTTTCTCGGAGAATATTCGTTCAATTCTAGAATCCGAATTCCATTCATTCCCTACGTCCACTGCGGACGTAAAAATAACCCTGATTTTTCTTCTTAGCGTATAATATCCGCGTTTTGTTGCAGGACCCCAGACAGCCAATCCAAGTGAAAGTCCGGTTAATAGGAATTTCTATGTTTTATTTTGTTCAAGAATTTTTGTCACGGAAAATGCGCCAAAGTTTGAAGAAGTGACGTCTCTTCTTCTCTTCAAACGGTGCTAAACTTAACGATGTAAGCGCAATCATCTAATTCAAATGGAAAAGGGGATGTTTATGAATACCTCTAATGGAATAAAACTTTCATTTTTAGACAAAATTGGTATTCCGAAGACGCTCGTTTGGGGGTATTTTGGAATTCTAATTTTCATGATGGGAGATGGATTGGAAATAGCTTGGCTGAGTACATATTTGCAAGAACGAGGAATGAGCGTTGAACAAACTGCTTCTCTTTATACGGCCTATGGAGTCACAGTTACAATTGCTTCCTTTTTATCAGGGGTGCTCGCTGAAGCGTTTGGTCCGAGAAGAATAATGTTTACGGGAATGATTACTTATATAATCGGGACTAGTTCGTTTATTGCTTTTGGCGTTAACGAGCTTAATTATGGCACGATGTTACTGACTTATGCACTCCGAGGATTCGGTTATCCACTATTCGCATACAGCTTCATGGTATGGATCAATTATCGGAGTCCTAAAAATAAGCTGGGAGCAGCAGTTGGGTGGTTTTGGTTTGTTTTTACAGGTGGTTTAAATGTGCTGGGAGCCTATTACTCTATATGGGCCATTGAACATTTCGGCCACATCGGTACTCTTTGGACATCGATTCTCTGGGTATGTGTCGGAGTTTTTTTTGCCATTATTATGAACCGAGACAAGCTAGAGCTTAAAAGCAGCAATATGAATACCGGTGCGAAATTAAAAGAATTAACAAAAGGTTTTACGATTTTAAAAAGGGAACCAAAAGTTGCGTTAGGCGGGATTGTTCGAACCATTAATACTACTTCTCAATTTGCTTTCCCAATCTTTTTGCCTATTCATATGGCGAATTACGGGATTTCGATCAATACATGGCTGACTATGTGGGGCGTTATTTTTGCCAGTAATATCATATTTAATGTGATATTTGGAATAGTCGGTGATAAATTAGGATGGCGTAATACAGTCATTTGGTTTGGAGGAGTTACTGCCGGAATCTCTACACTACTGTTATTTTATATACCAATATGGACCAATGGAAACCTTATACTCGTTTTTCTTGCAGGAATGTTCTGGGGTGCTTCGCTTGCAGGGTATGTACCATTATCTGCTTTGGTACCATCTCTTGTAAAAGAAGACAAGGGAGCAGCTGTTTCTGTATTGAACTTAGGGGCAGGACTCCCCGTATTTATCGGCCCTGCTCTTGTAGGATTGTTTTACGAGCCGATTGGCGCAAGCGGTTTAATCTGGATGCTTGCGATTCTATATTTTATTAGTGCTATATTGACAGTCTTTATCAAATTGCCCACAGAAGCAAAAGCAAAAGAAGAAACACAAAAGATAGCGTGAATTCATAGAAAAAGCTGTCTGAATTCTTATTCGGACAGCTTTCTCTATGTGAGGGTTTATTCAGATTGGTTTCTGTTTTTAATTAATAGAACAATATCATCGTATTCTAGTAAATTAGATAAGGAGTTCAATCCAACTGTAGGTACAGATTGATGCTTGTGATTCATTCTGTTTTTTAGTTGCTCCTGAATAACAACTAAATCTGTATAGGACGGAATATCATCGATAGATCGGTGATCAATTTGAATATTGGTTAATCCAGCTTCCTTCACTTTCCGTCGTAGAATAGCAGCTCCCATCGCACTCGAAGCCATTCCTCCGTCACAGGAAATAGTAACGTGATGAATGGGAGAAAGAGAAGAGGGTTGTTCGTCCCGAAATACGATACTTGGCCGTTCATTTTTTTCAGAGAGTGGAAGAGGGAAAGGTTCCATTGATGTTTCAGAACGTTGGGCATCAGATCGAACAAGAATAAAATGAGCAACAATATAGGATACAAACGCCGATAACCCAATTCCCAATAAAATAAATAAAGCATCTTCCTGCGGAGCAAGAAACAAGATCAATAATATGCTCGCAGGAGAAGCCGTGGAAACAAGTCCAACATTAAAAAGTTGGAATAAGGTAATGCCTGTAAATCCGCCAGCAATTACTGCTAAAAATAATGTAGGCTTCATTAAAATATATGGAAAATATACTTCGTGAATTCCTCCAAAAATCTGAATCCCAGCTGTCCCACGGAGTGCCGGTTCTTCTTCCTTTCTTGCCGTCACCAAATAGGCCAACAGAACACCAAAGCCTGGTCCAGGATTGGCTTCTACAAGAAAGATGACACTTTTCCCGAGTTCGCGTGTTTGTTGAATACCAAATGGCGCGACGATTCCATGGTTAATGAGATTATTTAAAAACATGACTTTGGCAGGCTCAATGATAAACGATAAAAAAGGTAGCCATACTGATTCGACTAACATAATTAACCCATTATTTATTTGTTTGAGTATATCGTTCATTAGAGGGCCTATCATGAAATAGCCAGCTAACAGTAAACTAATCCCAAGCACTGCATCTATAAGATTGGAAATCAGAAGTTCACTACCAATCGGAATATAGTCCTGTGTCCGCTGTTCTATCCATGCTGATAGCCAGCCGATTAGCGGACTGAATAAAATAGCTCCAATAGTCATCGGCATATCCGATGTCATAATCAAACCAATCATGGCAACATTCGCGACAATACCTCCGCTATGGCCGCCAAACAACTTTCCTCCAGTGTAAGCAAGCATAAGTGGTAATACATATCGATAAATAGGATCGATAAATTGACTGATTACAGTGTCAGGTTTCCATCCATTTGGTCCAAATAAAATATTTAAAATGCCTACAGCTATCATAATTGAGATATTTTGAAAAACAATGGAGCTATATATGCGTCCTATGCGATTCATCTAAGTTTTCCTCTTGCATAATTAAGAATTTTTTCTTGATAAGCTTGCTGCAAATGGTCACGCACGGCGAAAAGTGCCTGTTCTTTGTTGCCGGAAGAAATGGCTTCTGCCAGCACATTATCAAGAAGCCCGCTTATCAATTCCCCTAAAAGTGGAAAATGCTCACGCGGTGCATCAGGAGGTCCCGCCAGTAGTAATACTGTATTGACGGATTGCTTTTGTCCATTTTCAGAATGCCACGGTATTGTTTCTTTCAGCGATATAATGTTAGCAAAAAGAGTCCGAACAGCAGATGTACGGCTATGTAAAATACCAATGGAGCCAATTACAAAACTGCCTTTCCGCTCTCTTTCTTTAAATGCTTCAATCAGCTCTTCGGATGAAATGACAGCATGGGATTGTGATACAATCGCATTAAGCCATGTAAACTTCTCTTTTGTAGGAATGGCTTCCATCCAATCGAGGCTTCTCATCAGTTGAGCAAACGCTTCCCCATAATAAGCGACCTCTATAAGCGCTGAATCTTCTGAAAAATGATCGGATGCGAATAGTATCTGATCGGTGCTTTGTTGTTTTTTTAATATGCTTTTTATTTTTTGCAAATCATTTTCTGTTAAAATGGGGGATACGACGATAAGACGCTCTTCTGTAATGGCAGATATCTGAATCGTAGATACAATTGCATCCACTTGCCAGTTGTTTTCGAGCCATTTAGGCAGTTCATTAATGGATATCACTCCTGAAACGTAAATTCCTGGAATTTCTTGCTTTAACCGGGACGCAATTAATCGGGATGTGCCAAATCCACTGGCACAAACTATAACTACGCGTCCTTTTATATTTTGTTGATTTACTAATGCTGCTCCCACATGTATTGCCATATAGGCAATTTCAGAAGGAGGTATGGTAACACCAAGATAATCTGACAATGATTCAGCACTTTTCCGGCTCGCTTCATAGACATCGGGATAATCTCTTTGAATTTGAGAAAATAGCGGGTTATGGATAGGCAGTCCATTGCGTATTCTATTTAATGCAGGATAAAAATGCTTAAGTAATCCTTCACTCAGCATGGGATCTGTCAATGGTTGATTCAGTTCTTTTTTCACGCCTTCGATAAAAATCCTAACCAAATGGGTAGTTTCTTCTTCTTGAAGCTGTTCTATAGGCAAATCAGGTTGTACCCCATATAAGTGAAGAATCAAATAGTTTATTTCCTCTTCCGGAAGTTCAATATCCAGTAATTCTCTTAATCTTGCTGCTATATAAAAAGCGGAAGGGTACAATTTCATTAGTTTCGAGTCCAGGTTTAGATGTCCATGTTTTTTATCTTTGTGGCGCTCAGCAGCAAGAGCTAAATGAAGAGAAACGCTGATCCGATCACGCTCGTTTAAAAACAGCGAAGGATTTTGTTCAGCTGCCTCAGTTAGCACTTTCTCGACTGCATAAAGAATATCCAAATCTAGCAGGTCTAAATACATGGATGGGATATACTTTTCTATCCGCCAATCTTCTTTTTTTCCTAGTTTCAATAAATCAAACACTGCCAGCCAATTCTCTGGCAGTGTTGAATTATTTACAACCGTAGTAATGGCAGCTCGTAAATCTTTGTCTTCTCCTACAATATAAATACCAAGACCAGGTTTTCGAACCAATGTTAAATGAAAATGGTTCAACCATTCTTCAAGTTCATTTAAATCATGGCTGATCGTCGCTTCCGTTACATAGTATTTTTTACTGAACACAAACATTTTAGTTGGTGTCTGATCCCTTAATAAGTCGCAAACGATTCCTATTTGCCTGTCTTTTGGTGAAAAAGAGGTTTGCTGGCGGGCTTTCTCTAGTTCTTCCGTCAGAACATCTTTATTTTCTTGTTCACCAACTAAGCATATGCCACTTCGAAATTGTTTCATGATTTTCAGACCATAAGTCCGTACTATAGGTTTTAACTGTGCTATTTCTCGCTGGCATGTTCTTAAACTAATGTCCAGCTCCTCAGCAATATCTTTTGGCATAATCGGAAAGTCGCTTTCAAGTAGACGGTCAATTATCATCTTTTGGCGGCTGCTAATAAATATTTTTGCTTTCTCTGCCAACTTTTTCACCTTCATTTCTCAAGCATTTCTCATCATTTTTTATGTATTAAAACAAAGGGTTTATAGTTTGAGCAATGGTTTGATAGCGGGCAAATTGTTCGTCATACACGTTTTTGTTTTTTGGATTGCAGGCAATCATTTTAGATTGCTGATCAAGCATAGCTAAATCAGAAACTGCCGTCCACTCTCCGTTGCCAAAACCCGCTAGAATAGATGCACCATAAGCTGGGCCTTCACGTTCTTCATGAACATGAAGAGACTGCTGATATACGTCAGCTAGCACTTCTGTCCATAATGGATTTTTAATAGCGCCACCTGTTACAGTCCAATCTTCTACCTCAATCCCTGCTTTTTTCATCATATCAAATACATCTCTTAAACTATAACAAACTCCTTCTATCACAGCGCGAGCCATGTTTTGTCGATGATGTCTATACGTTAATCCAAAAAAGACGCCTTTTGCTTTGGGATTATTTAATGGTGTCCGTTCGCCATTTAAATAGGGGAAGAACAATAATCCTTCAGCGCCAGGTTCTACTTGATCAACACCTTTCAGCAATTCATCAAATGTTTCTTTTTCAAACGTGTCACGCAGCCATCTTAATGACATTCCAGCAGATAATGTTGTACCCATCGCATGCCACATTCCAGGCAGACAATGACAAAACAAGTGCAGTGTGCTTGCTTCATCTCTTGCTACATCAGGAAGTTCATTCAGTGGAACAAAAACGGTTCCTGATGTTCCGATGCTGATACTCCCCTTCATTTCCTTTATAATACCATTTCCTAGGGCTGCTGCTGCATTGTCTCCTGCTCCAGCAATAACTGGAATTCCGATTGGCAGTCCTGTTAACTGAGCCGCTTTTTCAGAAATGGTTCCGATGACTTCCTTACTTTCCGAAACTGGAGGGAACCATTCTTCAAGAAATCCAAGATCTTTGATAATATCCCAAGCCCATTCTCTTTTTTGGACATTTAGCAAACATGTTCCGCTTGCATCGGTTACATCTGCTGAATATTCTCCAGTTAACTCGTATACAATATAATCTTTTGGCATTAAGATCTTCTTAATTTGTGAAAAATGATGAGGTTCATTTCTTTTTAGCCATAAAAGTTTAGGCGCAGTAAAACCAGGTAAAATTGGATTTTGGACAGTTTTAAATAAACAATCAGCCCCGATGATTTCCTCCATTTCACTACACTCTTTTAATGTTCGCCCATCATTCCATAAAATGGACGGTCGAATCGGTTGATTTTGTTCATCTAAAATAACCAGGCTGTGCATTTGGCCGGTGGTACCAACTGCTCGAATTAATGTTGAATCAATTCCTTTTTCCCATAACATGTTTAAGCAGGAAATAACGGACTCCCACCAAAGAGAGGGTGATTGTTCAGCCCACCCTGGCTGTGGACTATCAAATGTATAAGATACTTGAGCGGTAGAAACAACGTGTCCATTATGATCGATCACCAAAGCCTTTGTTCCTTGCGTTCCAATATCAATTCCTAATAATAATGAAGGGTTCATCTTTTTTTATCCTTTCTGCTTTCTAGTAAAAAGAGAGAACCCGGCAAGTACCTTTCAGCAGAGTGAAATAAACTGCTTGAATTGGATGGCTGGGTCCTGGGTAGATGCTATTTATCGATTTTCACTTGTACTTTAAATTGACTGCTGTTGCGCGGTCCTTGTAAGTAATCAACTGTTTCTTCAAGAGACAGCTGATCAGAAATGAGTGGTTTTAATAGAATACGTCCTTCTTTCACCCAATTGAAAGCAGGAATGAATGTATAGTTAATGGCCATAGAACCTAATACAGTCCAGTCATTATTGTATAGTTTAAATGGATCAAGAGTTACTTTTGCATTTTGTGCTGTCACACCAAACTGAAGATACTTACCTGTTTTTCCGATGTAGTTAAATGCACTTTCTATAACAGAGGGAATTCCAGTAGCGTCTACAACAACATCAAATCCATGCGGGTATATTTCATTGCTAAGGTTCTTTTCAATTTCTTGGCTGAGTACACCTTTTGTAGCTCCCCACTCCAACGCCATATCTAATTTTGCCTGATCAAGATCGACAACAACAAGTTCAGAAGCACCGGCCATTTTTAAAGATTGAATCAACTGTTGTCCCATTGCGCCTGCTCCAAATAATAGAACGCGGTCTCCTACTTGTAAATCAAGACGGTTCATAGCATGCACGACACAGGCCATTGGCTCAATGAATGCAGCTTCTTCAAAAGAAAGGGAATCGGGAATTTTTACTACATTTCGTGCTAGGACTTTTACATATTCCGCCATGCTACCATCAGTTGTATTTCCAAGAGCCCCCCAATTTTCACATTGGTTACCGCGGTGTGTTAAACAATATTCACATTCGCCGCAAAACAAAGATGGGTCAGCTGTTACTCTGTCTCCTATATTAAATCCTCTTACGTTTTCTCCGATCTCATGAATAACACCGGAAAACTCATGTCCTGGAATAATGGGATAGGGAGACAAAAATTCTCCTTTGTAAATATGTATATCGGTGCCACATATACCGGTATGTTTTACTTTGATTGTTACTTCTCCTGACTGCGGTGCAGGATAAGGAACTTCTTTTACGACTGCTTTATAGGGTTCTTCAATCACTAGTGCTCTCATTTTCTCTCCTCCTATTATCTTTCAAAACAATTTAGAAATAAATAGTGAAGGATTCTGATATGAATCCGTTTTCATACTATTATTTTAGCAATCATCTTCATCTCATTGCACTAGAAGATTCCATAAGTTTGTCACTTATAAACGGACAGATTTTATACAGTGTATTTGCAAAAGTATTATCATCTACAGGTGTCCTCATAGTCCCCTTAATCAAAGATTTAATGGTTCCGTAGTACAATTTCTTCAACAAGTTCTCGCTAACCTTCTAACTCAAAGACTTCATACACAGAAAGACTTCATCCATCGATGTATATAAACATGCTTAAACAATAAAAACGGAAGACATTACCTTGAGGCCTAATGGTTTTTAGCATGCGTACTTAGTTACATATTGTTCGTAAAAGTAAGGAATATATGAAATGAAAAAGCATTTGGAATTGTCAATTTCAAATGTTTTCTTCGTGCGCCCGGCATGGGTGCAATCTATAGGGTGAAAGTCCCGAACCATGAAGGCAGTAGTAGTGGTTAGCTTAATGCAAGGGTGTCCACGGTGACGTGGAATCTGAAGGAAGCAAGCGGCAAACCTCCGGTCTGAGGAACACGAACTTCATATAAGGCTAGGTATCATTGGATGAGTTTGCGAAACAAAACAAAGTCCTTACTGCCGAAGGTGGTACAGAGTAAATGAAGCAGATAGATGGAGGGAAAGATTGCACTCTTACCCGGGGAGGTCTGATGACAGCCAAGTACACTTGGTAACCTGTCCAGTGATGGGCAGCTGAATCATCAGAAGTCAGCAGAGGTCATAGTACTTGTCTACTCGAGAAGATAAGGAAGGACCGAACAGATTGAGGAGGACGGATACTAGGCGTTCGTTATTTTGCGAAGAAGCAAACAATTCCTAACGGAACTTATTTGAAGGAAGAAGTGGTGAATACACGGGGAACTTCAAAAGGGCGTAGCAGATAAAGGCACAAATAGACCATCTCGTCCACGCAGGGAAAGGATATCAACGATGTTAATGGAACAGATACTAGAGAGGGAAAACTTAATACAGGCATTGAAGCGTGTAGAAAGAAATAAGGGAAGCCATGGTGTAGATGGAATGCCGGTTCAAAGCCTGAGACCGCACCTCGTAACCGAATGGTACAACATGAAAACTGCCCTTTTACAGGGTACCTATCAACCGCAGCCCGTCCGTCGTATCGATATCCCGAAACCAAACGGCGGAGTTCGGCTATTGGGTATTCCAACGGTTCTAGACCGTTTCATTCAACAAGCCATTGCCCAAATATTGACTAAGATATATGACTCAACCTTTTCGGAGAATAGCTATGGATTTCGCCCTAACAAACAAGGGCACCAGGCGGTTCGAAAGGCAAAGTCCTATATAACCGAAGGTTATACATGGGTAGTGGATATGGACTTGGAGAAGTTCTTCGATAAAGTGAATCATGACAAGCTCATGGGAATGTTAGAGCGGAAAATTGAAGATAAACGAGTTCTCAAACTGATTCGTAAATTCCTTCAAGCAGGCATTATGATAGGCGGACTTTTTCATAAAAGTGAGGAGGGAACTCCGCAAGGAGGTCCGTTAAGTCCTTTATTATCTAATATCATGTTAGACGATTTAGATAAAGAACTAGAGAAACGCAATCTTCGATTCGTAAGGTATGCGGATGACAGTGTGTCACGAATGCAAACAAAGTGTGCTTGAAAAGCACTCTTACACGCAATGCTACACTTAAGATGAGAGAAGGCCTCTCGCAATCGCTATACAGGTAGAGATTGAAAACCACCCTAAGGTGCTGTAGTCAAAAGCTATGGTATTGAGCGTTAGGGAAAAGGCAGTGCTTGACATTGTCAGGTAAGTATTAAGGAGACGAAAACCATTGAACCGCTGAAGAAGTATCGAAAGCGTAGAATTGTCATCAAAACTGAGGGGGTGTCGTTAACTCAGGATGGGTTCGGAGGAAACCTGTTTACTGTCCGTTCGGTGACCGGTATAAAGGCGGCGTGAACTTAATACAGGCTTGAGTGTGGAACGTGAGAACCTACGACATGGATGCCAAGGGAGAGATTTCAAGTGGAAGCCCCACGAGAATCAGAGTACCAATGCCATGTATAGGGGCGGAATAACTCGTAGTAGCAATGAAACCTCCTAACGGAGAAGGAGCAAAGGGGTTATATTATTCAGTTTTATAAACAAGTCAACCATAAAAGTGGGAGGAACTTATGCATAAAACAAAGCCGTATGTGATAGCTAAAAACATAGTATATGAAGCCTTCCTGAGGGTGAAAGCAAACAAAGGGTCAGCCGGAATTGATGATCAATCCCTCGAAGAATTCGAAGGGAATCTCAAAGATAATCTGTATAAAGTATGGAATCGAATGTCATCTGGAAGTTACTTTCCTCCAGCTGTTAAAGCTGTGGAAATACCGAAGAAAGCCGGAGGTACAAGAATACTTGGAATTCCAACGGTTGCGGATAGAATTGCACAAATGACAGTGAAATTATATTTTGAACCTTCGGTCGAACCAATCTTTCATGCTGATTCCTATGGATACAGACCTAAGAAAAGTGCCATTCAAGCGATAGAGATCACTCGAAAACGATGCTGGCAATACAATTGGGTACTTGAATTCGATATCAAAGGTCTATTTGATAATATCGATCATGATTTATTGATGAGAGCAGTAGAAAAGCATACGCAAACCGACTGGGTAAAGTTATATATCAAGAGATGGCTAAAAGCACCTTTTCAAACGAAAGAAGGAATAAGAGAGCGCACATCGGGTACGCCGCAAGGTGGAGTCATTAGTCCAGTATTAGCTAATTTATTTCTCCATTATACGTTTGATAAATGGATGGCTATTCATCACCCAAACAACCCGTTCGCTAGATATGCCGATGACGCAGTCATCCACTGCAAGACAGAGGAAGAAGCAAAGAAAATACTTGAATCTCTAGATAAGAGAATGAGGGAATGTAAGCTTGAACTACATTCAGATAAAACGAAAATTGTGTATTGTAAGGATGCAGCTAGAAAAGAAGAGCATGAAAATATCTCATTTGATTTTCTAGGCTATACATTCAGACCAAGACTGTCAAAGAACAGGTGGGGAAAACATTTTGTGAATTTCACACCTGCCATCAGTAATAAATCGAAGAAATCAATCCGGCAAAAAGTGAGAGAGTGGAAACTACAACTGAAGGCAGAGAAAGAGCTGATAGACCTATCAAATATGTTTAACCCAGTAATTCAAGGTTGGATTAATTACTATGGCAAGTTCTACAAGTCTGAAATGTACCCTTCTTTAAGGCATATAAATAAAGCCTTAATTATGTGGGTGAGAAGGAAGTACAAAAGGCTCGCGCGTCACAAGAAGAAAGCAGAGCATTTTGTGGGTAGAATTGCGAAACAGAATCCCAAACTTTTTAAACACTGGGATCTAGGTATCAAGCCTACGGCTGAATAATGGGAGCCGGATGAGCTGAGAGGTTCACGTCCGGTTCTGAGAGAGACTACTGGGGAGGTTCCAGTGGTCTACTTGCCGTACTATCTTTGTGAAGACACGAAAAGCCGCCAAACGTGCAATGGGAAATATCTCAAGCTTCATTGAAAATAAACTGAAGCTAAAGGTCAACTACGAGAAGTCGAAGTATGATCGCCCTTGGAACAGAACGTTTCTCGGTTTTAGTTTCACGAAGTCAAAGAAGAACCCGAAGGTTCTACTGGCTAAACAAACGGTGAAGAGAGTAAAGAAACGAATCAGGGAAATGACCTCGAGAAAATTACCGATACCCATGAAACTCCGAATAAATAAGTTAAAGCAATACCTTAGAGGTTGGATGGGGTATTTCGCCCTCATTGATACTCCGAACGTATTGAAGAATTTAGATTCATGGATTCGAAGAAGACTCAGGATGTGCCTATGGAAACAATGGAAATTGCCAAGAACGAGAGTGAGGAAACTCAAAGGATTAGGCGTCCCATTTGAAAAAGCATATGAATGGGGAAATAGCAGAAAGGGTTATTGGCGCATAGCGCATAGTCCTATTCTAGACAAAACCCTTAATAATGTTTATTGGCACCACCAAGGGTTAGTAAATCTATATGAACGATATACAAAACTACGTCAGACTTAAACTGAACCGCCGTATACCGAACGGTACGTACGGTGGTGTGAGAGGTCGGAGGCTAGGCGCCTCCTCCTACTCGATTTATGGAACTAAACCAGCTAATAGTTAGTCAACATTTTTCAATGAAAACTTAAAATATTTCATGCTATACTAAATTTGTGCATGCCAAATAACCTTCCAATGAACTTTATTTGGAAAGTTTTGTGCTATTTAGTTATACTTTTAAACTAGGTTAGATCTTGGAAAGTCGAGTTATTTTGTAATAGTGCATAAATCCATTGTAGAAGCTTATTGGCACATGCTATCACCGCTACTTTAAAGGGCTTTCCTTCTTCACGTTTCTTATCATAGAACTCTCGTAATCTCTTGTTCCGAGGGATGATTTCATCTGTCGTTTTCTTCTTGCGACAATCACGAATGGCACAACGAACTGCCATATATAAGGCATGTCGTAGTCTGCCAGAACCTCTTTTGGTAATCCGATTTACTGTGCCTTTAAATTTACCTGATTCAAAGATACTTGGATCAATTCCGGCAAATGCCACTAGTTTTTTAGGGTGATTAAACCGATCAATCTCTCCAATTTCAGAAATAATCGTTGTAGCGATTTTTTCACCGATACCAGGGATGGATTGGATAATCTTATATTCTTCAATTTCTTTTGCCAAAGCATTTATCTCTTCTTCCAATTTGGATAGGTGCTTTTGGTATTCTAGAAGCATTTTTATATACATCTCTAGGCTTAAAATGTGACTCTGATATAAAGTTCTCTGAAAAGGATTTCGAGCTGAGGCAGCCATAAGTTTCTCTGCCTGTGTATTCGCCCACTTTCTAGAACGACTTGGACAAAGTTCATTAATCCTATTTGCTACAGTTTCTTCATCGACTGCTGATATGTTTTCAGAAGTAGGGAATTCTAATAGAGTAAGCAAAGAAACAACCGAATACAAATCTCCAAAAACCCCTCTATATTCAGGAAATACTTGATCAAGAACAGCCTGAAACTGTAGTTTTGTTTGTACATAGATACCTGTTATATTTGCATGTTGTCTTGAAAGATTACGAAGATTTAAGAGTTGTATCCCTCGTTTTTTATAAGGCTCTAAATCCTCTTTATAGTACAGCTCGCAGAGGTGACGTGCATCGATTAAATCTGTCTTTACTTTCCGTAAACTAGAGCTCTTCGCACGATAAGAAATGAGTGGGTTAACGATAATTAATAAGTAACCTCTCTCCTCAAAATACTGTACAACGGGCGTATGATAATGCCCAGTAGACTCTAAAACGACCGGAGGTCGAATTCCTGTTACGTCTTCTATCTCTCTAAGATATTGGTGTAAGCTCTCTAGTCCTTCAATGGTATGTGCTACTTTAAAACTTCTTTTATAAGGCTTCTTTTTATCCAAGAACGCTTGAACCTGACTTTCACCTTTAGCTACATCCAGACCAACCACTGGATTCATTTTTTATCTCCTCCAAAAACATAATATTGCCGGTAACCCCTAATCCTTCTTGTAGTATCATAGCTTCGCTTGTTATACGAGATCTTGGTCCCAACCAGCCAAATCATGTTTAAGCAAGTAGGGGGCGAACTGTTTAGTTGACGGGGTCCAAGCCCCACGGGCAGGAACGTTCTACCCCGGCTACCGTTATCATATATCGATATAAAAATTGTTCAACCAGAAATAACTGGCTGACCTTATAATACGATAGGGGCAGGATAGTTCCATAAGGAATACTGTTAAGTGACATTAAAGTCGTTTAAAAACGTCAGTCCTGTTATTCCATTAAAGGGCCGGATTGTGGAGGATTGGAAAATTTTGATTCTACAAATAATTGGGGGATTGGAAGAAGGAAAGCTATGTATAATTAGTGATGTAAGTTTATGCTTTTTATGTAATAATTATTTTGTAGTAATGTAAAGTTACAATTCATACATAGTGGAGGTGGGGATCATAATGGCAACGGGAACGCATACTGTAGTAGTTCCAGTAGATGTACAAGCAGTTTGGGATTATGTCAGTGATCTCGAAAAATGGGCAACGACAGTACCAGCCTATAAAGAACATGAAATCATAAATGACAAGCAATCTATTTGGACATTTGAAGGTAGTGTGAAAGGTATTAAAAAAACAATACAATCGCAGGTAGATATTACCGAATGGAATGAACCTTCAAATATTAAGTTTGAACTAAAAGGTTTATCAGATAATTTTACAGGAAGCGGTCACTTTACTGCAGAAGATGTTAATGGTAAAACAATAATGACTTGTACGGTGGAAATCCATGCAGGCGGATTATCTGGTGCGGTGTTAACACCAATTATTAAATGGGCTGTTCCAAAAGTAGCATCGCGTTTAACAGAATCTATCGCACGTAAAATTGCAGTATTCTCATAGTTTTCAAAGATTGAAAGCCAATTCATTTTGGAGATACCTTCTCTGAAGTATAGATGGTAACATTCTGAAGTGACCAATATAATGATATCGAGCTCTACTAGAAATTTTATAATTAGCGGAAAGGGGGCTGTCCAAAAAGGATGGCCTCTTTTTTTCAATATTCCAGAATCGGGCTCGATTGTTGAAGAAGAAAGGCCATTACATATTAATCATATAAATTATGTAATGGTCATTAATTTATCTATCTTTTTTTAAATTAGGTCTTGATAACAATTGCAGCTCTTTTTGTTATGGAATTATCGGGGCAAGATAGCATTCCTGTAGAGCGTTAATTATTAACTTTGAAAAAAATAGGGCTCCTCAGTAAGATATGAGTAAGACATCACTCTAACTCAAAACCTTAGGAGGAACCCTAATATGAATTTTAAAATGCAGGACAAACAAAATCAACTCATTGAACGAATTTCTGATCGACATCTCGTTGTTGGCGTGGATATCGCCCAACAATTTCACGTTGCTCGAGCTGTAAATTATCGAGGAATCGTGGTAGGTGATCCTCTTACTTTTGAAAATAACGAAGAAGGCTTTAACAGATTTCTAGAATGGATTAATAAACTAAAAGGTAAAAACAGCTTAGACACAACTATTGTCGGGATGGAACCTACAGGTCATTACTGGATTAATCTATCGAAATGGTTATCTAACGAAAAGATTGATGTCGTAATAGTCAATCCTCACCTTGTAAAAAGAAATAAAGAGAATCGAGAGAACACTCAGTCCAAAAGTGATAAAAAAGACGCTCTCGTGATTGCGGATATGGTCAAGAATGGATACTATTCTTTTGTTGGTTCTGGTGCAAAAATTACTCGCTAGAAACATAGAATGTCAGTTTCCTTTAAATTGCTAATTTATGAAGCTGACCCAAGCAGTTTATGGATGAATTCTTTTTGGTTTTGGGCAGACTTCACCCCTTGGTAAACCTGCTTCTTTTTAAGCATATGCATCGCTTCTATGCCACTCAGTATGTAAGTAGCTGTACGAAATGATTTCAATCCTAACATCGAACGAACTCGCTTCTTTATAAAACGATGATCCTGTTCCACCATATTATTGAGATATTTAACTTGCCTTATTTGTATGCCTTCAGGCATACGTTTCTCTTCTTTTAACTCTTGAATCGCTACGGGATAGGCTGGGTTTTTGTCCACTGTTATGACACGAGGTTTACAAACATGAGAAGCAGCCAAGGCTTTCTTGAAAAAGCGCTTGGCTGCTTGTTTATCTCTTGATTCACTTAGATAAAAGTCAATCGTATTCCCTTCTGAATCGACTGCACGATACAAATACATCCATTGACCTTTTACTTTCACATACGTTTCATCGACTCTCCAAGAGTCATTTGTTGGCTTGAGATGACGCCGTACTCTTTCATTTAATTCAGGTCCATATTGATGAACCCAACGCATAATGGTTGTGTGAGCGATAGATAAACCTCGTTCATCCATCATTTCTACCAAATCACGAAAACTCAAACTGTACCGCAGGTACCATCTCACCGTTAACATAATCATTTCCGGCTGATAGTTCTTCCACTTAAATAAATGTTCATTCGTCATACTGATCATTCTCCTTTTTTTAGAGTAATAGTATCAGTATGTCCAAGATTTAGAGATTGTTTGCAATTGTTTTGAAGTTTTTGCACCAGAACCATCAATCTTTTTTCAAAATGGATTCATTTTAGTTATAGTATTTTATTTGTTTTTAAGGTGTTATTAATCAAACTTTATTCTAAATCTACAATTCAAGGTGACCTGTCACTATCAATTAATCCTCAATAACTAGTTTTTCCTTACCCTACTTACCTATGTAATATTTACTATATTTAGAAGAGTTCTAAAATTCTCATTACATTATTTTTAAGATAAAGTATAATTTTGGAAGAGGGAAATAATCATCTGAATATTCTAAATAAAATTCATATTCTATTTACTATGACCTATATAAATAGAGTTTAATTAGGGGAGGATGGAAATAGTGGCTAAGAAAAAGTTAAGTAGACGTAAGTTTTTAGGTTATCTAGGAGCTGGTTTAGTAACTGTGACAGCAGCTAATTTACCTATTAAGGCTTTAGCAGGATTAAACGAAACGAAAGCTACATCTGAAGTTAATTCAGAAGATTTACCTAAAGAACCTGGTACATGGGGCGATACAATTTTAGAAATGGAAATTGAACTACCTCAAGACCCAAATGTTCTCCTGATGGATGTAGAGACCATTTATAATTTAAATCAATGAAATTGAATAATAAATCAGGGGGGAGTTTTTATGTCTTTACGAATTAATATGGTCAACACAGCCATATCTCAGATTGGCACATTAGAAGGAAATAATAATGACAATAAGTATGGGAGATGGTTTGGTCTAAACAATCAGCCATGGTGTGCCATTTTTGTGAGCTGGTGTGCTGCTCAATCAGGAAATATGGAATTCAATGGGGAACACCGTCCACTTTTTGCTCGCAGTGCTGCAGTAAGAGATCATCGATGGTTTCATGATACTTTTGGTGAATATTTTACTAAATCAGGATTCATCAATTATATTGGGAATGACTCCAAGAAAGTTGCCAGGGCGACAGGAAGCCTTATTTTTTTTAGTGGAGACTCTCATATAGGCATCGTTGAGCAATATTATCCTGGGGAACAAGCAGTTCTTACAGTAGAAGGGAATACTTACACCCCCTCTAAAGGAGAGGAAATTCAAGGCGTGTTTCGTCGTTATCGCCGTCTTTCTGATTCGAAAATAGTGGGATTTGCTCTTCCTTACTATGAATTTTATAGCAGCGGATCCCCTGGGAGCGTAAAGCCGGTACCACCTCCTTACGGTAACAGTGGAACTGTGGATAACCCCACATCATTCCCAGGAGCAAGGTATTTCTATATTGGTGCCTACAATAACTATGTCACGCTATTAGGGAAAATGCTAATAAAAGCAGGATATGGTAATTTTTATCAAGTAGGAGCAGGTCCTCGCTTTACGGAAACAGACCGGCAAGCATGCGCAGCCTTTCAAAGAGCACAAGGCTGGAGTGGAAGTGGCGCAGATGGTATTCCTGGAACATCTACATGGGAGCGGCTTAGTGCCATCTATTATGGTGGTGGCGGAAGTGGTGGAAGCGACTGGCCGCCAGCATTTCCAGGTGCACAATATTTTAAGGTTGGAGCCTCAAACCAATACGTAAAATTATTGGGTGTTCAGTTAGTAAAGGCTGGATTTGGTCGACACTATACCGTTGGACCGGGTCCTGCGTGGAGTGAAGCAGATCGCCTAAACTGTCAAGAGTTCCAAAGAGCACAAGGTTGGACAGGCAGCGATGCAGATGGATATCCGGGTCCTACGACATGGCAAAGATTGTTTGATATAGTTGGTAGCACCCCAAATGTTTCGACATTTCCCGGAAGCCATTTCTTTGGCCCTGGTGCAAATAACGAATATGTTACAACCCTTGGTAAACGATTAATTAACAAAGGGTATAGTAAGTATTATTCTGTCGGAGCAGGTCCAAAGTGGAGTGAGGCAGACCGTCAAGCTTGCGCTGCTTTCCAACGTGCTCAAGGTTGGTCTGGAAGTGATGCAGATGGCATTCCTGGTCCTTCAACATGGCAAAAGCTCTTTGCATAAAAAATATAACAGAGAGGAATTGATAAAATGCCAAACATTGGAGTTCCTGGATTATATCCATACTAGATAATCCACCAAAACCTGAATTAGATATTATGGCTTGGCGAGAGTGGGAAGAGTTACACGGTAGAGGCTAAATTATTAATGCTTTTCTTAAAATAAGGATTTTGAAGCTTAGAGGTATAATAGTACATTAAGGAGCTGAACGTAGCTCCTTTTCTTATGCTGTTAAAGGAGTAGCATTCCTGCAATGAATGAAAATGAGTTTTGAGCACATCTTTCTTATTAAACAAAACCAGCTAAGTTTGTGATTTAATACACTTAAACTACCATGAAAATTAAACACTAATAATAAGAAAAAAGACCATATTAAATAAAACGCAAGCTTCAATTTTTTTAAAAAAGAGTAGCGCCCTATTAAAGATCTCCTAGAATTAATCGGTGGTTAGGATGCTTCTGATATATTTACGGTATATCCTAAGTTTTCTAACCTTCGGACCGAATTTCTTACAATGGAAGCTTGCTTTTGTTTATCAAAATACTCTTCGCCTAAGTCTACATACATTTCTTTCCTTGTTAAAAGATAATAAGAAATTCTTAACATGGCGTGGGCAACGGCAATTCCAGCTCGTTTTCTTCCTTTTCGCGCAGCTGTCCGTCTGTATAGAGCACCAAGATAGTTTTTGGAGGCTCCAACTGAATGAGCAGCTTCGATTAAAGCAGATTTTAAATATTTATTTCCCTTTTTGCCTCTGGTTGATTTCCTTTTTCCTGCACTTTCATTGTGTCCTGGTACGAGGGCGGCCCATGAACATAATCTGGCTGCACTTTCGAACTGTTTTTCAACGTCCGTTCCGATTTCAGCTAGAATTTGTTCTGCCATTCGAGTGGCAATACCAGGTATTGAATCCAGTCGTTCTATGCTTTCTTGATACACACTGACTCTTTGGGCAACCTCTTGATCGAGTTTTTCAATCTGTTCAGTCAGAAAATCAATATGAGTTAGAATCGTTTTGAGCATCATGCGTTGATGAGGATTCACATACCCATTCAGGGCAAGGATTAAATCATCTTTTTTCTTCTTCATCGAACGTCGCGCAAAGTTTGCTAGTTTCTCAGGATCATCCTCACCAATTGCGATCGCATGAAGCATGTCCTTTGATGAAACACCCATGATATCCGATACGACAGAGCCTAATTTGATATTTGCACCTTCAAGCACCTTTTGAATTCGATTATGCTGTCTGGCTCGTTCTTCAATAATACTTCTACGATACCGAACAAGCTCACGCAATTCTCGTTGATTTCGATCAGGGATAAAGCTTGCCTTCAATAAACCATGACGAAGAAGTTGAGCGATCCACTCAGCATCCTTGACATCTGTTTTTCGACCAGGGACTGCTTTCATATGTTGTGCGTTAACAACTAAAAATTCCATTTCTTCAGCCTCAATTAAGTTCACGATAGGCTTCCAAAACACACCTGTGCTCTCCATAGCGACATGAGTGCAACCATGTGATTTAATCCAATCCATCAGTTGAATTAAAAACACCGTTTTTGTAGAAAATGTTTGAATCTCCTTTCCTTCGGGGGTCATAATGCAGGTGGTAATGTTATCTTTATGTACATCCATTCCGCATACTCGTTCAATGATAACTTCCATTGAAACCATCCTTCCTATGGCGAAAAAATTAGAGGCTGGTGCAAAAACCAGAATAGGATTAATCTACCATGAGTGCTTCCCGTAAGGGAGCGACAGTCTGTGATGCACCGAGGTCGTTGGAGTCAGACTAACGGATGGGCTCTAATGGCACCATAGTTCATCGACCTTCCTCACCCAACCATAGAATCAGTATGGACGGTTTTCCACCATTTTCATTCTCTGTGGTGCAGCGCTGGTCGTGCGCTGCATGGTTGGCTAACGGGGCAGCATTCCTGTAATGAATGAAACTGAGATTTTAGCACAAAAAGACCTCTTGATATGATTAAAGTGTCCCAAAGCTCGCCAGCGAAAAGGACAATGTTCTGGGTCCAAAGGTATTTTGTCCTCAGCTAGGATGAAAACGAAGGTAAGGATAATCGAAGAAGAAATTTAGGGATGTGAAGGGTAAGGAGCTATTAGTGGCAGTGGCAGTAAAAGCACTAAACTTAAATCAGAAAGTATCGTATGTGCAAGCTGTGTACCCGCTTCTGTGGCGGAAAAATTCGTTATGCACATCATGGGTACGACCCTAGTTGACTGCGCTGCTTGTATGGTCGGGTTGTCATCAATGACTTCTAAACTTCCATCTTGCCTCATTCTATAACCAAACGGACTTACGTAGGTCAAATCGTAGGCTACTTCACGTACCTGCTCCGCACCGGCCTGCCCATAAACGTTTGTAAAACCATTCACATCAATGGTGGGTTTCGGTTTCTGGGGAATCTTTACTATCTGTCTGGGATAAATACTAGAAGGGTCTGTAATTCGATTCGTCTTCATAATGGCTTGAACTGTCGTTCCATAACGTCTTGCTATGTCATAAAGGGTATCACGTTCCCTTACTGTATAATAAATGACCTAAATGGTAAGTCTTTGCCCTGGATAGATCGTAGAAGGATTTGTTATGCGATTCGTTTGCATGATTTCCTGTACGGTTGTTCCAAACTGATTCGCGATTTTTTCGAGAGTATCCCCTTGTTGTACCCTGTACTGAAGAATAAGGTTCAGGAATCAAAAGCGCTAGGCCAATAACTAACTTATAGGGATTTTCAAGGCCATTGATCCTAACAATTCGGTTGGTGCTGACACCATATTGTTGGGAAATCCTCCATAAAGAATCCCCCCTATTCACCACATGGATTTTCACGTGCAATGCCCCACTTTCCTTCATAAATAGTCCATTCATTTTATTCCCTATATAGCCCTTATATGTTTCGTGGCGTTTACCATTCCAGAATTCTTAGTTTTTTCGCTCTTCTAGCTGATAATTATCGTTCCCCAAGGTGAATCCTAAATGTTTATCTAAACAATTCCTTCGTATTCAAAGCGTATACTCGCTAAATAGTTTGTACATGTTAAGAGAAAAACAAGGGAGGGATTTCAGTTGGAGTGGATTTTTTATCTATACCTGTTAAATACGTTCTTTATGTTATTCATAGCAATTTGGGAAGTTCGTAGGCCTGCCAAGGCTTTAAATTGGATAACAATCGGCCTTATTTTGCCTGTCCTTGGTTTCTTGCTATATCTCAGCACATCAAATCCCAAGCGTATTCATCGGAAAAGATTAACCTCTTCTCATAATGAGTTTGACAAATTACCTGATACATATGGTGATTCTGCCTCGATAATCGCTGATGCTTTACGGCATTTCACCGTGCATGGGCTTCGAGTCGGCCAAGTCCAAGTACTTAACAATGGAATAGCAAAGTATGAACAACTAATCAAATCCCTACAAACAGCCCAAAAAACCATTGATCTGGAATATTACATCTACCGGAATGACCAAATTGGGAATCGAATCACAGAACTGCTAATTGATAAAGCAGAAAACGGAGTTCGGGTTCGTTTTGTGAGAGATGGTTGGGGAAGCAAAAAATTTCCGCGTAATGAGATCCTTCGGATGATGGATGCAGGGATTGAATGCCGGACAATATTCCCCTTACGCTTTCCCTGGATTCTGTCCAATTGGAATTATCGGGATCATTCTAAGATTGTCACAATCGATGGAAAGGAAGCTTTTACCGGTGGTATCAACGTGGGGTATGAATATACAGGATTAAAGCCTGAGATAGGTTACTGGCGGGATACTCATTTGCAAATCATAGGGGAAGCAAAAGAAGATTTGCAGACGATTTTCGACGTTCATTGGAATATCGCTTTGCCGGAACAGATAAAGTCGAAAACAAAATCTAAGATAACGAAAAAACCCACTAAATTTCCAAAACATAAATCAAAGGAAGTCGATCGAACTGGCAGCATAGATCTTTCCAGATGGTCAGCCGAATGGGGATCTGAATTGAGCATCGTAGAGGAAAAAGAGGTAAACAAATCAGGGACATTGCCAAAAGCGTACATTCATACGTTGGAAGGAAATCCTGGAGTTCCTACTCCGGTCATTCGGCAGGCTTACTTTATATGCATATCACAGGCGACCAAGACGATTGATATAACGACACCCTACTTTGTACCAAATACAGATATTATCATGGCATTAAAGACAGCTGTGGCTCGTGGTGTACGCGTAAGATTGCTGGTTCCTCGTCATATTGATCAAAAAATTGTGGGCTTTGCAAGCCGTACCTATTACGGGGAACTTATAGAAGCAGGAGTCCAAATTTACCAGTACGACAAAGGAATGTTACATGCGAAGCTGATGATCATAGATGAGGAGATCGCAGAAGTAGGAGCAGCAAACTACGATATGAGAAGTTTTCGTCTTAATTATGAGGTGTGTGAAGTCTTGTATAGTGCTGATGTAGCTAAGGAACTCACACAGCAATTCGAGCGCGATCTTATTGATTCTGTCCCGCTGCATCAGGAAGATTTACTACAACGATCCCTTACAGAGTGCATTCTCGAAAAAGGTGCTCGTCTACTTTCACCATTGTTATAAATTCTGTTTTTCTTGTTCTTACTAAAATAGATATCGACTTTCTTTAGCGGATTACTTCTTTTTTCACCAAATATACACACATAAAACAAAACTATAATAAATGGTGTTTTTTATTGGGATGGGAAAGGATGACCATGATGAAGCATTTGTGGCGGAAATTGTTGAAATCTAAAATGGCGAAAATAACTCCAACAGTGGGACAATTCAAGCAAGAACCAGATCCGCTATTTGATAACTTGACTAATAACGAAAACAAGTTCCGCTCTATATATAAAGATTGCTCTGATGTTATCTTTCGTCCTTTTTTCATAGGTGGAAAAGATAAATCCATTCTACTTTACATTGAAGGTTTGTCAAACATTGAAGAAATAGATGACAACGTACTTTCTCCACTTATGCAGAACACTGAGGAGGAATTCTACAACGTTAATAGTCTGATCGAAAAGAAAATATCTGTTTCCAATGTGAAAGAAATCAAAACATTTTCTGAGTGTATACAGGAAATCTCCTCGGGAAATCCAGTGATACTGGTAGATAAGAGAAAAACGGGGTTTTCGTTAGGCCTCTCAAAATGGGAGAAACGTTCAGTTGAGGAACCCTCAGCTGAAATGGTTGTCAGGGGACCACGTGAAGCATTTGTGGAAACCTTACGGGTAAACACTTCCTTACTTCGAAGAAAAATAAGAAGTCCCGAACTAAAAATGCAATCAATTGAGATAGGTCGTTACACCAAAACAAAGGTTGTTATCACGTATATGGAAGGAATTGCAGATAGGACTTTAATAGAAGAAACCCAAAACCGGCTAAGCCGAATTGAAATTGACGGAATATTGGAAAGTGGAATGATACAGGAGCTTATTGAAGACAACCCAAAATCCCCTTTCCCACAGGTTTTAGCGACGGAACGCCCTGATGTAGTTACCTCAAACCTTCTTGAAGGACGTGTGGCCATCTTAGTAGATGGAACTCCTTTTTCTATCGTTGTGCCTTCGACTTTTTATTCTCTACTGCAATCAAGTGAGGATTATTATGAACGATTCTTGATTGGGACGGCTATTCGATGGCTTCGTTACCTTTTCCTTGTGATTTCACTGTTCCTCCCTGCCCTGTATGTGGCGTTAATCACCTTTCACCATGAAATGATTCCGACGAACCTTTTGATTAGTATGGCTGCCTCGCGAGAGCATGTTCCATTTCCTGCTCTCGTTGAAGTTTTAATCATGGAAGTCATGTTTGAAGCGTTGCGTGAAGCAGGGTTACGACTTCCGAAACAAATCGGGGGTGCAGTAAGCATTGTCGGGGCTCTTGTCATAGGTGAAGCTGCTGTTTCCGCGGGAATTGTCTCTGCACCAATGGTTATAGTCGTTGCGATTACAGGCGTCGCCTCTTTTACGATTCCACGGTATCCGGCAGCAATCGCGATTCGTATGCTTCGTTTTCCAATGATTCTGCTTGCCGGGACACTAGGGATGCTTGGAATTATGCTTGGGACCATCACAATAATTATCCACTTATGCACGCTTCATTCCTTTGGTGTACCGTATCTTAGACCAGTAGCTCCGTTAAAAAGTAGTGAGTTAGAAGATGTGCTTACACGTACCCCATGGTGGAAGCTGAATCCAAGGACTCAATCAACAGGGGAATACAATAAATATCGACAATCCAATGGGCAGATGCCTGATCCGACTAGTAGGGGTAAAGAGTAGCAAATCTTTTATGTATTGAGGTGATACGGAATGATTGAAAAAGGAAGGATTAGCGCTTTGCAGATGGCCATCATGATCTATCCGACGATTATGGCAACGGCTATTCTCTTAGTGCCGGCCATTACGGGTAAATTCGCAAAACAAGACATGTGGTTATCGCCAATTTGGGCCTCTTTCGCGGGTTTTCTTTCTGTCTATATTGCACAACAATTGAATAGGCGCTATCCAGGGCAAACAGTCATCCAATATAGCGAGAAAATTTTAGGATGGATTCCAGGAAAAATTATCGGGTTTGTTTTCCTATTCTTTTATTTACATACAAATGGAATTGTATTAAGGGAGTACGGGGAATTTATCGTTGGGAATTTTATGACAAAAACCCCAATGGTCGTAGTAATTGGAAGCATGGTACTAGTCTGTGCCTTTTCCATACACGGCGGACTTGAAGTAATAGCGAGAAGTGCAGAATTTCTTGTTCCAGTGGTTATTATATTGCTTCTAGTCATCGTTATATTACTTATCCCGGATCTAGAACCTAAGAATTTATATCCTGTCATGGAGAAAGGTATTATGCCTTCTGTGAGGGGAGCGGTTGTTCCATCGAGCTGGTTTACCGAATTCTTTCTCATCTCTTTCTTACTCCCATTTTTAGGTAAAAAAGAAAAAGGATTGAAATGGGGCATGATCTCGGTGTTTGCTGTGATGCTTACTATGGTGGTAACCAATTTGTTTTCTATTTTTTTATTTGGGGGCATCACAGCTACTTTTACTTATCCGGTCATGAATGCTGCCCGGTATATAAACATAGCGGATTTTCTCCAACACCTTGAATCTATAGTGATGGCGATTTGGGTCTCTGGTACGTTTATCAAAATTTCGGTCTTCTATTATGCCATTGTAATTGGTACTGCTCAATGGTTAAATTTATCTGATCACCGGCCGATTGTTTTTCCGCTTGGGTTCTTATTAGTGGTAGTCAGCATTTGGTCGTCCCCGAATTTACAGGAACTCACTCATTCATTGGGCACTACTTGGCCTTTTTATGCCATTTTCATTCAAACGATTGTACCCCTTGTATTGTTGTTGCTTGCTGTTCTGTGTAAAAAAACTTCTAAAAAGTCCAACTAATCACGTGCCTGAAAGGGGAAAAAGAGGGAAAATGATGAATACTATTTCTTTAACGAAAGCAGTAAAACTAATGCTCATTTTTTCAATTTGTTCATTTACCCTCTTGCTTGCAGGCTGCTGGGATCGAGTAGAAATCAATAACTTAGGAATTGTTTTGGCAGCAGGACTTGATAAAACCGCTGACGATAAGTTTGAGATTTCTGTACAAATGGCTATCCCTGAAGCGATGGGAGGAGGACAAGGAATGGGTGGGGGGGAAGGCGGAGGAGGTAAGATGGTGATCGTTGAAAAAGCAACGGGTACTACAATTTTCGATGCCATGTCACTACTTCAGGAAAAGTTTTCCCGCCGTATTTTCTGGGGACATAACCAGGTAATCATCATTGGCGAAAAACTGGCTAAAGAAGGGATTCAGAAGCACATTGATTTTTTCGCACGTTACCCAGATTCACCAATCAGAGCAAATACATTTGTCACTGACGGAGAAGCCATAGATGTTTTGAAAGCTATTCCTGATTTAGAGAGAAGTTCAGCAGAGTTTGCAAGAGACCTAGCAAACTTAAAAGTGGGAATGAGTGTAACGGTGAAAGACTTGTTGCAGATGTTAAGTGGCGAGTCGGAAGCAGCTGCACTTCCTTGGATAGAGGTAGAACAGGAAGGTCGTTTAAGTGTGAACGGAACGGCAGTTTTTAAAAAAGATAAAATGGTAGGGAGAATCGACGATAAAATAACAAGGGGATTATTATGGGTAAGAAATGAAATCGAATTATCTGCCGTAACCGTTAAGCCAAAAAAAGGTGCTGAAGACCATATTTCATTCAATCTCCTTCGTTCCCGTACGGAGCTGATCCCGAAAATTGAGAACGGGAACTGGATAATGACGGTTAAAATTGTGACGGAAGATGATGTAGTGGAAAACGAGACAAAATTAAATCTTATGAATCCAAGGATTGTGAAAAAGCTTGAAAGGCAATTAGAACTAGAAATTGAACAAAGAATTCGCATAATGCTTGAACAACTTCAAAAAGAGATGGAAGCAGACATTTTGGGTTTTGCCGAGGCGTTTCACCGTCAATATCCAGATCAGTGGTCCAAAGTAAAGGATCAGTGGGGTGAGAAATTCCCAGAAATAGAGGTTGAAATCAAAAGTAAAGCGTATATAAGGAGACCAGGAATGTCTACTTCACCGCAAGGAGTACCGGAAAAAGAGGTGATAGGAAATTGAGGTTGGCTTCAGTGTTCGGTATAACCGTCGTTGCTATTCTCATGACGCTATATGAATGGCAAAAAATGAATAAGAATCAGAAGAAGGAAAAACGGGCCTTTGTGACATTGACAATGGCAGGATGGCTGCTAGCCGTCCTTCTCGTTTTCTTTCCGGATATGCCAGGACCTACACACTTGATGGATGTGATTTTTAAGCCCTTAGGCAAGCTTTTGGAAAAGTAATGTTAAAAGGGAGAAAATTTTGTTTGAAAGAGAGATAATTTTTGTCTTTCAACTGGGAATTATGTTTAATTAGCAGGAAATACTTTAGAAGCGACTGTACAAACGCCTGCAAGAAGAATGGTTGAAATAAGTGATTCCGACAAGTATGTTTTTACTGTCAGAAGGAGCGAAAATGATTCGTGGTCAAACGATTATTATGACGGTGGTATTCCTTGCTTTGTTAACTTTATTGGTAAAAATTCAAAGTTTTTTTATCCGGATACTACCGTGATTTCAGATGGAAAAGAAAAATCAAGCAGGTAATTTTACAAACGCTGGTCAATTCGGTACTGGCTCCATGCCAACAATGGCTTTGGTCCATTTCATGATCACTTTTTATTTGCGAGATCCAGTCCAGAAAATGCCGAAATCCTTCTTTCGTATTTTCGAAGTAACAGGGTGAACCAAACTCTAATCCTCTAAAGTCTTGAGCTCTGGCTGATGTTTGAATTTTGCGGTATCGACACCGATAATAAGTGTTTCAGAAGTAATTTGAGCGATTTTCTTGTGTTGGTTATAATTCATGATTGGCCTCCTGATTATGATGAAGTTCAATTAAGCAATATATGGCCTATGAACTAATGTTCATAGATGGAAGGCTGATCTTACTAGATCAGCCTTTTCAATTATAGAATCAAAAAGATATTTAATTATCTTAACTTTCAAATTAAAGTAATTTAGCTTTTAGGAAAGCCTTTAATCTAAAGGAATGATAGTAAATAATCCTTAATCTTAATAATTTTTTCGTTGCTTAACGCCCACATTGTGTGAACGAGTCGATCAAGGAATGGAAGAAATTCTTATTCAGGGCAGCAAGTAAATTTCATAATGAGGCGGATCGGATAGATTCTTTTTTTGTAACCGTCCTTCGTTTACTAATTCCTGTAGGGTTCTTTCAACTTCCTCTCTATTTATATGAAAAAGATCTGCGATTTTCACTGTGGAAATGGAGATGTATTTCGGCTTTTTTGTAGAAGAAATGATCATCGTTTGTACTCGATGAAACAAAGTGTCCTTTTCCATTTGTCTCACCCTCCTTCTCTGTCCATATATGAATATATAGAAACTTAACTAATTCCCTAAAAGGGTAACCAATCATAGATGTTCATATGCATCCTTTTTCCATCTCAAACTGTAAAATCTCGATAATGAATAATATTATTTTCAGATAAGGTAAATCTAAACGGAAAAAGGAGGGATATCATGGGATTTCATAGTCCGCTACGGATTGCACAATTAACGGTAGAGGCAGGTACTCGCAAAGCCACATTGCCCCTTCACAGTATGCTCATCTTTGGTTTTTTGGGAGGGCATACATATCAATTGGATATCTATTGGATATTAGAGTGATAGCGGATCTACCGAAAGAGTGGGGGACCTTCGGCACATTTCTTGGGGCTGCGGTTTTTCCTTTAGGACTAATCTTAATTATCATCGCTGGTGGGGAACTGTTGACCGGAAATATGATGGCCGTATCCATGTCCTTTTTTTCTGGAAAGGTTACGGCGGCAAATCTTTTAATGAACTGGTTTTGGATTACAATCAGTAACTTTATAGGTGCACTTTTTGTAGCTTACGCTTTTGGGAATCCTTTTTCTCTGCAATTGGTTGTAACTGGTTGGTGGGTTTAGCTGTTTGGCTGGCATATGGTTCAGAAGATGTTGGAGGGAAAATTCCGGCAATGGCCATTTGGTTTCCAATTATAGGATTTGTTGAAAGTGGATTTCAACATGTTGTCGCAAATATGTTTGTTATTCCGGCAGCGATATTTGCAGATTATTTTACCTGGAATGACTTTCTCACAAACTTTATTCCTGTGTTTCTTTGGAATGCAGTAGGGGGGAGTGTGTTTGTAAGTGCAGCCTATTGGTTATCCTATTACGGCTATATGCAAACTGGATCACACCAATCGAAACAATCTAAACGGAGGTAATATAATGAAAGATACTACCTTTTCTGTACAAATAAATGGAAAAGAATATACTGTGGCTCCCGGACAAACTATTTTGGAAGTGGCACAGACCTATGATTCTTACATTCCAAGTATTTGTTATCACCCGAATCTTGGATCCATTCAAACATGTGATACCTGCTTCGTGACAGCAGATGGTCAAATGGTCCGAGCTTGTGCGACAAAAGCAGAACCTGGAATGAAAATAGACACGCTTTCCAAACCCGTGAGAGATGCACAATATGAAGCAATGTCTCGGATTTTAAAAAATCATGAGCTTTATTGTACGGTCTGTGATAACAATAATGGGAATTGTGTTGTCCATAATACGGCAGAATATCTTGAAATTGAACACCAAGAATATGCATTTGAAGCTAAACCTTATCCACCCGATCATTCGCATCCCTTTTATCGATATGAACCGGATCAATGTATCTTATGTGGTAGATGTGTAGAAGCCTGTCAGGATCTTCAAGTGAACGAAACCTTAACCATCGATTGGAAACGTGATGCACCACGTGTCATTTGGGATAATGATGTACCTATTGATGAATCATCCTGTGTTTCATGCGGCCATTGTGTCACCGTTTGTCCATGTAATGCCTTGATGGAGAAGTCCATGTTGGGGGAGGCGGGTTACATTACCTCCATTCCGCCCAAACTATTAGAGCCGATGATTGATTTGACGAAAGAAATAGAGCCAGGCTACAAAGAGATATTCGCCATTTCAGAAGTGGAAGCGGCTATGAGGAAATCACGGATTAAGCGAACAAAAACCGTATGTACATATTGTGGTGTGGGTTGCAGTTTTGAGATTTGGACCAAGGATCGTCATATCTTAAAGGTTGAACCCCAGGAGCATGCTCCGGCTAACGGCATATCCACTTGTGTCAAAGGAAAATGGGGATGGGATTTCGTTAATAGTGAAGATCGATTGACCAAACCACTAATCCGTAAAGGAGAAGAATTTGTTGAAGCTACATGGGAGGAAGCGCTCCAATTAATCGCTTCAAAGCTGACAGAAATAAAGGAGGAACATGGTTCTGATTCAATTGGCTATATCGCTTCATCGAAGTGTACTAATGAGGAAAATTACTTATTTCAAAAACTTGCCCGTGCTGTTATGGGAACAAATAACGTGGATAATTGCTCCCGATACTGCCAGTCTCCGGCCACAGCAGGTCTATTGAGGACAGTTGGGATTGGTGGAGACTCCGGAACCATTCGAGATATTGAAGCTTCGGATTTGGTTATTTCAATAGGTGCCAATCCTGCTGAGTCTCACCCGGTATTGGCAACTCGGGTTAAACGGTCCCATAAGCTTCATGGACAGAAGTTGATCGTCGTTGATTTAAGAGGAAATGAACTTGCCGAGCGTGCTGATCTTTTTCTCCATCCAAAGCCAAGCACGGATCTTATTTGGATATCTGCAGTTACGAAGTATATCCTTGACCAAGGCTGGGAGGATAAAGAGTTTTTGAATAACAGAGTGAACGGATTGGACGAATTCAGGAAATCCCTGGAGAAGTTTACGATGGACTATGCTGAAGACAAAACAGGCATTTCAACAGATGAATTAATCAAGTTGGCAAACATGATTCATGAAGCAAATTCTGTCTGCGCACTTTGGGCAATGGGGATTACGCAGCATACGGGAGCGACCGATACCAGTACCGCCATATCCAATTTACTGCTTGTTACTGGAAATTATGGTCGCCCTGGGACAGGAGCCTATCCGCTTAGGGGGCACAATAATGTACAAGGAGCCTGTGATTTCGGGACGATGCCTGCTTGGCTTCCTGGGTATGAACCGATTCAGGATGATCAGGTGAGAGCACGTTATGAAAAGGCATGGGGAGTGACATTAGCGAGCGAACCCGGGATGGATAATCACCAAATGGTGGAGGGGATTGATAAAGGAAAACTGAAAGCGCTCTATTTATTTGGTGAAGATATGGCGATAGTAGATTCAAACATTAATTTTGTAGATTCGGCATTAGAAAAGCTTGATTTTTTTGTAGTCCAAGATGTGTTTTTTAGTAAAACAGCACAGTTTGCTGATGTTGTTTTACCTGCGGCCCCAAGCCTCGAAAAAGAGGGGACATTTACAAATACAGAGCGCCGTATCCAAAGATTTTACCAAGTCTTTGAACCAATGGGAGATGCCAAACCAGATTGGCTCATATTCCAAGAACTTGCTAATCTCCTTGGAGCAGATTGGCATTACGAACATCCAAGTGAAATCATGAAAGAAGCAGCAAGCCTGGCTCCATTTTTTGCTGGAGTCAATTATGACAAACTAGAAGGCTTTAATAGCCAAGTATGGCCGGTTGCAAAGGATGGTACAGATACGCCGCTTCTTTATACAGAAAAGTTCGCTTTCCCAGATGGAAAAGCAAGGTTAACTCCAGTCGACTGGACCGAACCATTCATGGCCGGAGTCGAATATGATTTACATTTAAATAATGGCCGTTTGCTTGAACATTTTCATGAGGGGAATTTAACTTATCGATCAGAAGGGATCTCCCACAAAGTTCCACATCCTTGGCTGGAAGTCTCACTAGAGGTAGCGAAGGAAAGGAAAATTGAGGATGGTGCATTAGTCCGTTTAACTTCTCCTTATGGTCAAGTCAAGGTAAAAGCCATCGTCACGGATCGAGTATGTGGTAACGAATTGTATTTGACCATGAATTCTCGTGAAGACCATGAAATGGTCAATCGCTTGACCAGTAGTTATCATGACAAGATTACCCATACGCCTAGCTACAAAGAAATGGGTGTCAAAATGGAGATTTTGGAGGATAAAGGGGAATCGCCATTGCCGAAGGAAAATCATCGTTTCGGAAACCGTATGCCGCAAATTAGCGTCAGAGTTGAAGAAAAGTGGAAACGTGATGACTATATATCGATTAAGGATTTATTTGAAATAGGAGGAGATGAATTTGGCGAAGGCAATCAAGCAAATTAAGAGAGAGTTTCCTTCTAAAGAAGAGCTCCAATCACAGACGGTTACAGAAATACTGACCTCGCTTGCGGATAACAGTGAAGCAATTATCACGTTGATTAAAATAGTTAATCAGCTTCATGAAATAGGGGTGTTGAAAGCGTTGAATGGTTTGTTGGAGAATCGCATTGATGTAGGGGAAATTGCCATCCAGCAAATTAATCAGCCCTCCATGCATAATACAATCAAGAATGGAATGAATGCATTTAAATTCATTGGATCCATACCCCCAGATCAACTCCAGACTTTCATGGAAGGAGTGAGCGGCGGTCTAGAAAAATCATCATCGAGCATTAATGAAAATGAGAAGTCAAGTTTGTGGAAACTTGGGAATAGTATTCGAACACCTGAAGTCAGGCAATCACTCTCTACGATGATCCACTTTTTAGAAGGGATGGGGGAGGTCTTTATACAAAAAAGAGAGAGCGATATTAACAAGGAGGAGAATTAAACTGGAAAAGAGAGTAGTTAAGTTAGAGGGTATGACAAATGAACAAGATGCCGTTAAAATCCAAAGCGCTCTTAATGATGTTTGGGGTGTTCGCCAAGTTCATGTGAGCCTGCAAAAACAGCTGGCAACTTTAAGTTTTAATGAAGATGCAGCTTCTTATGAGGATTTTCTTCAAGCTATTAAAGATACGGGCTTCACTATCGAGACATCAAATCAGTAATTTTCAATCTTGGTAAGCAAATATTTTTATTTTTTCATTATAAGGAGGGACAAAAATGAGAGTCTGTGAACTCTGTGGTTTAGAAGAAGAATTGGAAAACGTAAACAAAGATGAATCGGTACCTACTAGAATGCTTCATCTTTGCGAAAATTGCAGAAATGATCGGAAATTTGAGAACTTTTTAGAAAACCATCTTTAATAAAACAGGAGCTTACTGATAGATCAGCAAAATTTATATATTTTTTAGGTCTCCTTTGGGAGGCCTTATATGATTCTTTTCATTATGCTGCTTTTTTCAATATCCTCAATGCTGTTATCATCATTTTAGAGATTTCCTCATAATAATATTGGATACCCATCTTCCACCGAGCAGCGATTATACTGCGTCCTTTGAAAGGCGTAATTGTCTTGAGTACGTACTGAACGCCATTTATAGTAGCTAGAACGATTTAACTGAGTAATGACAATAAGCCTGATTACTTTGTATTGAGAACGTAGTTCTCAATAATCTCGTACTTAGCCATTTGAGCAAGGACACCTCCTATATATTTCGATACTGCTTTTTTAAGTAAGCCACACCTGGGCCTTATAGTATTCCAATTCATCTTCCACACTATCGCATTTCGTACGAGGACGACCTTTCAAGGGGTTTTTTAAGCCCATATTTCTTCGCTATGGCTGATTGGCTACCCTCATTATTTAAATAACTTTGTACAACCTGTATCTTGATTTCCTCTGAATAATTTAATTTTCGGTTCACCGTGCCTGTTTACATGCTCCATAATTACAACGACTCGTTTGGCACCATTGACTAGGTCCATTGCGCCACCCATTCCTTTTATCTTTCGGGAATCATCCAGTTGGCAAGGTCGCCATTTTCGGAAACCTCCATACCGCCAAGTATTGCCAGATCTATGTGGCCACCGCGAATCATCGCAAAGGATTCAGCGCTGTTAAAAAGGAGGAGCCGGGAACGGTAGTAATCGTTTCTTTTCCCGCATTGATCAAATCTGGATCTTCCTGGCCTTCAACTGGATAAGGGCCGATGCCAAGCAGGCCGTTTTCTGACTGCAGCAGCACGCAGATGTCCTCTGGGATCTCATTTGCAACCAGTGTGGGTATTCCGATTAAGGTTAACGTTCATCTTTCTTTAATTTCCTGCACGGCTCTTTTTACAATCGTTAATCGTGTGTTCTTCATTTTAATCCGCTCCTTTTATCGTTTTATGCCTCTATCACAGTCCGACGTTCAATTCGTTTTTGATAGTCAGCTCCAGCCAAAATCCGCTGCATGTAAATGCTTGGCGTATGAATTTCATCAGGATCCAGCTCTCCGGCTTCTACGATTTCTTCCACTTCAGCAATCGTGATTTTCCCTGTCATCGCGGCTAGCGGATTAAAGTTACGGGACGTTTTACGATAGACAAGGGTTGCCGAGAGTATCTGCTTTCCAAGCTTTCTCAAGCGCAAAATCCCCCACAATTCCGTGTTCAAGCAGATAAGGTTTCCCCTCAAATTCTTTAATTTCTTTTCCGTCAGCGATGGGAGTTCTAACAGTGTAAAAGCTCGGAATACCAGAACCGCCAGCTTAAACCGTTCCGCCAGTGCCCCTGCGGAGTTAGCACCACTTCCAGCTCACCACTGAGAAACCGCTGTTTTAAAGATTTTATTTTCTCCGACATAAGAAGACACCATTTTTTTGATTTGTTTATTTGCAAGCAATAAGCCTAAACCCCAATCATCTACACCGCAATTGTTACTGACAACGGTCAAATTTTTTGTTCCTTGTTCTCTTAAGCTTGAATGGATTGTTCTGGAATCCCACACAATCCAAATCCTCCGACAATTAAGGTAGATTCGTCCTGAATGTCTGAAACCGCTTCCGAAAAAGAATTTTCGATATTTCCCCTTATTGTTCTGAATATTAAGGAGGGGAGGTTTTAGTTCGTAAAAGTACACTTTTACGAACTTTTTTGATTGTTACTTATTTAAAATAGCCTCTGTTAAACAATGCTTTTGATTTTTCTTGGTTCTGGTGCAAAGATGATTTCAAAAAAACATAGGACATGAATTTCCTGCTAACTTACGGATTATGATGCGATGCCAAACAGTTTATCAATGAATTCTTTTCGATTTTGGGCAGACTTCACCCCTTGGTGAACTTGCCCTTTTTTCATCATATGCATGGCTTCAATGCCACGTACTATTGAAGTAGCAGTTTCATACGTTTTGAATCCCAGCATGGAGCGTACTCTTTTCTTAATGAAACGATGATCTTGTTCTACGATATTATTGAGATATTTCACTTGTCTCATTTGGATGCCTTCAGGCATCTTTTGCTCGTCTTTTAGCTGTTGAATGGCTACAGGATACGCTGGATTTTTATCTACAGTTATGACACGAGGCTTAGAAACATGAAAAGACCGCAAAGCTTTCTTGAAGAAGTACTTTGCAGCCTTTTGGTCTCTTGTTTTGCTTAGGTAAAAGTCAATGGTGTTTCCTTCGGAATCTACTGCACGATACAGATACATCCATTGACCTTTTACTTTGATATACGTTTCGTCCACTCTCCATGAATCATTTGTACGTTTTAGATGACGACGAAGTCGCTTGTCTAATTCAGGACTATACTGATGAACCCAACGCATAATTGTCGTGTGAGCCATCGATAATCCTCGTTCCTCCATCATTTCCACAAGATTACGAAAGCTCAAGTTGTACTGTAGGTACCATCTGACGGTAAGAAGAATAATATCGGGTTTATAATGTTTCCACTTGAATAAATTTTGCTTTTCCATACTGATCACGCACCTTTTTTAGATTAGTAGTATCAGTATGTCCAAGATTTAAAGATTAATTGCAATTGTCTTGAAGTTTTTGCACCAGAACCTCTTTTGCTTTGTTATACATTTCATGCCAAGCATCTGCAATATATGTTGGTTCTGTTTGTATACCTGGCTAAACGAACAAATTTGCAGACCCAAATTTGTCATCAGCACGCAATGCATGCATTAATTCTTCGCGATTTAAAACAGAGCAAGAATTTCGTGAACAAATTACTAAGGATGAACTAACTGTTGGAATTTTCACGACCACTTGGTGCCCGGATTGCAAACGTTTAGGGATGTTCATTGAAGAAGTTACAGAAGAGCATCAAGATAAACAGTGGTTTAAAATAGATCGTGATGAGTTCCCTGAAATTTCTGAGGAACAAAGGTAATGGGAATTCCATCTTTATTAGTATTTAAAAATAATTTGCAAGTTAGAAGCCTTAAAATCAAAATTAACATTTCAAATATCTTCGTAATTTTCACTTAAGGCTAGGTTCTATTCTACAGAAAAGTCTATATATCGGGCGGTAGCACTACGGACTGATCAGAAATAAAAAGCTACATGAAAAAGAGAATCAAAACATACGTGAATAGGCATGATATGTACGCAAACAAATTATTTATTTATTTGAAGGAGTGTTAAATATGGCTGATATGAAAATAAATGTGAATGCTGTTTGGAATGGTGGGGTAACAGGAAATGGAACACTTAAAGCAGAGTACCTTGATACAAAAATCGCTATTCCTACATCCTTAGAAGGTAGTGGTAACGGAGCAAATCCAAAAGAGATTCTCGTTGCTTCTGTAACGACTTGTTATGCAGCAACTCTTACGTTTGTGCTCGAAAGCAGAAAACTGCTTGTGGCGGAACTTACAGTGAACTCTGAGGCAAATATATCTGATAATGAGTTTAAAATTACCCATTATCCTCACATCGTTTTAGCTGCTGATGCAACAGAAGAACAGATTCAATCTGCACAAAGAGCGACAGAAGCAGCAGATAAAGGGTGCGATGTCGGAAATATATTGAAAAAAGCAGATGTTAAAATTGAAGTTCAAGCCAAAGTTTCTTCGAAATGATTCATCCAAAGATGTAGAAATTCATTTCTTAGCCTATAAAATAGAACAGGTCTTTTAAAATTTCTTTTTTCTCATTAACGTGAAGGCGGTGATTTTACTGCCTTTTTTATATACGGAAATTACTAAAATCATACATTAAACAAAGCTTCAAGCCCTCGTTCTACTAATTTGCACCTTTAGTTGAAGAACATAGCAAGCTAGCGTCCTTAAAGGCAATCGTGTAGGAGGAGGCGAATAGCCTCCGGCCCCACACACCACAGTACGTACCGTTCGGTATACGGCGGTACAGTTTAAGTCTGACGTAGTTACGTATGATGTATAGATAAACCCTTGATGGTGCAAATAAGAATTGTCGAGGGTTTTGTGTAGAATGGGGCTATGCGCGAAATTCACAACGGATATAAAAGTAATGGAATGCGAAGTAAATAAGAAAATCGTGTACTTGTGGTCGCCATATGGTGAAGAAACGGTTGTTAAGATTATACTGAAAGAGTTGGATAATGAGGGCACAATTATTGAAGTGAAGTTAACGAAAAAGGTTTGAAAGAAAATGATGATGCATTAATAAGCAAATTGTTAGAACAAAAAGAAGGTTGGGTTTATGTATTGACCTGTTTAAAGGCGTATCTTGAATTAGGTGTTAAATTGAGAGGAGCATTAGTGTTTTGACTGTCAAACGACGGTCTAAGAGATGGCTCTTTTTTATTTTGAAAAAATTTTAACGTGGTAAATTCGCGTTTTGCTGTGCTACCCCTACTCAAAGGGGGGCATATCAATTAGGATCAGGGTCCTTTGCTTCCTCTAAGCTATATTTATATTATGTAAACTGGAGAGGATAAAAGTTTTCGACTTAAATATTAAATTTTAACACAGATTAACATAAATTTGAGGATGATTTTACATAATAAAGAAGGATATGATTTCCTTTAAAATACGGAGGTGATTAGATGTTCTTCAAAAAAAGAAAGCTTAGAGATAAAAAAGAAAAACAAGCTGTAACTGTGAATTCACAAGATATTGGCCAGCTGTTTGCTAAAGCTAAAAGATCTAGTGATTTCAAACAATTTCCCCTTACGGGTGAATCGGGACATTTAATCATTTCTTACTACAATACACTGATCGATCAACAACAACTTCAACTAAAAATTTTATTGGTTTTCCGAGAGACTCCTTTTGAACTAAACAGGCTAGAGAAAATTGATGACATAAAGAAAATCATCGCAATAGAAGACATTGTGATTACGGATAATATGAACGAAGCCGAATCAAAGTTACTTAAAGGTTATGCGATACTTCAAATGAAGGAAAATGATCAAAGGTTTGCTTTAATTCTCTTATCTAATGATAAAACTGGCTTGCGTGAACAAAATAATGTTGAAAATGAGTATAGTGTTGTCGGGCCGCAAATTGGATTTGTTGAAAATATTGATGTAAATATACATTTACTAAGGCAGCAAATTAATACATTTGATTTGATCACGAAGGAAATTAGCATTGGCTCTACGTCACATACTAGAATTATCATTGCTTATATTGAAGGAATTACGAATGAGCAGCATGTTAATACCATGACCCAACGACTTCAGGATATTGATTTTGATGTCGTTTTTGATACTTCTCAGCTTCATCAATTAATAACTGGTAATTCCCTGACACCGTTTCCTTTGCTTCTTTCAACTGAAAGAGTGGATAGGGCGGTTCATGCTCTAATTATGGGACAGGTAGCTGTTTTTAGTAATGGGTCGCCTTATGCCATTACAGGTCCTTCTACGTTAATAGATTTTTTTATTACACCTGAAGATTACTTTCTACCATGGATTATTGCATCTTTTTTCCGTTTAATACGGATATTCAGTGTCCTTTTTTCCATTTTTGCAACATCTATTTATATAGCCGTTATAACTTACCATTACGAGATGATTCCAAACGATTTATTCGGTTCACTTAGTTTTTCTCGTTATAATGTCCCGTTTCCGCCGGTATTAGAGGTGATTTTTCTGGAATTCACGATTGAACTATTACGTGAAGCTGGAGTTCGGTTACCTACAAAGGTAGGACAAACATTGGGAATAGTGGGCGGTATTGTTATCGGCCAAGCGTCCGTTGAGGCGTCCCTTACAAGCAATGTCTTACTCATTATAGTAGCCTTATCAGCCCTAGCTTCCTTTACTACCCCTATTTATAAAATGTCGAACACGATACGTTTTTTACGTTTTCCTTTAATAATCTTTGCTTCTATTTGGGGCGGACTAGGTATCGTTATAGGAATAGCCTTTTTAATCGTTCACCTTACACGATTAGAATCATTAGGAACACCCTATATCGTTCCATTCTATCCTTTTAGGCCTCAAGATATGAAGGACAGCCTTATCCGTTCCCCTTATAGCAAAACTTCCAAAAGGCTAAGTTATTTACGACCTAAATCAATTTGGAGGTACCATCCACATAATCACAAAAAAAAGAAAAGTGATTTTGATGAATGATCAGAAAAGGATAGTAGAGGTGAAGTATGAAATCATTATTTCTGTTAACTTTTAGCTTAACTTTCTTCTTATCAGGGTGTGAAAATGAGAGGATCATTGATGAAGTTCAAATTATTGAAAGCCTTGGATATGATATGGAAGAAAACAAAGAAGTTAAAGGAACGGTTATCTATCCTACATTCGAGGAGAAAGGAAAAGCCAGTTTAAAGGATTATACTACGATGTCTGATTCATATGAAGATATTCTTCCGAGAATGAATGCAAAGTCTCCCTATCCCATTGAAATTGGAAAATTAGATTTCGTATTGTTCGGCAAGGAATTTGCCAAACAAGGGATCGATGGTGTTATAACTAATTTTAGCAGAGACCCGTTTACTGGGAGTCGAATGCAGATGGGCATAGCTGAATTCACAGCTGCAAAAATACTTCTATCAAGTAAAAATGCGAATCTTTCATTCCATTTAAGTAATAAAATCAATCACAACATTGAAAGTGGTAATTTGCCAAAAATGAATTTACACGTATTTACGACAAATCTTTATGACGAAGGGAAGGATCCATTTTTACCTTACTTAATTCTGGAGGAAGGTCAAATCAAAATTGACGGGTTAGCCTTATTAAAGAAGGATAAGTACATCAATCATATTAATTTAAGCCAGTCCTTTATTGTAAAAGCTTTAATTGATGGGTTTCAAAATGGACAATACAAAACCGAAATAACACAAAATCAAAAGAAAGGTTTTATTTTATTGAAAAATCTGGATGCAAAAGCTAAATATAGGGTTGGTAAAAGCGAAAGTATTCCAAGCATATTCATCGATTTAACCATCAATGCAGAAATTGCAAAATCGCCATCTTGGTATGATTTAGACACAAATAAAAACCTCTTAAAACTTGAACAAATTTTAAATGAAAACTTCAATGAAGAAGTCCAACGTTTAATATCGTTGTTACAAGGATACAAAGTAGATCCACTTGGGTTGGGGGACAAGGTTAGAGCTGCATCCAGAAATTGGGATTATCAACATTTTAAGGACGTATACCCTGATTTAAAAACCACTGTACATACAAATGTTAAAATCCTAAATACGGGTATTGAAGAATAAGTCGAATTTTAGAGGTGAACCATGTGAGCACTATACTCAACGAACGATATTTAGTACCTTCTTTTTACGTTTTTTTTCTGATCTACTCGAATATTATTGGCATAGGAATCATGAGTTTTCAACGAGATATAACGAAGGACGCTGGTTATGATGCATGGATTTCCATCATTTTATCAAGTCTAAGCATTCATATAGTAGTTTGGATGATCTATCGTATTCTTGGAATTACTAAAAATGATGTCATACATGTTCACGAATTTTGCTTTGGAAAATGGATTGGCGGACTATTCAACATTTTTGTGATTTTTTACTTTCTTGTATTAGCGTTAATTGTTTTCCGTGTTTATATTGTGGTTGTTCAAGTTTGGCTGTTTCCCTTAATGAAGACATGGCAAATAAGCCTCATTCTTCTAGTCCTCATTTATTACATTGTATCCGGTGGATTCCGCGTGATTACTGGAATGTGTTTCTGGGGAACGATCATACCTTTTATTATACTGTTTCCCCTTAACTTTTTTTCATTAGAATTTGCCAATTTTAATCATTTATTACCCATTTTTAATCACTCTGTTAAGGAAATCGTATCATCATCTAAAAATATGTTGTTTCAGTATGTTGGCTTTGAGACGTTATTCATGTTCTATCCATTCATAAAAAATCCAGAAAGATCACAAAAATGGGCCCATTTTGGACTTTTGTTCTCAAGCTTACTATATCTTATAATAGCACTCATTACATTTGTCTTCTTTAGTGAAGGGCATTTAAACCATACGATATGGCCCACAATAACTCAAATGAAAATTGCGAAATTCCCTCTAATAGAAAGAGTAGAATTTATTGTTGTTTCGATTTGGTTACTTCTCGTATTACCCAATATCAGCGTGAAAATATGGGCAGGATGCCGTGGTATTAAGAAATTAGTAAATGTGAAACAACGTATAAGTCTGTTCATTGTCCTGGTCCTATTCTTTATTATAGCTAATGTGCTCAAAGAGAAGATTCAAATAGAGCGATTGAATGAAATATATTCAAACATTGCTTTCTATTTTGTGTATTTATACATCCCTTTTCTCTTTTTTTACATTCATATTAAGCATAAGATAACTAAGTAGGATAGAAAGTATTTTCAACGAATACACCCACTTATGGACTTAATCATTCATAGAAAAAGAGTCATTTTAAAATGGCTCTACAGGGCATTACCTTTTAGATAAAATAAATGGTCGTCTATACAGGGGATCTAAACGACAGGAAATAAGAAGTCAGGACATTCCTATAGTCCTCAACATTTGTTATAATCCGGCACTATCCAGCTTTCGCACGTTTCTACTTCAATTGAATCTTCTCCATTTTCTTTCTCCTATTTCGGACTAAAAATTTAGTTTACATAATACTGATTACAGGAATTTAGCTTCATTTATCTAGCCTTGTTGAAAATATAAAAACAGAGTTAATTGAAGATTAGTAAATAGAAGATCGACCATTTTACTGTAAAGTGAAGTCTGGATAGTCTTTTTGATTATCCAGTTTTTTTAATTTGCCTCTGTTAAAGTTTGTTGTTGATTTTATTTTCCATGGCAATTTAAGGAATTTCAGGTCTATAATACTATTAACTATAAAGCATATCAATAATACATTTAAAGTAAAGGGGATTTGTTATGAGAAAAATAAAGATTGCTTTATTACACCTATTACTTGTTGCTGGCGATGTGAAGCACAACAACGTGCTTATTGAAAAAGCCATTTATTTAGCATCTAAAAAGAATGCTAATTTGGTAATAACACCTGAACTTTGTGTTAGTGGACTTCAATTTAGTCGTAAAATTGGCACTAGTTGGATTAACAGGCAACCTTACACTTGGATGCACGATTTGAGTAGCTTTGTAAAGACTACAAATAGCACTGTTTTTTTGGGTACTCCAGAAAAAGGGGATAACGGAGAGTTTTATAATTCGGTATTTGTTATAGATAATAAAGGTTATTTAGGTAAACAAAGAAAAGTTAATAGTTTTATTGATGATTGGTCAAGTTCAGGGAATGTAATAGAACCAATAAAAATCGATGATATTAATGTTGGTATTGTGATTTGTGCAGACGCATATACCAAAGAAATAGCTGGAAATTTATTAGTAAAAGGTGCAGACATGTTAATAGCACCATCTTCATGGGGACCTGGATTACATGGTCCAGAGGGAGAATGGGAGCAAAGGTCCTTAGAAACAGGGCTACCCTTAATAGTCTGTAACCGTATTGGTGAAGACGAAACGGTTAGCTTTTGGGATGCCGAAAGTATGAATATAAAAAATGGTGTACGAATACTAACACATAAATCAAAACAATCAGCAATACTTAGTTTAGTGGGATTTAGAAAGTATGGACTTAATTTCTTCTGACTTCGACATCGAATACATATCATGATAAGAAATATTAAATAAACACGGCAAATAACCCTAAGCAGATGCTTATTCAACAAAAGAAGGAATTCATTATTTAATTTGGCTTTGCAGTTTTTCAGATACATCATTTTAATAAATTTATAGCTTTCTGATAAAAGAGCAATCAAGATGGAGTTACAGGGACGCACGCATTCCAGAGGGCTTATACGGGGATTTCAAAGGTTACTGGACGAACTGGGTTTATCTTATAAGTGAGGCGGTTTCTGCTGGTAGAACGTGAAATGACAGGGAATGAAAGTGTATCCGGTAAACTAGCAATCACAGACGAATACAAAATGAATGATGATGTGGTCGATACGAATACAAAGGTAGTCAATAAGGTTGCGAAAAGAAGTCATTCAAATGCAAATAGATTCGTAACGACACAATGGCAAGTAGACGCACAGCTTCCATGTCCTTATTGTGGTCAATGGTTGGCAGCGACTAACTTCTCCAGACATGCCAAGCGACACATAACAACCACACAGGATATTCTCACGAATGAGAAGTTTAGAGATAAAATCAAAGAAATGATCCAGGCGAAAAAAGCTGAAATATGAACTAAATAATGAGGTAATTTTGGATTAACGATAGTTATGAAGAAAGTTACTTTCATTGCAATAAATTTTCATGTTTGTACCCTGTAAATTTGTATTTGTCGTAAACAAGTTTATAAGCGAAGTCATTTATGGTTCCTACGGATAAATAAAGATTTCCTTTTAGGATGTGGTAATTATTCCATGCCCTTTTCCTCGATACCTTGGACCAATGAAGGAATTAATCTTTTAATGAAAGAAGTACCTGCCCATAAGATAATATTAGCTGTACCATTTTATACTAGAGAATGGGTAACCAATTTATGGACTAATATAGTGAAAAGTCATGACCGTAATATGGCTGAGGTCGACCGAATTATTACATCTCATGGACTTCAAAAGGTGTGGAATGAAAAGTCCTTACAAAAATATGTGTAATATACTTCCAGTTAGATAAAGCATCAAATATGGATAGTAGATAAAAAATCGATCGGGCTTCGACTTAACCTGGTAAAACAAAATCACTTAGGCGGTGTATCAGCGTGGTACATTGGATCAGAAACCCCTGACATTTGGGATGTATATCATTTTAATCAATAGTTTAACAGAAAAACCTTCGGATTCAGCTTGTAGAATAAGGTCCCTTTTAGGGTCTATATCTGCAAGCTTTTTTTGTTTAATCAAAAATAACAGATTCCAGATAAAAGTAGTATAAACAATAAAGACAAATGTTATAATAGTAATAATAATTATAACTTTCTTTTGAAGGAGGAATGAATAATGGCAATTAGGAAATTAACTAAAGTTGGCAATAGCTTGGGTATTACTTTTCCAGTTGAACTCTTGAAAACTGCAAATTTAGCTTTTGGAGACGAATTAGAGGTTGAGTTCAAGGGTGAAGAAATTATTTTAAGGAAAAATAAAAATGTGAAATTACCTAAAGGTGTAGATGCAGAATTTATGGAAATGTTATCAGATGTTATTAAAGAACATGACGAAGCATTCAAGGGATTGGTGGATAGATAATATGACGTTGGATATTATCTATCTTTCCACGAATCAAATTATTGCTATCAATGCCATTCAAATAAAAGTTTATTCTCCTACTGAACAAATCGGAGTGAAAGATCCTGGTCTCCTTGATTCTGCAGTGAACAGACCCAGACAAACTGTTTTCGAGAATGATGCTTACCCATCTATTCATGAAAAGGCTGCAGCATTATTTGAATCCATTTCAAAAAATCATGCGTTCCACAATGCAAACAAGAGGACAGCACTCGCTTCCCTTATTATGTTTCTGAAGATCAATCATTATCAATGGATAATGGGAATAGAAGAAGAACAGGACTTTGTTGTAGATGTCGTCAACCATAAGTATGATTTTAAAGCTATCTCAAGAATCATCCAAGAGAACATAAAGGCTTTATAAAAGGGTTCGAGATTCCTGTAGCATTTAAGCCAATTTGGTCTTTACCGAAGGTTGGTTTTATAACATTGGAAAAATATAAAGATGATGATAAGCTGCAAATTCATGCTGGGCTTTGGAATTCTTTATTAAAAGAAGAGGCTAAGTAAACATACATGAATTAGATGTAACAACATTAAACATCATCTTTTTTTAGGTTCGCAGACAAACAGAAGTTTAATAAACCCGTCATAATTGAACTAGCAATTCTCGATTTATTCAAGAAATTCCAGTGAAATATGATAAGGTGCTACCTATAACAATAGGTAGCACTTCCTTTGGTCATAGAAAGCTGTATAAGACGTTATTCACTTTACTTAATAAATTTTTTATATTATTAAACATATCTGGAAGTCTGTATTTTTTAATCCTGCGAATAAGTGAGTATTCGAGAGATATAGTGATCATACTGAGGGAGTTGAAGAAGGAGATATATTAGACCTACTCCAGAAGCTTATCAAAAGTTATGGTGAAAAATGCATGTAAAGTAACGATTGCCATTAAAAATAGGAGGGGAAAATTGTCCATTCGATATACTAAAGAGCAAGACAAAGAGCAGAGTGAAGTAGTAAGTGGAGCAGGAATCTTCGGTAATTTTGTTCATCTTTTGATAACTCTACTACCATTTAAGAAAAACGATATATATTATAGTTTGCCTTCTTAGAGAGATTTTTAAAAAGCTCAGTTTAATTAACTTTTTGATATTTGTACAACCACTCATCTAACTCTTGACTAATTTTAATCGTATCGGGATGAGAAAGTCCTTTTAAAACTCCGATTACAATCAATTGAGCCCGCAAGCAATCAATCTTACTTTTCATTATTTTATGGGATAGTGATTCTTCTGAGCTCATTATTTTCTCCTGTTAATTGGTTTTAGAATTGAGTTTAATCACAACGAATCATCATTATCCTGATTGAAAACAAGCCAAAATAGCATCAGTTAACAGTACTATATCAAATTGTATTTGTCCTTTAACTATTAAATCATCGCCTCTGTAATAATCTTCTATTAATTGACCAAGTTCATTATAAAAAGGAATAATTATTTCGTTCAAGAGTAACACTCCTTTTTAGGTAAATAGTTATAGTATTAACTGTATATTACATTTATGTGATTATAAAAAGGTTTTTCTCAGCTGGTTATACAGAAAATGAACAGGATCATCAAACAATACGTTATTTTCTCTATTACCGTAATCATGATTCTGATTGCGTCCAACTTCCTCCAATTTCTTGATCTACCTTATGGCGTGATCGGTCATTAAGGAAGCACGATTCTCGTCATTACTGAACATACAAAAGGGTGCCTAAAAGGCTCCCTTTTGAGGGGCGTCTTGTCCGTCCGGAATGGGTTTTAAGACGGTAGACCTTCGCAATGCTTTGATAGGGGAAACGCCAGGCAGCGAAAAGATAAGTAAGGATGAGCCGGGGTTTCTGCTTAATCTCGATGAGCTGACGGAATTAAAAGCACCGTACATGGACGAAGAAAAGACGGAAACTTGCTTTCGAAATATAAGTCGGACGACTGGCGGAATCATTGTTTCCGAAATCCCAAGGTTTCCAAGTCGAACGAATCCCCCACAAAAGTAATGTTATCTTTATTATACAAAATAAGCTTATAGACTTGCCCCTAAAAAGGGACTTTGTCTACAAGCTGAGAAGTGGATAACAAATCCACTTCTTTTATTTTTACAGATTTTTAATTTTGTATTCTTTTCCAATATTGTTGTTAGTGTTATTTATCTTCCATACTTTTAAACAGTTATTTTAAATTTATTACCATACTTGAGCTATTTGAGCCAATTCAGCTGCCTCCCAAACCGGTAATACGGTGAAGCCATCTTGTTTAGCCAACTCCCAATTTTCATCACCAATTCGGAGACCAATGACTACATCAATTCCGTGACTTCTAAGAAAATTCGCTCGTTGCTGTCCTCCATTATCTTGATATCCAAGAATTGCAACTGTTTTATTGCTATAACATTTTAAAATTAATTGTTCAAATTCTTTATCATTCATAATTTTAACCTTCTTTCCTAAAAACTATAAATATAAACTAGTAAATTAATATTCCCAATTTTCTTATTATTATATACGTGTAATTAACACCCGACAAATTGATGATTTTAATTGAGCCTATAAAAAAAACTAATATGGCCAGCCATGCTAATAAAGCTATTAATATTTTCTATGAGACAGATAAAAAGAATCAATTTGAAAACGCTTTAGTTATATCCGAAAATGAAAATAGAACATAAATGAAACCTAGGAGGGGAATTAATTTGTTATCTAGTAATGATAATTATTTATTGACAAGAACTGGTCCTGAAACACGTATGGGGGATATGCTTAGACAATACTGGATCCCAGCACTTTTAGCAGAGGAACTTCCTCATCCGGATTGTCCACCGGTACGAGTTAAGCTTTTAGGTGAGGAATTAATCGCATTTCGTGATACAAATGGAAAACTTGGAATAGTTGATGAATTCTGCCCACACCGTAAAGTGTCTCTCTTTTTCGGTCGGAATGAAGACTGTGGCGTTAGATGCGCATACCATGGGTGGAAATTCGACACTGAAGGCAATTGTGTAGATTTACCTTCTGAACCGCCAGAAAGTAAGTTTAAGGATAAAGTTAAAATTAAGTCATATCCTTGTGAGGAACGTGGTGGAGTTATTTGGGCATATATGGGACCAACTGAATCTAAACCGGAATTACCAGAACAAGAATGGATGCTAGTTTCTGATAGTCAACGCCATCTATCTAGAAAAATACAAGAAAGTAATTTTTTTCAAGCTTTAGAAGGTGGAATTGATTCAAGTCACGTTTCAATTCTTCACTCCGGTTCAGTTGGAGGTTTAGGAGTTTCTAAAAACAGTAACAGCACATCACTCTTAGCGAAAGATACTGCGCCCCGCTTTGAAGTTGCAGATACCGATTATGGATTATTAATCGGTGCAAGAAGAGAGGCTGATGAGGACAACTTTTATTGGAGGATTACACAGTTTCTTATGCCTTTTTATTCCATGATACCTCCGTTTGCAGGGGCTCCACGAGGAGGGCATGCTTGGGTACCTATTGATGATGAAAACTGTTGGGTATGGAGCTGGAGTTGGACACCAGATCGTGATCTGACAGAAGAGGAAATTAAACAGATGAAGTCTGGGGCCGGAATTCATCCAACACTGATACCAGGTACATTCCGTACAAAAGGAAATAAAGAAAATGATTTCCTTATCGATCGAGAAATGCAAAAAAGAGGCGAATCTTTTGCTGGTATATTTGGTGTAGGTATGGAGGATCATGCAGTTCAAGTAAGTGCGGGGCCAATTGTTGACCGATCACAAGAAAAGTTAGGAACAAGTGATACAGCTATTATAAAGGCTCGACAATGTTTGTTAAAAGCAGTAAGGGCTCTAGAAAACGGAGAAAAGTTACCGGCTTTGGATCCTAGTAGTCATAGAATTCGTTCTGCTTCTGTCTTACTTCCAAAGGGCGTTCCCTTTCAAGAAGGAGCAAAAGAGGCTTTAGAACTAAGTGAAAAGGACTTCGAGGCTGTTTAATAGATGAAGTAAACAATCTATAATTACATTTCTAATTGATTTTAAAACTTTTAAACACCCCTGTAGTACATATGAATGTTAAGGCATTCAAATTACGCCTACGACACAGGGGATGATTTTGGTGTCAAGAACCACTCTTTAAAGATACCTAAAACACATTGGGGTATTAGAGGGAAATTGCGTCGTATTTAAACAGAGAGCTCTAAAAGGGTCTAGAGATGAAGAGAGAAGAATGCAAATGACTATTGAATTTGGAATGCTTGTAACGGATCCACCCCGGGTGTCCTCATAAAATGAAATTGTTTTGAGAAACTTTTGTATAAGGAAATCTTATTCTATCAAAAAATTAGTAACGAAAAATGTAAGCGCAATCTCTTACAATAATAATTATTAAAATGAAATTTGATTTTATGGAAAATAAAAATTTCATAAAGTGTAGATTTTTATTAATTATTTTTTTATATATAAAAACTGATAGGGGGAATAAGAAAAGATGAATACGAAGGTGAAATCAGCTTTTGTCGCTCTATCGATTGCGTGGTTGGCATATTTACTTTCATATGTAAGTAGAATGTCGTGGTCTCCAATTATTCCGATAGCTTCAGGTGACTTGGGTATAAACGCTGCTCAAGCTGGAAGCTACATGACAGCTTTCTATATTGGCTATGTTGTTACACAAATTCCTGGTGGTTTTTTAATTGATCGATATGGTTATCGAAAAGTTTTACTAGGTTGTTTTTCTATAATTGGTTTGTTTACATTTCTAACAGGAGTTGCACCTAGTTTCGAAATAGGAATTGCAACCAGGGTTGTTGCAGGAATTGGTTCCGGGGCTATTTTTTCTGCTGGTCTTGTAGTAATAAATGATTGGTTTCCTGAAAATAGACGTGGACTTGCTAATGGAATATTTATGACAGCTACTTCTTTAGCTGTTTCATTGGTAAACTTGTATGTTCCTACAATGGCAAATGGATTTGGTTGGAGATCTGCATTTTATGTTTCAGGTATCCTTCCTTTGATAGGACTAGTTATCGCATTCTTTTTTCTTAAGGAACTCACTCCTATTTCTCAAAATTTAAAAGGAGGTAATAGGAATAAAGTATCTAGTCGTGATATTTTGTCACTATTTAAAAATAAGAATCTAATGTTAACAGGCATAGCAGGTTTTGGTGGGCAGTGGGCTACTATGGCAACGGCAACGTGGGCTAATTCGTATTTAAATAAATCTCTGCATCTTTCTCTTGTCCAAGCTGGTCTATTTATGTCTATCTTTGGATTTGCAGCATTATTTTCTAAACCAGTTACAGGAATTTTATCAGACTATTATGATCGTAAAGCTCTTACATTTTGGATCCTTATATTATTAGGCCCGGTGTTATTATGGTTTGGTCTAAATAAAAATCTTTCGTTGTTATATCTGCTAATTCCAGTGATGGGTATTTTAGGCTATGCATTTTACCCTGTTTTGAATACTGTAATTGGTCATTCGGTAGAAAAAAGACTATTGGGAACAGCATCGGGCGTAGTAAATGCAATGTGGCAATTAGGTGCTATGCTCTCGCCATTAGCTGTAGGTGCTGTAATTGATGCGACGGGTAATTACTTTTATTGTTTTGCTACAATGGCTATTGGGCCATTTTTAGGAGCATTGATATTCTTGTTTATTAAACTGGAGAAAAAGGAATCTAAGATTAAGCAAAATAGTGTAGAAGAAGTTCAAATGATGAATGTTCGCTGAACCTATTAATTTAAATAAAAAAATAGGTTTAAGACCTAAGAGTGTTATTAATATAGACCCAATGAATAAGTTTTTCTATTTTCTGAAGTTTAGGTTAGTTTTTGTCTAATAAGGATAAACGATCTGGCCCTGTTATTGGGTTCTGGTGTCCTGATTTAGCCTTGATTATCGAAATATGTAAATATTGGTAGGGTAATTGAGGTTGGTAATATTTGTTTATTAACGATGGAATCAAGTATAGAACTCTACATCTCTGTAGAGTGAAGTAATAAGTGGAAACCATTACTTTTATTGAGGTGGACTTTATGGAAAAAAAAGTATTAGCAGCGGTAGCAACCGATACAAAACATACAGAAATCCAAGAAATTCTTTTACCGGATATCGAGATAGATACAGGTATTTTAAAGGTGGAGATTGTTGGTGTCTGTGGAACCGATGTTTCTTATTACAATAATTTAAAAGAACCAATGATTTTAGGTCATCATGTAGTGGGTCATATACACAGAATTGGTGATTTGGCCTCTAAACGCTGGGGAGTTAAAGAAGGCGATCGTATTGTCATGGAAGAGTATATCCCTTGTGGTCAGTGTGAGCTATGTCGGACAGGTTTATATCGCTTATGTTCCAACACGAATCCAAGAGTTAATGGAATAAGATATGGTGCTACTCCAATTGCTATTGAACCATCGCTTTATGGTGGTTTCAGTCAATATATGTACCTACATCCTAATGCAGTAATCCACAAAATTCCTTCACATGTTCCGGCTATTGAGGCAGCATTAACATTGCCTTTATCTAACGGATTTGAATGGATGAGGATTGTAGGAGGAGTAGGTCCTGGTGATGTAGTTGTTATTCAAGGTCCAGGTCAACAAGGGCTTGCATGTGCTTTAGCGGCAAAAGCAGCTGGAGCTGAAACGGTAATTATTACTGGAAGAAATAGTAGTGCTGAACGCTTGAAGTTGGCATTAGAATTAGGCGCTGACTATTCGGTTAATGTTAGTTCAGAGGACCTAATTGAAAAGGTTTCTGGAATTACTAATGGGAAAATGGCTGACTTAGTTATTGATGTAACTAGCGGAGGAACTGATCCTGTTGTCTCTTCATTAGAAGTTGCTAAAACGGGAGGCACGGTTCTATTAGGAGCTTTGAAAAACCAACGTTTCAACGAATTCGATCTGGATATAATTTACAACAAAACTTTAACTATTAAAGGGGTTCGCGGACATAGTTATAAGTCGGTACAGATGGCGGTAGAATTCATCTCTTCCGGAAAATTCCCTCTTGCTATCATGAACTCCCATAATTATAAATTAATCGAAACTGACCTGGCTTTAAGAACCGCTGCAGGAGAGATAGACTCTTCTCGGTTATTAGTGACCGTCTCTCCATGGATGTAAATAATAAACAACCGGAAAAGCTCCTTTTGACAAAGGAGCTTTTCTAGTAATTACATTGTTCAATTAAGTAAGGGGAATCGTTAGCGTATAAAAATTAATAGATTTTTTAATATATATGGAAATACGTACGCTGGCTCTGATGTAAATCTCGAATGTTTAAAAATATGAACGAAAATATAGCTTAAATTCCAGACGTTTTAGATATGTTTTACAATGAAAGTATACCCTAAACAGATGCATGTATTAGTTAATGTTTATTTAGATTTTGCTATCTGAGTTTTGCACCAGAATCAATGGATGGCTTGCCTAAGTTCAAGGAAAAAGGGCGGTTTAATGATTCTGACCTTGTCGAACACTCAGCCCAAAGAAATAAAAGACTGGAAAATTTAATAGAAAGGTTACTAGGGAAGTCGGTGATTTCCCTTTGTAGGATGACTGGATGAAAATACAAGGCTTCTCGATTTATGGAAAACGTATTATTTTAACACTTGCTGTAGTTCTATTTCTTGTCTTTCAACTGGTTCCGTTTAAAGGATTAGGTTTTATATTGTCAATTGTTTCTATATTTGCTATTGTATTCTCTCTCCTATCATGTAATTTTTTTACCCGAGTGATGTCTATTATATTTTTGACTTTTGGGACGTTAATGGTTGGAAGTAAAGGAATTAGTTTTTTATCCTACGTGAAGCTTTATGGAGACATGCTTTATTTACTCTCCCTCTTTGCAATCGTTCCTTTATTGTCTATACCGATACAAGCAGGCGGGTACAGAGAGGTTTTTAAACAGTTATTTCAGGGGAGGATCCATTCATCTTCTCACTTATACCGAACGATAACGGGTTTATCATACTTTCTAGGCTGTTTTTTAAATATGGCGGCTGTTCCGATCACACACGCCAGTGTGAAAAGTACGGTGGATTCATGGCCTATTAAAAAGCCTGAACGCTTTCTGGCCAGCAGTATTATTCAGGGATTTTCTTTGCCTATTATGTGGACACCTTTATCCGGCATTTTGGGCGTGGTACTTTATGTAACGAAGGTGGAGTGGCTGAATATTTTTCCTGCACTATTATGCATCAGCTTAGTTACACTCGGGTTTAATTGGCTTATTTTCACTTTGGTGGAACGTGTCAAACAATCCGGTGTTGATCAAAAAGAGGTTGCAGCGGTTGAAGCCTCTCCTCTTTTCTACCGTAAGATGTGTCAAATTGTCCTTGCGATTGTCTTACTTTTATTTTTAATTGTTAGCGTGGATGCTATTTTTTCATTTGGCTTAGTGGTGAGCGTTACCCTTTTAACCTTGCCTTTCGCATGGATATGGTGCCTTTTACTAAGAAAAAGTACCGATTATTGGCCGGGTGTAAAACACCACTTTACTCACAAAATAGTGGATATGAGTGAATCGTTTTCAATCTTTCTAAGTGCTGGTTTTTTTGTGCAGGCTCTTCACTACTCAGGAAATGACATTTTGGTGAACCAGCTGTTTGTTCAATACGATAAAATGGTGGGTGTTCATCTATTTTTGATCACTCTCCCGTTTCTTACATTGCTTTTCTCGTTTATAGGGATGCATCCAATTGTTGTTGTAAATTTGTTGGCCCAATCATTAAAACCAGATGTTCTTGGCATAACACCGGAACAGATAGCGGTGGCTTTTTTGGGCGGTGCTGTTTTGACATTTTACTTGGGACCGTTTAGTGGGACGCTCGGCCTTATGTCATCCATCATTAATGTGCGGCCGATGCGCATCGCCGGATGGAGTCTGTTGTATGCGGCTGCCTTTTCACTTATTTTAACTATTTCTGTTTTTTTAATTTAGTCTTACAATCGCGAAGCACATTACTTAAGGGGTATGGAAAATGAGAAAGATGACGTTTAAACGGCTGGATAGTTTAAGTTTAATGTGTGTATTTTAGGTTAATCACCAGTGAAGGTAATTAACTTGCTAATACAACCTCCAGTCAAGAAAAATCATCTGCAGAGAAAAAAATGTACTTCACTTTTACTCTGGATGATGAAACAGGATTTGCCTGGTCGGTTCCGATGCAATAAAAAACTATCAAACTTGGACCTGTAGAATCATATAAATCTGAAAGTAGTTTCGCGGCAGAACCGTTTTTATCATGAAAGATTATTATAAAATGTTCAATTACAAATAAAGGGAAAACGGACGCGTTTATTAGGTTACGTCCGTTTAGATGTGTTATTTGATTTTTTTACGAGAACCCTACTTCTCAATATTCTAGTTTATTTAATGGAACTGAGGGATCTATACAGGCATGGGAAATGGTTAAGTGGCTGATTTATATGGTTATATAGTTCTATTATGTTAAATTCTATAGTCTCTGGTATGAATGGAATTTAATTTCGCACATTCTAATTAGTAAATTAATTTATAAAATGTAAGGGGAGATTTTATATGATGTTGAACAAGGCTCTGGAATTGACTAATAGTACCCATAGCTAGAGTAAAAATGTATTATATTGCTGAAATTTAAGGAATATCTTTTTCAGAAGTATTAGAAATTAGTTGTTTATTAGACAAGGAAATTCTCTCTTTACAATAAAATTTTAACGATCCTTGGAAAGAAGTTCCCTTTCTAAAGCGTGTGAAGGGACGTAGCCAAACAGTAGGGAGGGTCATTCACTAAGGGTATCTTAGTAGAAATATTATGTGAGTGACAATCCTCTTGACTAGTGTTGAAGGAACAAGGATACAAATAATCATAACTCCATCTCTACCATCGGTTTTCCATGAAGAATATGATTTTCTGGAACCAACTCTTCTAAATCCGATGGTAGAAATAGTTGGTCCTTATAATAATCAATAAACATAAAAATTGATCCTTTTGTAGGTGTTTGGAGGTATTTACCTTCTAACATAAGAGCGATTTCCTTATATATATTTCATAAAAGAAGGGAAGGTCTTACTTATTAGTTTACCCTTATTACTTTTAAACAAGCCAGTGACAACACAGAGAATAGTAATAACAGGTATACAAGGATATAACTATTGGCTTCTAGAATCAAGAAAATAAACGAGGGTGCCCCAAGACGATTTCGGGAAAGTTAAGAGAAATATAATAATTATAGCTACACCTAGAAACTTCTGCTAATAGGTTAAACAAAATGTTCTCCTGAATCTTCATTTTGTGCTTGTCCTGTATTCTGACTACAGGAAGACAAATGGATAACGATTACAAATACCACTAAGTAAAAATTTTTTATCATACTTATCCTCCTATTTTTTATATTTTTCACCATGCCTTTCTCACACAATTTAAACCTTTATTAACTCTATCATTTATTTTTTAGTACCTTTAACCTTTTGTTTTTGAATTATTCTCAATTTAAAGAAAATTTAAATTAGTAGTTTTATGTGTTATGTATTAAGATTATTAATAGGTTAGTGTTATTAGCAAATAAGGAGAGAAAAAACAACTATGGAATTAAAGAACATTGAAGCATTCCTAATGGTAGTAGAAAAAGGTAGTTTTTCAGCTGCAGCAGATGCTCTATATATTAGTCAACCTACTATCAGTGTTCGTATTCAACAACTTGAGAAGGAGCTCAATAGTACGTTATTTGAAAGAGTAAATGGCAAGAAAACAACATTGACCCATTCCGGTAAAAAGGTTTATCCCTATTTTCATGAGGTCCTTCACCTCATTGAGAAATCACAAAATATCGTTAAAGAGGAACCTCTACATCATCAAAAAATTAAAATATCTTGTACAGATCATATGGGTGTAGAAATAATGCCAGAAATATTGAAAATTTTATATGACTGCTTTCCTAGCTTAGAATTTCCAATAGAAATTAGATCGACGGAGCAACTCGCTGAAGATATTAGCGCTGGTAAAATTGATATTGGATTTGCTTACCATCATACGAAAGAGAACCATCCAGATCTTTCGGTAATTAAGATAGCTAATGAACAAAATATTCTTGTTTGTGCACCTGACCATTCTCTTACAAAGCTAGATAAAATTGTACCGTCAGATTTGGAGAACGAACGTATTATTGTGTACAATCGTGAGTTTGTTACCACTAAGATCATAGGTGAATTTCTAGAGAAAAATCGTTTGAAAGATTATAAAGAAGTAGAAATTAATAATGTGGGATGGTTAAAAATGATGGTTCGTAAAGGATTGGGAGTTGCCTTTTTACAAGAGATTATTGTAAAAGAAGAAATAAAGAATGGAAAACTTTATAAAGTTCCTCTTAGTAAATCTCTCCCACCAACCCCAATATACTTATTCTTACATTCTGAATTACCTCAAAATATTAAAAAAGCAATTATACAAACCTCTAAAGGAATTTTTTCGCAGCTATAAAAACCTTTACGAAATCTGATTTCTTAAGTTAAAACGAAAACAAATACAATTGTCTGAAAAAAAACACAATTTTAAATAAAGTGTTTCATTAGTACTATTAATATTCAATTTTTGACCATATCCCTATCGGACTTATATTGAGGAGACTGTTCAAAAAACAAATCCAATGTGGAAATAGTGACATATGGTGTGCCAAATATATTGGGTTGGGTTGCGAAGGAGAAACGAAGCGATTGCCTGGGCTTGATAATGAGAGCCGGATGGGCTGGGAGGCTCATGTTTGGTTCTGAGTGAAAACTTCTTAAAAGAAAAACTTATTCTTCATTATCTATTGTGACACTTTTATCATTTATTCAAGTAACCTTGTAAATTTCCTCGGATTCTATAGTTGTTTCCAATACTTAGCAAAAAAGTGATATGAAAGTAGATAATAAAAGCCAGAACAGTAAATTACTATTCATTGGATCTAACCTTATGTCGATTTTCCGAGAGAACACGTAGACTCTTTTGGGTTTGTGCATCTCCGTCGTATTCTTTAAACCTGTACCCAATCAAGCGGTAATTGATATTTTGAAACAACAGGTCATTGCAATCAAAATTTCATCCGACAAAAGAGTCCATTAAAGAGTCTGTTAGGTTTCTAGCAGAAATAGCGCAGATGCTTCAAAACGTCCTCAGAGATTAGGAATTCATTAAGCTATATGTCGAAAAAGAAAATCAGTTATAGATATTTTAAAGTTCTTGAGGGTTCTTCGAAAGTGCGGGTCTTCTATTATTCTTTTACACAAAGACGATATGTCCTACTTAATATAGATTGCTTTAAAAGTGTAAGTGAATAATTTTCATATGTACCATTAAATTATAAATATTTCCATGAAAAAAGGCGTCATCCACCAAATAAAAAGGGATGGCGCCTTTTTATTATTATTTATGTGCATTTTCTAAGTTGATCAAACTGTTTACAGCTTTTTCATGTTAATTAGCTGGTGGACAGGTACATAGATTAAAAGGGAAGTAAGAGCAGGGCAGGATTCATTTTGCTCCGACGTTTCGGTAGATAAGCTTGGTTTGTCTCGTTCCATAGTACATTGTCATACCAAAATTTTTTCGATATTCAGTTGGCGGAGCACTCAGGGCAGAGGAAACTTGTGTCCATCTTTTATACCCTTTGGTGAGGCGGCCAATTTGATACGGCAGAAATCCGCCACCATGTCCGATCAGGATTTTTACATCTACATATCAAGCAGGTCGCTTAACAAGATATCAGCAGCACAGACGGTTGTTTCCCATGGTACACCAATTAAGTTTGGCAGCATTCCCCGTTTTAGGCGTGGGTCTTCGGAAAATAGCGGGTGAATGAATAGAATTACATTTTGTGCGTTTGCTTCTTCCCAAAAGCCTATCAGGGTGTTCTTTTTGTCAGTCTAGCAAGGCCGGCCCAATTATAGAATGTGGCAAGATCCCGAGTAATACCAGATTCAAAATTATAGAGTAACAGTTGCAGCACAGGTGATAGCAATGATTGTGAGACGCCTGCTTTTGCTTGCTCATCGAGGTAGAAGTTGAGACTGGTAAAGGGTTATATCAGCTCAAATCTCCATTTGTTGTTAAAGGTTAAAAATTCACCCTTATTGGGTGCTTCCTGCTCCCACTTTACATGGACTGTATTTTTCTCCTCTATTCTGTGTATTATCTTTTCCAATAACTAAGGCTCTCAGAAATATCGACAGCTTGTTGTTTTACTTAGTAATTGAGTGTCAGGGTTCGTATGGTGAATCGGTCCAATGACAGAGAGGGTATAATTCATCGAATTAGGCGAACTGGGAGTAGGTTGAGATAGAAAGCATACTATCTTCTAGAACTTAGATATGAGCGGTTTCAGCCATCTCCGCGACAAGTTACAAAGTATCAATTCGGAATCCCGAGTAATCCAAAATTAGTAACAAGAATCGTATTTAAAAGAGAATGGAAAGCCTAGCTGAAACTTAAGACAACAAAAAGTTGAAAAAGAAAAGCATATCTAAAAGGCTTGGTTACTTGGATGATGTACAGGTTACTAGATTAGCAGATATATGTATTTATGACTATTGAAACTAAATCTCTCAATGTCATCTGTTGATGCTATTCATGCAGGATATGGATTTCTTGCTGAAAAATGCTTAGTTAGCACAAAGTAGAGGAAGACAAAATAGATATTCTCTTAAAAAAAATCAAAACTGTGCCGCATAGAAGAATTCATTGTTTCGATTAGAAAGAATCCGGGTCATAATAATGCTATAAACAGGGAAGAGAAAGGATGAAATATATGTCGAAATTAAATTTAAGTTTTGCGTGTTGGGATTATGACCGAATTCAACCGTTAACTAATGGAACTGTCCAGGCAAAAGGTATTGATTTAAACTGGCTGAATATGCCGGTTGAAGAAACGTTTTGGAGAATGATGCGTCACCAGGAATTTGATATATCCGAATTATCGCTATCCTCTTATTTAATTGCAAAAGACCGAGGTTATCCTAACTTCACCGCTATCCCTGTATTTATGTCTCGTTTTTTTCGCCATTCCGGTATTTATATTAATAAGCATTCTGGTATTGAAGAAGCAGCCGATTTAAGTGGGAAACATGTTGGAATTCCTGAATACCAGCTGACGGCCTGCCTTTGGATTCGCGGTATTTTACATCATGATTATGGTGTGCATCCATCTGAAATGAAATGGTATACAGGAGGACAGGAAGCGCCGGGGCGTGTTGAAAAAATCAAACTCATGTTGCCACCAGATATTAACATACAACCAATAAATGACGAACAAACCTTAAATCAAATGCTTGAATCTGGAGAGATCGATGCACTGATCGCTCCAAGGGCACCTTCTTGTTTTTTAAATGGTTCGCCTCATGTACAGCGATTGTTTCCAGACTATGGATCTGTCGAAAAAGATTACTACGAACGAACAGGCATTTTTCCGATCATGCATGTCGTTGCAATTAAAGATGAAATTTTGGAAGAGCATCCATGGGTCGCAGCCAATCTTTATCAGGCTTTTGTTGAAGCCAAGCAAAAAGTATATGACGGTTTTAACCAAACGGCGGCCTTAAAGGTCACTTTGCCATGGTTTGTTTCGGAATGGGAAAATACCCGTCAATTAATGGGAGAAGATTTCTGGCCGTATGGGCTGGAGAATAATCGAAAAACATTGGAGGCGGCTGTAACGTATTCGTATGAGCAAGGAATGATTAAAAATCGTTTAAACGTGGAGGAATTGTTTGCCCAATCAACGTTGGAAGCATACACACTTTAAAACAAGAGGAGGGGTTGAATTGGGCCAAAAAGTTTTGTCAGCAGTCGCAGTTGGTGAAAGTAAAACGGAGCTGCAGATGTTTGAAATGCCCGAGTTATCTCCTGAAGAAGGCATTTTGCGGGTGGAAATTGTTGGCGTCTGCGGGACGGATGTTTCGTATTACCGGAAAAGCCAAGAGCCTAGAATTTTAGGTCACCATATTGTAGGTCATGTTGAAAAAATTGGTGAAAATGCGGCAAAGAAGTGGGGAGTGAAAGAGGGAGATCGAGTCGCTCTTGAAGAGTACATTCCTTGCGGGCAATGTGAACATTGCCGGACGGGGAAATACCGTGCCTGTTTATTTACTGATCCACGTGCAGGCGGAATCCGCTATGGTGCAACGCCGGACTCGTTGAAGCCTTCTTTATGGGGAGGATTTAGCCAATATATGTACCTCCATCCCAATTCGGTCGTGCATCGAATGGCTGATCATGTCCCTGCGGAGGAAGCGGCTTTAACGCTTCCGTTAGCAAATGGTTTTGAATGGATGATCATCGAAGGAAAAGCACAGCCAGGTAAAGTTATCGTAATACAGGGTCCTGGGCAGCAGGGCTTAGCATGTGCTCTGGCAGCCAAAGCAGCCGGAGCAGAAGTCATTGTCACTGGCCGAACGACAAGTCTGCGTCGCTTAGAATTGGCAAAAGAACTGGGTGTCGATTATATTATCAATATTCAGACTGAAGATTTCCAAACCCGTATACATGAAATTACGAATGGCAAAATGGCGGATATCGTTTTAGATGTGACTTCCGGCGGAATGACTCCCATAACGTCTTCTTTAGAGATAGTAAATAAAGGCGGCATGGTTATTTTGGGAGCTTATAAATATCAGGAAATTCCAAACTTTAATACGGATTTAATTATACAAAAAACGCTCACTGTAAAAGGCGTCCGGGGGCACAGTTACCAATCGGTAAAAATGGCGACAGAGTTTATCGCATCCCAAACGTTTCCGCTAAATAAGATGCACTCGCATAATTATGGATTGCATCAAGTTGATGAGGCATTGAAAACGGCAGGAGGAGAAGGTGAACCATCTCCGCTTTTGGTTACCGTATCCCCTTGGTCTTAATAAAGATTAGAGAATCATAGTGAAAAAGCACCCTTTATTAACTTAGTAAAACTAAGTTAATAAGGGTGTTTTTAATCGACTTCCCTTATTCTTTGGGGCAGTGGGCAGGTTGGCAGGGGTTTCAGCGATTTTCCTCTTCCCTCTAGTGAAAAAGAAGATGAACTAACGAAAAAAACAACTTAAAATGTACAAAAAAAATCGACCTGTTCTGGATGAACTGGGCACTGGCCGTTTTCTTCGTTAACTGATTTTCATGTCTTCCGTAAACTATGAATCTGCTATTCTAATCGACTCTGTTGGCATCCTTCAAAAGCTTCGTCCAAGTCATCAAGTAAAATTCTTCGATACTTCCGCTGTACCATCATTTTCATCCAAAATCATATAAGCGATGCCCTCAAACACAGTAAAAGAAAAAATCCGGTGCAGCCGCTCCGCATGCAACAAAAACGATACAGGTGTCTTGATCACCCTGTGAACTTTGTCAGATTAAAGATCTCCTTAAATCTGTAATAACTTCTTTTAAAACTTGTACTTTGTCTTTTTGGTTTTCCATTAAGCTTGTGCTATTAAGTGTTCGCACTTTAGCTGATAGTTCAGTTATAAACTTCTTTTGCATGCTTACTGCAGGAGCCGCGCTGCTTCGCCAAATCCAGTCGTAATCAATTTTATTTTTCCTTCATACGTGCAAATGTCTCCCACGGCTTAAATGCCTTCCATATTAATCGTTACCATATTGGAGTTAACTTCTCTCCTACCACACGTCCTTCTATTAGCCATTGAAGAATCCCCGTACAAAATGTTCCCCTATCTATTACTTACTGATAAATAATTTGAATAATCAAATATATTAAAAGGAACTAGTTTTGAGGTCTGTTGTGCCCTTAGGGAATTTCTGTTAAATTTGAATTGTTCTTAATTATAATATATTTTTTTCAGAGCAACTATATTCCGATTTTGGAGGGGTTTTTATGTCAGTAAAAACAGAACGGCTATCTTCCGTTCATAATGCTATTCGTATTTTGCAAACATTTTCATTATTAGAACCTGAGTTGGGCATAAGCGAGTTGAGTGTACGCCTCGGATTGGCGAAAAGCACAGTCTATCGATTGATGAACACGTTAAACGAATCTAAATTGGTTGCTCAAAATAAAGAGACACAAAAATACTATCTAGGTATTGCGGCTTTTGAACTTGGATTCACGGTTTATCATTCGATGGAACTTAGAAGAATTGCACTCCCGATTTTGGATAAGCTTTCGATTTCACTGCGAAAAGTCGTCAGGCTTGCGGTATACGATAATGGCGGCGTTGTCTATATATGTAAGCGTGTACACAGCGAGGATAATGGAACAATTTCAAAAATTGGAGATAGGGCTCCAAGTCATTGCACGGCGATAGGAAAAATGTTATTAGCCTATCAAAACGAACAAGAGATTGATAGTGTATTAAAGAGGGATTTAAGTGTGCATACAAGCAAAACCATCACCTCTCCCATACAATTAAAACAAGAAATTATTGAAAGCAAACATAAAGGATATGCCATAACAAGAGAAGAGCTGCGAGAAGGTATTTCTTCTGTTGCGGTACCGGTCTACAATGATTTTGGAAAAATGATTGCATCGATCAGTGTAACAGGGCCGAAATATTATTTTGAACCTGACCAAGTTGAGCAATACGTAAAAGAAATGGGAACTTGCAGCCGTTTGATCACAGAAAGGTTAGGGATGGGTTATTAACATTTTACCGTCAAAAAAGTATATGCTCATTTCCTAATGGGTGGCTGATGCCACTCATTTTTATTTTTGATAATTTCGTTAGATCCATGTGAAGAATGGAAAAAAACATAAAAATCTGTTCTGTATATAAGAACGAGATTATTGTTGTTGAAAACGTTTGTGAGAAAATCAATATATAAATTTGAAAATACCAAAAAGGAGTGTGTAATGATGATATTAGGCGTTTAGAAAGATTTTGAAGCACCCGTATACACCTAGTTATTCAATTGAAATATTCATTTTTTCTTGGTGTTGCGTATAAAAGAATGTAGTTGTTCACATTTTAACGATTTGTGATAAAGTAAATTTTACCAATACGATTTTCCAGTTTAATTGAAGGGATTTTAAAATTGAATGTTGCAATGATTAAATAACAAAAAACTGTAACCGTTTACTTGTTCAATTGAATCTGTCATCCATAGGTACAGAGAGGGGAATTATGTTATGAATAGATTTTCAAATAGAGCGTGTATGAGTCTAGTGGCTTTTTTTCTTCTGGTTGTTACAGTTTTAAGCGGGTGCAACAATCCCAACAATGCTGAATCTCAAAACGAAGCAAAAGAAGTTTCCGTCGAGAACAAAGGAGCAACGATCCAAATGGGTCTTCCTTCTTCAAATGCCAGTTATCTTCCGTTATTTGTGGCTGATAAAAAAGGATTTTTTCAGGATCGCAATTTGAAAGTTAAATTTACAAAAGTACAGGGCGGGGTGACAGCGATTCGCGGCTTGCAGACGAATGATTTTCAAGTCATCTCAAGTTTGCCTGAATCAGTGATTACCGGCGTTGCGCAAGGTGCTGACGTTAAAATGATTGGAACGCTGGATGATCAGTCGATGTACAGTATATACACTACACAAGATATTAACAGCCCTGAGGATTTACGAGGTGAAGTAGTCGCAACAAACCGAACAGGAAATGGAACGGATATTCAACTACGCTGGTGGCTTAAAAAAAATGGCTTGGATCCTGACAAAGATGTTCGCATTATTGAAGCAGGAGAAAATTCAACACGCCTTCAATCATTAATAACAGGTCAGGCGAAACTAACTATTTTAAGTCAGCCAACGGATTTAAAAGCGGAAACTTCAGGAATGAAAAAGTTGGCTGTGATGCGTGATGAATTGAAAACGTATAATCATAATATGCTGATGGCGAATGGGGATTTCTTGAAAAAGCAACCAGAAGTGGCAAAAGCGTTTGTTGAAGCAATAGGAGAAGGAACGGAGTACGCGAAAAACCCCGATAATCGTGAAGAAATGGTTCAGCTGATAATAGATGAACTTCAAATGGAAAAACAAGATGCAGAAAAATCGTTTGATTTTGTACTCCCAGCATTAGCAGATAAAGCAAAAATCAACCGTGAGGGTGTTCAATGGGCCATCGACACAACAAAGGAAACCGGCATGTTAAAAGAAGATATATCAACGGATCAATTAATTTATGACGCTTCTCCCAAGTAATTCTTGAATAACATTTTAGATGATCGAGGTGATTTTTTCATGAAGAATATAATAGTCAAAACCAAAACACCCATTCTGCAATTTCAATCCCTGAGCGTCATTTATAACGAAGGGGAGCCAAATCAAGTTCATGCAGTGAAAGATGTTTCTGGAGAAATCCATGAGGGTGAGTTTATTTCAATCATCGGTCCTAGTGGCTGTGGGAAAAGTACTTTGCTTCATACGCTGGATGGCTTGCTCAAACCAACATCAGGAACGATATTTGTGAACGGTTCTCCAGTGCATGGTCCGGACGGTGACCGGGCGATGGTCTTTCAAGATTTCGCCTTAATGCCATGGCAAACTGTTTATCAAAATGTCGCATTCGGATTAAGGTTAGCCGGGAAGAAATGTCATGAAACCCGTGACCAGGTTATGCACTATATTAAGCTTGTCGGTCTGGATGGATTTGAACAAAAATATCCGCATCAGCTTTCAGGCGGGATGAAGCAGAGGGTTGGAATTGCCCGTGGTTTTGCAGTAGAACCAAAAGTATTGCTAATGGATGAACCATTTTCAGCTATAGATGAACAAACACGAGAGATTATGCAGGAAGAAGTTTTAAAGATCATGCTTCATGAAAAGAAGACCGTGATTTTTATTACTCACTCAATTGATGAAGCGGTCTTTTTATCTAGCCGCATTTTCTTAATGTCAGTCAGGCCGGGGCAAATTGTGGAAGAAGTAAAGATTGATATACCATATCCGAGAACATTGGAAACAAAATCATTACCTGAATACCAAGAATACAAGAAGATTATTTGGGACCACCTTAAAGGAGAAGTTAGACGACAATACCGGAAGGGGGAAGCGTAATGGAAAGGGTAGATGCAACGATCAATGTTCCTTCAACTTCTCTGAAAAAGACAAAAAAAATTCCTCAAAGTGTTTCTTACCCTGTCGGAATATTGGCCATCCTATTATTTGTTTGGGAGCTGTGTGGGCGTTTGAACTTGATTGACCCATTTATGTTTAGCTGGCCAAGCAAAATTTTCGTTGAAGCTCAGGATTTTTTCTCTACTGGAGAGATATTTAAACATCTGGCGGTTAGCGGAATGGAAGTTGGATTTGGATTTGCGATGTCGTTGATCGGCATTCCAATCGGTTTAATGATGGGTTACTGGAAAAAACTAGAATTAGCCTTTGATCCATATGTCACAGCCCTTTACACAACACCGATGATCGCATTAACACCATTGTTTGTACTATGGTTTGGTTTGGAAACGTTATCAAAAGTAATGATGGTGTTTGCTTTATCCATATTCCCTATCTTGATTAATACGATGGCGGGCGTCAAAATGACCGATGTATCATTAATAAAAGCTGCCCGTTCCTATGGAGCGAGCGAGCGTCAAATGTTTAAAGAAGTTATTTTCCCTTCTGCGATTCCATTTATTATAACGGGTATTCGATTAGGAATAGGCCGAGCCTTAATTGCTGTTGTCGTTGCTGAGATGCTGGCTGGAAATATCGGGATTGGTTATGCAATTAGACATGCTTCTGAGCTTTTCCAAACGGCTGAATATTTAGCTTATGTGGTTGTTCTGATGATACTATCTGTTTTATTGACGGAATTATTAAAGATCTTTGAAAAGAAATTGGCACCTTGGCGGGATCGTTAAGTTGTTGAGGCAGTGCAGAGCACTGTCTCTTTTTTATTAAAAAAACCTTTCATAATGTTCCACATAAAAGAACCGTTTATGTAGACAGTTAAACTGGCGTTTTATAATAAAGTTATGCAAATAACTGTTTAGAAATGAAAGAAGGGGTGGGAGTTATGTTAAAGAAAGAAGATAATGAAAAGCTTTGCCAAACGGGTTCAGGAACACCAATGGGAGAGGTTTTCAGGCGATACTGGATTCCGGCGTTGTTAACAGAAGAAGTCCCAGAAAAAGACTGTCCGCCTGTAAAAGTAAAATTGCTGGGTGAAGAGCTTGTGGCTTTCCGTGATTCAGATGGAAAAGTAGCCATTTTAGATGCATACTGTCCTCACCGACGGGCCCATTTGTTTTGGGGGCGTAACGAGGAGTGCGGACTTAGATGTGTTTACCACGGATGGAAATTTGATAAGGACGGAAAATGCGTAGATATGCCAAATGAGCCGGAGGAAAGCAGATTTAAGCATAAAGTTCAATTGTCGGCCTACCCGACATGGGAGAAATCAGGTATTGTCTGGACGTATATGGGTCCAAAAGAAAAACATCCGGAAACGCCGGATTACGAATGGTTGCGTGCACCTTTGACTCATTTTCAGGTATCCAAAACTTACGAGGGCTGCAACTGGCTTCAAGGACTTGAAGGAGGAATTGATACCTCTCATTCATCATTTGCCCACAACAATAATATTCAAGACAAAAGCTCAATGAGAAGCCGTGCAACCAATCCAAAGCTGGAAATGGATAAAACGGATTACGGATTCAAGTATGTGGGAATCCGAGATTTAAAAGAAGACGGAAATTACATTCGTGCCTATCAATTTATCATGCCTGCCCAGCAAATGCGCGGGCAAATGATGAAATGGCATGATGGAAGTCGTGAAGAATACCCAACGATTAGAGGTCATATATGGGTGCCGATTGACGATGAAAGCGTGTGGGTATGGAACTTTAAATACACGAGTGAGCCAACAATCCCATTAGATCCTGAGTTTTCCCAGCAACAAGAAATTCTTTTTGGGCGGGGACCGGATGATATGTTGGATGGCTACCGCTTATTACGAAATCCATCCAATGACTTCTTGATCGACCGGGAACTTCAGCGCACCAAAACGTTTACAGGGATTGCAGGCATTAACACGCAGGATTATGCACTTCAAGAAACGATGGAAAAACCATTTCCGGACCGTACAAAGGAGCGTTTAGGAACAGCTGACTTGGCGATTATAGCTGCCCGGCAAATGTTACTGGAGGCTACGAGAGATATAGAAGCGGGGCGACAACCAAAAGGTGTTGATCCAGTATCATATCGCCATGCACGAGCTTGTGACCAATTCCTCCCAAAAGGGGTGGACTGGCGAGAAGGTCTAAAAGAAGATATGTACGCGAAATATTAAAAAGAATGATAAGTTGTAAAGGCTAGATTGGAAATTCTTACAATATAAGAAATTTATTCCTTTAGAAATGGAGGCAGGAATTTCTTCTTATGAGGAGACGGAATCGTAGGATTACCTCCTGAACGACTCCGCCTTTTTATTGGAGCAAATAAGGGGTACTATCTATCTGGAAAATAATTTGAATGTTAAAATCAGGTATGTACAAGGAGGGTTATTGAACGAAGAGGATTACAAACGAAAGACTTCCATTTTATCTCATCCCTAAGACAGGTGTGGCTTAAGAGGCGGTTATGTCTACAATTTTTTAAGTGAGATGAACTGTGGGAATGGAGAAGTATTTGAAAAATGTCGAGTTAGATCTGTTGGAAGACGAAAGATTTCATGCTGAATAATAATGGTTTAGCGTGAAATAGTCTTAGCAAAAACCATTGCGTAAGTGGAGATGCAATGGTTTTTTATTTTTGATATGAAAAAATAGAAATTGTTCCGTATATAAGAACCGCTTTCACTGCTAGATTACTTTTCAATATAAAATAACCCTACTAAGTATTACAGAAAAACAAATATAATAGGAGGTCATTTAATATGTATCAAACAGATCAATTACACATTCCAGAGTATTTATATGGGAAAACAATCGCAATTTTAGGCTACAGCAATGAAGGAAAGGAATATGCACAGTTGCTGCGGGAGCATCAAATTCCGGTGGTTATTGGATTGAGGCCTGTTGATGATGTATGGGCTGACGCTGAACGTGATGGGTTTGATGTGAAAACCCTGTGGGATGCGGTAGAGTCAGCCAGTATTATTCAAGTGTGGTAGAAAGGTATCATGGGAGAATCATTTGCGTTTTTGGCTGCATTTTCATTTGGATGTGCAAATGTAATGGTAAAGAAAGGGACTAAACCAAATTCAATCGATAACGGAACGTTTTTATCTTTTTTAATCACCTTTTTTCTTGCGGGGGTCATAGCTATTGGAAGAGGAATGGTAAAAGGGTGGGTTATTTTTACTACTGAAGGCATTGGGTGGTTTGTCATAGCTGGAATACTGACGGCATTTATCGGGCGAATTCTTTTATTTAAATCCATTCAGCATTTAGGTTCTGTCAGAGCTTCCGCCATTAAGCGTTTAAACCCTTTGTATGAATCGTTCATCGTTGAAAAAAAGAATAATAAGAATGTACACGCTTCCAAACAGGCGAAAGCTGGTGACGGTTGGTTCATCCGATTGAAAACGATTGCTAGTTTCAGTTATGTTTATGGAGTCATTTCTGCTTTCGCTTATGCGATTGGGTACGTGGTGAGAAAAGAAGGATTAGACGAAATGCCTGATCCGTATGTGGGGACAATGGTTGGCGCACTTGTTGGCATTCTGGTCTTTTTAATCCTTTCCTTATTTCAGAAACGATACAGACAGTCCATTCAGTCCACTTTCTCAAGTTTTTAGCCATGGTTGTTTGGCGCAGGAATCGCTACATCAATGGGTCAAATCTTGTATTTCGCCGCATTATCACAAAGCGGAGTTTCTCAAGTAGCTGTTATAGCTTCAACAGACGTGATCTTCACGTTATTTTTGTCTTCCTTGGTTTTTAAAACTCATGAGGGGATTACAAAAACGGTCATCTACGCTTCGATTACGGCAATGGTGGGAGCGGGGTTAATAGCCTTAGGTTAAAGAAAACTGTGGTGGGTGAGTAGTATGCAAAATCAAACCTTAAAGGAACAGCTGGCCATATCAATCCGTATGATGGAACAAGCAAACCATATCGACTTTAACGGTCATATGAGTGCCCGTGTTCCTGAAACTGACTTTATTTTGATAAACTCCGCTGGAGCGAGTAGAAGCACATTAACTGCTGACGATGTAATAATGATTGATTTGCAGGGAAATGTCATTGAAGGGGATGGGAGACCACCAAATGAATTTCCGCTTCATACGCAAATTTATAAGCGAAGAAAAGATATTCAAGCCATTACTCATACTCATCCCCGGTGGTCCACAATGTTTACAATTGCTAAGATCCCATTGCGGCCGGTCGTTATACAAGGTGCAGTATTAGGAGATATTCCGGTATTCCCCAAATCACAGTCAATCAGCGAACAAGAAATTGCGAATGATCTGGCTGAAAAATTGGCAGGGCATCACATTATACTATTGAAGTCCCACGGAGCGGTCATTACTGGCACAACAATAGTAGAAACGTTCGTGCGCAGTGTATTTTTAGAAGAGAATGCTTATCGTCAGTACATGGCAAGTCAATTGGGGTACGCACATTCCCTCGAGGACGAAGATATACAACTAACAAAAAATGTGATTTGGCAGCCGAATAACATTCAAAAAATATGGGATTATCATTACAGCAAGCTATAATGATAATCTATATAGATCCACATGGCTGGAGGATAATTTTTTTCTAAAACTGAAATGGTGAAATAGTAGGCTGGTATAACAGAAAAAGGAACTTAGCAGTATTGCTATCAAACATATACTCAAATCCAAAGAGATTTTACCAAAGGTATTGAATTACTAGAAACTGAGTATAGTGAAGGTATATTTATAAAATTTGCCTACGCATATCCCGGAAGAACATCCACTGTAAATCAATCGCCTGACATGCAATAAGCTTCAATAATACTCAAAATCCCTCTCGAATAGATAGGGATTATTTATTTATTTTTTTTCTTTTTTTTTCATAGTTTTGACTAGTAAATCTACTTTAAATAACAAAAAAAAACCTCACCGGCTAGATGCCGATGAGGTTTTCTTGTGGTGTACATATAGTTATCGTTTTTTCTACTAAATTATTGTTTTTTATCTATCAAAACATACCGCCAATTACTACAAAAAGCAGCCATGCGAGTCCGGGGCCAAGTGTGATGAAGATACCAGTAGTAATCAAGAGTTGTCTGAAGAATACTCTTTCTTTCATTCCCTGTACATTAGCCAGTAAAAGTGCTCCAGCAGATGAAAGAGGACTTAAATCAACAATGCTGGAGGATGCAGCAATCGATGAAATAATATTGATAGATGAAATATCTGGATCCTGCAAAAGTGGTGTTGCAATTGGGATAATAGATGCTAAGAAACCAGTTGTCGAGGCAAAGGCAGACACAAATCCACCAACGTATGAAACCGCCAGAGATGCTAAGAGTGGGTTATCCATCCCGGATATAAGCCCAGTCACATAGGTCATTACACCTACTGTTTCCATCACATTTACGTATGTCACGATCCCCGTTACGAGGAAAATAACACCCCATGGCATTTCTTTCAATACGCCTTCTTGTTTTCTTGGGGCTAACAATGCTAATGCTGATCCGACTATAATCGCCGCAAAACCAATATTTATATCAAACTTAAGAGTTAAGATACCTAAGACGACAATCGCCGCAAGACAGGCTGCTTTATATAAATCTAATCCGCCTTCACGCCCTATTGCCGAATTGCCAGCTGGTTTGATGGCCTCTACTGGGAATCCTGTAATACCTAGAGTAGCCGGTCTATTACTAAAGTAACGATGGCCGCCAAACATGAGGTATACAATCATTGCGACGAGTCCGAAATATATTAAGCAATTAATTAATAGCAATGCTGGGGAATATTCAAGATCCCTAGATTGCATACCGCCGTTTATAATAACTCCAAAGACATTTAGTGGTGAGAAGGAACCTGCTTGCATCCCCATAATAATCATTATACCCATCATTAACGGACTGATTTTATTTTTGTGTGCTATTTTTAATGCGATTGGAGCAAGAAGAGAAACAACCGCAATTCCATACGTACCAACGCCTGCAAGTACCAATGCCAACAGGAACATTAGCCAAGGTACCAGACCAAGATTGCCATTGACTGAGCGGAGACCGTAGTCAGCGATTAGATCTACGACCCCACTTTTTTGGATTATCGTGAACAAATATGTGATCCCTACAATAATGATAAACAGTTCTACTGGAAATGCGCCATAAATTTCATCCATGCTAAGGTCACTTACTAGGGAACCGACTATAAAAACAGCCAAAAAGCCCCAAACACCTATATTAATCGGTAAGCAAGCGCCCAAAACAAATATAATTAAAAGTACACCGATTGCAATTATTTCAATACTCATTAAATCTCCTCCAAATAAAAAATGTGAAAAGAAGAATACTACAATTTAAGCATTCAGTATAATGGCGCTTACATTTATTGATTGTACACTCTCCCGTGAGTGATGCAAAGATGTTGACTAACACCTCCTGTATTATTTGAATATAGATTTCAAAGACTAGGAATTTCTTTCATAACTAGGATTATTTATAAGTTAATTGATATTTGTCTTTCATACAACACTAGTATTCTGATATATGCAACGAATGATATAATTATAAATTTTTGAAATTATTAGTTTGATCGCGATATTTTTTATAAATAAGCTCACAAATTCTTGTTGCTTCTTTTATCTTGTATATACCAGAATTTTTATAGTGTTAAAATCAAATAAAACTTATTGCTCTACTAGAAGTAATAAGATTATTTATATGTTGGTGTGGGAGGTAAGAAAAATAATAAATATATTTGTTGCTTATAGAAGAACGAGGTAGTTGTATCATGAACAAGTTTCCCTTATCATGAATTTTGAATAGTAGAAAATTATTCTAATATGTATATATTTTGTTTGATATTTGTAGAAGAATTTTAGACTTCGTGTAAGCGCTTTACATGAGACAAGATATTAATAGGAGGGATGGAACCTGCTAAATATTTTTCTGCGACCCATTTCCACCCCAAAACCAGGTACAGAAAATTAAAAGATATACACATTAACTTGCCAATCGTATTCTCTTTATTAATAAAAAGGGAAGCAACAGTAGTACGTAAGAATATAAAATTATTATTTATTTTAGCAATTACGGGTGGATAGCTATAACTTATTTATTATTGGTGGTGAATAATACATTAGCAATCAACAGTAGTTTGCTTAATAGTTATCAGCCCTTTGCATAATATTCATGTTGTCTTTCATCCGTATAGAAAAAAGAGGATGCACCCAAAACGTACAATTTTTAAGGTCAAATGAATTCAGAAAAGAGCAATATATATATAGAAGAAAGGGGGATGAAAGATGGGAGAAATGCTCGCTCTGCTGTCCATGATATTGTTTTCAGCGAATATCATACTTACAAAGTTGGCGATTGCCCGACTGAATTTAAATCTCGGGTTTCTGATATCGGTAGCGGTTAATGTGTTATTTGCGTTTTTTCTTTTTTTTATTCAAATTATCTTTTTTGATGCAGGTGATCTAGCTTGGCATACAAAAGGTTTTTTTCTTTTTTTGATAGCAGGATTCTTTGGTACATATTTGGGTAGATGGTTTTTCTTTGAAACGATAGCTAAATTGGGACCAACACGCGCAAGTGCTTTCCAAGTGACAAATCCAATATTTACAACAATCATTGCATGGCTTTTTTTGAAGGAGCAATTAAGTTCAAGGGACCTATCTTCTATCCTATTAATACTGTTTGGCTTATTACTAGTATCTTATATCCCGCAACGATCAAAAAATGAAATAGCTAAAAAAAGAAAAGTGATAAACTTTCAACCGTTCCCTGAGTTGTCCTTCAAGGGATTAGTACAATCAGGAATCCTTGTGGCTTTACTTAGTTCATTAGCCTATGCCATTGGTAATGTTATAAGGGGAGCTGCCATTTTAAACTGGGATCAACCTATTTTAGGGGGAGCACTGGGTGCATTACTTGGATTTGTGTTGCATGTAGCTACGAGTAAAAGTAAACGTAACTTTTGGCGACAATTTAAAGAGGCTGATATCACCGGTGTTTGGCTCTATGTTATCAGCGGAATTATTACCATATCTGCTCAAATTTCTGTAATTGCATCGATGCGATATATACCCATTTCTGTAGCTAATCTTATTACGCTCTCAACACCAATTTTGGTAACTCCAGTGAGCTATTTCCTATTTAAAAATCAAGAGGGTATTACTTATCAGACTTTAATAGGCATAGGCTTAGTTTTAAGTGGTTTAGTTTTTATTGTCTTATAAAAATACAGACTATTCTGTGTATGATATGATGAAGCTAAATCGTTCTTAAAAAATAAGGGGAGGGAGGGGTATCATGGGTAACGAATTAAATAAAAACTATTTACTTTCTTCTGTGAAGAATGCACTGCTAATTATGCGGAGTTTCACAATAGATGAGCCGGAAAAAAAAGTAACAGACTTAGCACTTTCGCTAAATTTAGGAAAAAGTACTGTCAGTCGCTTATTATCTACTCTAGCAAGTGAAGGCTTTGTTGTAAAAAATCCTGAAACAAACAAGTATCGCTTAGGCTTATCTATCTTAAATCTGAATACCATCGTGACAAACAATATCGAAATTAATCGAGACTCTGAGCCTATTTTGAGAGAACTTGTAAATGAAGTCAAAGAAACTGCACATATCGCTGTCTTAGAAGGAACGGATGTGGTTTATCTATATAAAGTTGATTGTAAGCAACCTGTGCAAATTTTAACTCATATTGGAAAAAGAAATCCGGTTCATGCTACCAGTTCCGGGAAAGTTCTAATAGCTCATCGGGCGGAAGATGTTATTCTTAATTTAATAGATAATGGATTGTATGGATACCAGAATAATACCATTACTAATCCTGAACAGTTACGTGATTGTTTAAACCTCGTCAAAAAACAGGGATTCGCAACAAGTTCGGAGGAACTTCTTGATGGTGTAGTATCTGTAGCGGCACCTATACGTGACTATACCGGAAAAGTGGTTTACTCAGTTTCTGTTACAGGTCCCGAACATCGTATGAATCCACAGAACCCGGCACTAGTAAATAAAGTAATAAAGGCAGCGAAAGATATATCCGAGAATCTGGGTTGTTGGAAATATTAGGTATATTATAGATATTACTTAAAAGAGAATACGCTATAATTAAAGTTAGGAGAGAAGACCAATTTTTAGGTGGTTACTCTTTTTTTAAGGTGCGCTAGAGGCGGAGCATCGAGGAGATTTGAACAAAACCAATAGAAAATAAAAAGCATTACTATCCCCAAATAAGGGTGGTAATGCTTTTTTGATTTTCTGTTATCTAATTTGTTTGACTTGTTGTTTATTGAAACGTAATACAGTGTTCCAGCTTCCAGATAACTGTCCTGCTACACCTATAGTAGGTTTTTTTTGATGATCAAATACACTTAGCAGTATCGCGAGATAACGTTCGCTGAATTTGGACCAAAAATCCGTCAACAAGATTGACAACATCGTCCTTGAATCATCTGCTTCTTGCAGAATTAACACTGTAGCCGTTTCATTACCTTCTGTAAGACATGGGCGCAAAAATTTTTGAACGCTCTGCTAACGTCATTTTTTTTCCACGGACCGTTCAGTGTTTGCCGTGCTTGAGCAAGATCCACGTCTTCTTTTCCGCCCTCTGCTACAGTGCCAACCACATATTTATTTTTTGCTGCACATAAAAGAACAACGCTGTTGTATAGTTTGTATTTATTAATTAACCTTTAAAAGAAACTAAATGTAGCATTCGTACAATCTCGTATATTTTCTCAAATAACCTGAAGAACCTGATAAAAAAGGTAATGAAGCTGATAGAAAAACTTCGAAGGGTCTTCTTAACAAATGAAAGATGTTTTTCATCGCTCATTTTTCCACATCTCTGTTCCGTATCCAGCCATTATTGGACAAAATTACTGGAATCAATAAAAAAGTGCAGTCAGACGAATAATGGCGACGGCGACTCTCGCCAGTGATGACTTTTTCTATAAAAATAAATTTCCGCTTGGAATTTTCGTTTTGGTGCAGATTTTCATTTGATTTTAGCATATGTCCGCCTGATTCAAGTGCAACGATAGGTTCCTATTACCTTATTTTATAAGATTAGGGATAAAAATAGTTTCAACTTAATACTGATAAGAAAAAAAAAATGAAGTGTTGTTTATAGCAGAACATGGTAGTTGTATAGAAAACACTTAATCCTTAGAATGGGAACTACAAAAACTAAAACAGAGGTGATTCATCAGGGATTAATATCTGATAATTATTAAAATTAAAAAAATGGAAACACATACATTTGTTAATTAGTAATTAGTTATCATAAAAAATTTTCAATAAACTTATTTTCTATTAAAGGAGAGATGACAATGTTAAGCAAAGAACAAAACGAAGACTTGATTCAAGTTGGAGCTGGAAAGTCGATGGGGGAGCTTTTAAGAAGATATTGGCACCCCATTGCTATTAGTACAGATGTGGAAAAAATCGGTACCATTAAGAAATTAAAAATTCTTGATGAAGAACTTGTTTTATACCGTGATAAATCTAATAATCTTGGTTTAGTAGCTGATCGTTGTGCTCACCGTGGGGTATCACTTGAGTATGCCATACCGGATGAGTGTGGATTACGCTGTCAATACCATGGCTGGTTATACGATCAAACAGGACAATGTGTCGAACAGCCGAATGAGCCAGAAGATAGCACATTTAAAAAACGAATCAAGATCTCAGGTTATGAAGTAAGAGAGTTAGGCGGTTTAGTATTTGGTTACATGGGTCCTAAACCTGCTCCTGAATTGCCAAATTGGGACTTATTTGTTCAGGAAAATGTTATTCGAACCGTTGGATATGCAGAGATACCATGTAATTGGGTGCAAATTATGGAAAATTCACTTGACCCAACACATTTAGAGTGGTTACATGGACATTATTTTGAGCATGTATTTGAGCAACAAGGTCGCCCGCAGAATGAATGGCCTATAACAAAGCGACACCTAAAAATTGGATTTGATGAATTTGATTATGGAATTATTAAACGTCGAGTTTTAGAAGGGCAAACAGAAGAAAATGAAGATTGGGCAGTCGGCCACCCCATTGTTTTTCCAAATTACTTGAGAGTCGGAGATAGTGGAGCACACTCTTTCCAAATCCGGGTACCAATAGATGATACACATACATTACATTTTTGGTATACATGTTTTGTTCCAGCTGAAGGTGTCAAAGTACCTGAAAACTATCCTATATCATCCTATGAATGTCCAATTTATGATGAAAACGGGAAATTTGTAACGGACTACATCGATGGACAGGATATGATGGCGTGGATTACGCAAGGTCCTGTCGCTGATCGAACTGTGGAACGACTTGGAACATCTGATAAAGGGATTATTATGTATCGCCAAATGCTGAAACGAGAGTTGAAGAAGATGAAAAATGGGGAAGATCCAAAGTGTACAATTCGGGATCCACAACAAAATCAGTACATTGAATTGCCGCAGGAAGAAGACAAATTTAGTGAGGGTGGGTTATTGTCAGGGGTAGCTATTCATTGGAATACACGCTATGCGCCAAACCTACATGAGATTATTGAAATCTGTAAAGGTGAACCGATTTCTTCTAATAGTTAATTTATATAACAGCCCTTCTATTAAGAGGGAGGGGCTGATTGTCCCTTTAGGAGGTTTTTAAAATGGCGGAGAATACAAAGTTCAACATAAAATTGAAATACTGTCCGAATTGCGGGGAGTCATTATTAAAAGCTGGCAGTCTTCTGAATGAATATTGGATCTCTGAAGATACAGCTTACTTTTGCTGGTGTGGAGAGTGTTCATGGAGAGGCGAAATTATCGAGGTAACACGTGTAACCGGCCCAGAATTAGTTACATCATAAAAGAAGGGGTGGTAGGATGAATGACTCATTGGAAGAGCTTAGAGAAAAAGTAGCCCTATCTTGTAGAATTTTAGCCATGGAAGGATTAGTGGATGAAACATTAGGTCACGTAAGCGCCCGTATTCCGGGAACTGATGAAATGTTTATACGCTGCCGTGGTGAATCGGAAAAAGGGCTTAGATATACGACGTTTGAAACAATTAGGCAAGTGGATTTTGATGGTCATGGAGATGATTTGCAGGGCGTGTATCATGTCCCGAAAGAACTTTCTATACATGGTGAAATTATGAAATCGCGTTCTGAAGTTGGCTGTGTTATTCATGCCCATCCGCCAGCGACTTTAATTTGTGGTATTACCGACCTGGAATTCCGGCCAATTTTTGGTGCATTTAACATACCAGCAATGCGAATGGCCCTGGAAGGTGTTCCTGTTTTCCCTAGATCTTATTTAGTAACACGACCAGAACTGGCAGCCCCTATGATTGAAACAATGGGAGACAAAGATATTTGTTTAATGAAAGGGCATGGTATTACAGCTACGGGCGCAACGGTTGAAGAAGCAACAGTTAATGCGTTGAATTTTAACACACTGGCAAAAGTGACATTGGAAGTAGGGAAAACAGGAAGAGAAGTCCCATCTATTTCCGAAGAAGATATTGCGGAATTACCTGATTTGGGGACAAAGTTTAATGCTAAATGGGTCTGGCAATATTATGTAAAAAAATTAAAAGAGCAAGAAAAATAAATAAATAAAGAAAAGGAGGAGACATATGCCTTTTAAAAAACAAAGTATAAATATTGGAATTGTTGGTTTAGGGATTGCGGGAGCATCGATGATACCGGCAATCCTGGCACATCCCCATGTGAACTTAGCTGCAGTAGCCACGAGGAATCAAGAACGTCTTGATAAGTTTGCAAAAGATTATCACGCAGAAACCTATTATACAATAAATGAATTATGTATGAATCCAGATATAGATGCTGTCTACATTGCCACGCCGACAGAGCTGCACACGGAACATGTCCGCATTGCCGCAGAGGCAAAAAAACATATTATTGTAGAAAAACCTTTAGCTACTTCTTTAGAAGATGCTGAGAGAATGATTGAGCTTGCTGAAAAAAATGGTGTTCACCTTATTGTAGGTCATTCTCACAGCTTTGAACCGCCTATTCAAAAAATGAAGGAAATTATCGACAGCGAGAAACTTGGAAGAGTCTTAATGATTCACAATTGGTATTACAACGATTGGATTTACCGCCCTAGAACACCTGAAGAATTAAAGACAGAGCTTGGTGGGGGTGTGACATATCGTCAAGGGTCTCATCAATTTGATATTATTCGGCTTTTAGGTGGTGGAGAGGTAAGAAGTATAAGGGCAGTCACAGGCATTTCGGATAAGGAAAGGCCGACAGAAGGGACCCATACCGTCTTTTTAGAGTTCGAAAATGGTATTGCAGCAACGGCTGTATACAATGGGTACGATCACTTCCATACGACTGAGTTAACGTTTGATATCGGGGAGGGCGGACCTCTTTCAAACATAGGGGTTTATGCACATGCTCGCAGGACGATTAAAGAAACAAACTCTCCAGAAGATGAGGTGGCCTTAAAAGTGGCGGCAGGGTATGGAGGAAGTCGATCCAAAAATTATCAAGAGGCGGAAAAACACCATCCTTTTTTTGGTTTAACCATTGTGAGCTGTGAAAAGGGTGATATCCGGCAAAGTCCAGAAGGTTTAATCGTTTATGGTGAAGAAGAAAAATATACGGTTCAAATCCCTATGGAAGAGACCGGACGGATAAACGTTATAAATGAATTATATGAAGCTGTATGTAAAGGAGTAAAGCCGATTCATGATGGTCGGTGGGCAAGAGCCAACTTAGAGGTATGTATAAAAGCGATTCAATCCTCAAAAGAAAGAAAAGAGTTGTATTTGGAGTATCAGGTACCGGTTAAAAAAGAGTCAGTTGAGAATAAAAGGTAATTTTTTACGGGATTCAAAATGAGCAGAGGTGAAATGAGATGGAAGAAAAGATTTTAGATATTACCATTATTGGCGGAGGCCCGGTCGGATTATTTACAGCTTTTTATGCAGGGATGAGACAAGCATCTGTTAAAGTCATCGAGAGTTTGCCTCACTTAGGAGGACAGCTTTCTGCTTTATATCCCGAGAAGTATATTTACGATATAGCTGGATTTCCAAAAGTGCTCGCTCAGGAATTAGTGGATAACTTAATTGAACAAATGAGTCTATTTAAAGATAATACAACCATTTGCCTTGGACAATCTGTTCTGCAGATTGAAAAAAAGGATGGAATCTTTACGATCAAAACAGAGAATGAAACCCATTATTCAAAAGCTATTATTATTACTGCTGGAAATGGGGCTTTTCAAGCAAGAAAGTTACCGATAAAAGCGTCGGAAAAACAGGAAAGTTCGAATGTTCACTATTTTGTAAATGATTTAAACCGATTTGCTGGGAAAAGAGTGGTCGTATTTGGTGGAGGGGACTCTGCTGTTGATTGGGCGCTAATGTTAGAATCGATTGCTGAAAAAGTTACACTTGTTCATCGACGTGACAAGTTCCGTGCACATGAGCATAGTGTAACGATGCTTGAGGAATCGAAAGTCGATATTGTTACCCCATATGTTCCTATTCGTCTAGTTGGCGATAACGCAGTGGAAAAAGTAGTGCTTGAAGAAGTTAAAGGGAATGGCGAGATAGAGCTCGAAGTTGATGATGTTTTAGTCAATTATGGATTTATTTCATCATTGGGACCAATTAAAAATTGGGATCTCGTAATTGAAAGCAATTCTATATTAGTTAATTCGAAAATGGAAACCAATATTGAAGGAATTTATGCTGCAGGAGACATTTGTACGTATGAGGGGAAAATAAAATTGATTGCGACTGGATTTGGTGAAGCAGCTACTGCAGTTAGCAATGCAAAAGTTTATGTAGAACCTTCAGCTAAAGTGCAGCCACTGCATAGCACGAGCTTAATGGAAAACAAAAAAGATAAAGTACGAGTTTAAACGCTAATTTGGATTTATGGAGGTCTTTAATATGACGAAGTTCACATGGGTAGATCAAAACACCTGTATCGCGTGTGGGGCATGTGGAGCAGCTGCACCAGAAATTTTTGATTATAACGATGAAGGGATAGCTTACGTGATCCTGGACGAAAATCAAGGTAATTGTGAAGTACCAGATGAGTTGTTGGATGAGTTAGATGATGCTCTTGAAGGTTGCCCAACAGATTCGATTAAAATATCAGACCATGCATTTACAGAAGAAATGAAAATCAGTTAGATATTTTTTTCTTTGGCTGGGAATTTTTTAGTAAAAATCTTCTCCTCTCCTTTTAGTTTCCAGCTCATTCGTTTAACTAGCAGCAATCGAATGATTACGTGAAATTAAAGAAGAGAAGTGAAATCCAGAACCGAATGAACAAATGTATATATTAAGCTGGTAAGCATAATTACCTTAGTGCAATGGGTTAGGAATTACAACTATTTTTGAAAATACTTATATAAATTGAACATTAATTGGGGGAAGAGGAATGAAGAATCAAAAAGTAATCAACGTTTATAATGGGTTGGTAGTTAAATTTAAGGAATTAGTTAGTGAATACGAAATTGATCATAATGACTATCAAGCTCTAGTTGATTGGATGGATCAACTAGGTAAAGCAGGAGAAATTCCGTTGTTTATGGATGTATTCTTTGAAACTCATGCACTTCAAGAAATGTATAAAAGTGTAAAAGGAACGGAACCTACTATTCTAGGACCTTATTACATTGAAAATACGCCAGTCGTCCAAAATCCAGGAGTGTTGCCACAACGTGAAAATGAACCAGGTGACGCACTTTACTTTTCAGGATCTGTGAAAGATGTAAATGGAAATCCGTTGGCAAATACAAAAATCGATATGTGGCAGGCGGATACAAATGGTGAATACTCATACTTCGCTGAAGGTATTCCAGATAATAATTTACGTGGTGTATTTTACACAGATTCGAATGGTAATTTTGAAATTAAAACAGTTGTACCAGGTAATTATTCAATTCCAACAGATGGACCTTCTGGTCAGTTCTTAAAGTGGATTGATCATCATGCATATCGTCCAGCACATTTGCACCTGTTATTCCAACCGGAAAATGGCGATAGATTAGTAACACAAATTTATTTTGAAGGCGATGAGTATTTAGAAGATGATGTTGCACAAGGTGTTCGTGGAAGTTTAATTACGAAGTTAGATAAACATCCTGGTGCAGAAAAAGGATTGAAAAATGATTATTATACGGCCCATTTAGATTTTGAACTTAGATTACAAGATAAACCCGTTTTCAACAAAGCTGTTTTGAATAAATAATTGTTAATAAACGTAAATTAAGATAATCTATTTATATTTACAATGGAAGTAAAAAGATTGGCAAGGAATAGTGGAGAAACTATAAACTGAAAATCAAGGTGCAAAAGAAGGGTTCGTCATTAAAGGTATATGCACAAGACAAATCAGGCAATAAGAGTCAGAGTAAAACGGTAAAAGTGAGTTAGGTTTTACTTGGACAATATTTGTATCTGAGTGAGGAATAAAACGTTTTATACCTGAGGTAATACTGCTATGAGTATTACCTCTCTTTTTTAGTTTTGTTTTTAACTACCATTATATAACTAGATAGGCAGAGTTGTTAAAAGGCGGTTTTTATTAATAAATAAGTATTACACTCCCACAGTATGTTAAATATTCTATTCCCTATGATTATTAATAAAAACCTGTTTATAGACATGATTTTACGTATGTTTTATGTATAAAAAGGACTCCTTTCTTTATGCAAATCTTATAGACCAAATAGGAATTTCTATAACGATTGTTATTTCATAATTTTTCCTTATTAAACTAATTGGCATTCATATTCCATGAATGGATTAATAAACATAGAGAGTTATAATTTAAAAGTATAGCGGAATAAGAGGAGTGGTTGATTAAATGGTAAAAATTCGTAAGGCGTTATGTTATGAAGTAGAAATGATTCGAGAACAAAGAGTGAAGGCCTACGAAGAACATGCACAAAGCATTCCTGAAGGGCATTGGGATGCTCTGAAGAAAGCTATATCGTCAGATGCCGATGAACAGAGAGATGTTGAACTTCTAGTTGCTGAATTAGATGGGGAAGTGGTAGGGAGTGTTGCTTTGTTTCCTGCGAAATCAGATGCCTACAAAGGACTTGTTGATATGTTAGATTATCCTGAGATAAGAATGCTTGCAGTCACACCACAGTCACGACACAAAGGTGTTGCTGAGGCATTAATAAAAGAATGTATTCGTCGAACAAAAGTAAAAGGTTCACAGCACATCGGCTTACATACCGCAGATTTTATGAAAACTGCTATGCGATTGTATGAACGTATGGGCTTTGTACGAATGCCACAATTCGACTTTCAACCTGCTGATGACGGAATCATTGTGAAGGCGTATCGACTATCTATCGAATGAATAATATCACAAGGAAAAACAGTCACCTTTTGTTCAGGGGGAAATATATTCTTGAAAATAGTTAGTATTATCTTAGCGCTAATTGTTCTTGCTTTATCAGCCTATCAGCCTATCAGCTAATTACTGAGAATTTGGAGTTGATGCCGTATAGTATGATGTTCATGGGGGCAATTATGTTAGTGACAGGACTAGCGAACTAACTATCTGGACAGCATTCCTGTAATAACTATCGTCCACAAGGTTTAATGGGCACAAAAGAAATAACATCCATGTTTGAAAATGAGATTTGAGCAAAAAAATAACCTCTTGGTAGAATGAGAGAGTCCTGAAGCGGGCCAGCGAAAAGGACATTACTCAAATACCATGAGGCATTACCATGAATTATAACCAAAATGGAAAGATTGCTCAAATTACTTCTTAGACTCTAATTATAGATGTCGATATTGCTAAGTTCAAGCCTGTCGTACGGGCGCAGAATTTCAATATTTCCTGGAATGGATCTATCAATTAAAGCAAGAACAGAGCATGGAAAAAGTGATGGTAGGCATGGAGCCTATGGGTCATTATTGGCTGAACTTAGCTCACATTCTAAAAGAAGATGAGATTAAGTTTGTCGAGTCAATCCGTTACACGTAAAGAAAAGCAAGGAACTCGACTACAATTCACCGACTAAAAATAATGTGAATGATGCCAGAGTCATTGCACAGTTAGTAAATCGCTTTTTGAAATTGGATACACTTCAGTACATCAAGCTTTACAAGATAGAATAAGCATTTTAACCGTACTTTACTATTTATTTTCCTATTCAATTACCTCCAGTATCCTTCACTCTTTTTCATATCCCTGGAAAAAGTCATCTCTATAGGCACTAATTTTTAAAAAAGGAGACGTTAAGGGAATGTGGCCAATTAATGAAAGGATACAACAGTCGAAGAATAGTTCTATGTTGTCCCGGTAAGAGATTAAAGCCATTGAGTCCTGGATAGCTCAAATGGGAAAATACTATTTTTTTGAAACGGCAACACAAAAAATGGCTACTGCTAAAATACACTGAATTCAAGTATAAAATGAATGGGCATGGCTATAACCGAATCGTCTATGATCTTAATAATGGCTATATATTAAAAGTTGCACTGAAGTTGGATTAATAGGCAACGCAAATGAAGCAACATTTATAATAACTGCAATGAGGAAGTTCGAAAGTATATATGTCCTGTTAAGGAGTTTGGGTCTGGTTGGATTATAATGAAGAAAGTGGACACTAAAGTGCGATATCCAAAAATGGAATTTGCGAAACTTATCTTGATGGAATTAAAATTTCTAAGATACGGCATTCTTCCAATATATTTGAGTTTAGCTAATGTCTGATTTTCTGAGAATAAAGAAATGGAGTCATTGATTATGGTCTATTCACCATGGATCTCAATAGCACTGTGCTGCGATGGTTCGTTTGATGATGGATTTTATTTAAGATACATGATAGATAACAATTTGTTGCAAAGGTGATGGCTTGCCTTTTTTTGAGTATAGATGCTCTAATTTTTCCTCTATCGGCGGAAACCCCTGGTTCACAGTGAGGGCATGTTTTTCTCTATTTGAAATTTAACACTTGTTCATTTCATTTTCTCATTTGTTGCCTATTATTAAGAGGTTGATATGATTCATATTTTTCGAGTGTCAGAGTCTTTGAAATTCCACTCAATAGAAATGAAAAAAGATAAGTTAGGGAAGGAATAGATTTATCATAAAACTGACCCTCTGCCATAAGGAAATAGATTCTATTTGTATAGGGAGGATTAATAAATGAATGATAGAAGAAACAGTAAAAGTAAGACTAAGAAAAATATATAAAAGGCTTTGCAGAGGAGGAACACATGTGGGAGATTACTTATCAATCAGTGAAATGGCATCCGTTCATAGTATCTCAAGGCAAACACTCATTTATTACGATAAGATCGAATTGTTTAAACCTGTACATATTGATGAACATGGTTATCGATATTACAGTGCAGTTCAGATTCCATTTCTAAGGGAAATTTGCTTTTTAAAGTCTATTGGCATCAAACTGAATGATATTAAGCACCATATAGGAAATAGGAATTTATCTACTGCCATGTCACTTTTGGAATTTCATCAAGAATTCATAGATAAAGAAATTAACTCCTTGATGAATATACGTACATTTATTCAACAGAGATTAATGAAATATTCAGAAGCCAAAAATATTAAATGTGAATTGGATAAACCTATTATAGAAGAATTTCCAGAAAGGAATGTCTTGTTTATACCATTTGAAAATGAATTGTGCCGAGAAGAATTACATTTAACGCTGATGAAAGCTTGGATTGTCTTAAGTAAACATGAAATGCTTCCTTCCGAGGGGTTTGGCACTGTTATCTTAAAGGATAAGCTAGGAACGGATGATATTTTCGAGGGTGCGGGAATCTATACTTCATTACCTTTTACAGACCCTGATATGGATAATATGATGACTTTGCCTGCTGGGCAATATGCATGCGTTTATAAATATGGAATGCCCTATAATATAGAGATTTTAAATAAACTGGTTCAATGGATCAGTGAAAACCATTATAGAATTGTAGGGGATGTTATAGACGCTTGTTTATTAGATACGACTTTTTACGAGAATGATAATAGTGTAGATTTTTGTCAGTTACAAATCCCTGTAGAAAAAATTACTTGAATTTTCAAATATCTATTGACTGTATAGTAGAAATACACATTAATATATTCCTTGTAACCGTTATCATATAGTTTCGTTGAAACCGAATAGTACATAGGGCACTGATTATATGAATGCTAGGGGGAATTTTTAATGTCTACAAAAAAGAAAAAAGTAACTGATTTACGTTCTGCTTTAGAACTTCTACAAACAATTTCAGGACAATTAATTGAAACCAATGAACCAGTCAATCCACATGCTGAATTATCAGGGGTTTATCGTCATGTAGGGGCTGGCGGAACAGTAATGCGTCCAACAAAAATTGGACCTGCCATGGTTTTTAATAATGTATTGGGGCATGAAGATGCAAGCGTACTGATCGGGCTTTTAGCTAGTCGTGAAAGAGTTGGCCTCATGCTTGATACAAAACCAGAGCGACTAGGGTTCCTGTTAAATGAAGCGGTTAAAAATCCAATTAATCCCATTACCATTTCAAACGATAAAGCGAAAGCTCAAGAAGTGGTTCACTATGCAGAAGATCCAGATTTCGATATTAGAAAACTAATTCCTGCACCTACGAATACAGAGGAAGATGCGGGTCCATATATTACGATAGGTATGTGCTATGCCTCTGATTCAGAAACTGGTGAATCAGATATTACGATACATCGTTTATGTTTACAAAGTAAAGATGAGATGTCTATGTACTTTGTTCCAGGCCGCCATTTAGAAGTTTTTCGTGAAAAGGCAGAAAAAGCCGGAAAACCATTACCTATTTCCATTAGTATCGGCGTTGACCCTGCTATTGAAGTCGCTGCTTGTTTTGAAGCACCAACGACACCGCTAGGCTTTAATGAATTGAGTGTTGCAGGAGCGATTAGAAATGAAGCTGTTGAACTAGTTCAATGCTTGACCATTGATGAAAAAGCTATCGCAAATGCTGAATATGTAATAGAAGGGGAATTGGTTCCTGGAGTACGTGTGCGAGAAGATCAAAACACCAATACCGGAAAAGCAATGCCGGAGTTCCCAGGTTATACGGGTTCGGCTGTTGCGGAACTGCCTTTAATCAAAGTAAAAGCTGTTACGCATCGTGTCAATCCAATTATGCAAACAGTTATTGGTCCAAGTGAAGAACATGTGAATATGGCTGGTATTCCTACAGAAGCAAGCATACTTCAAATGGTGGAAAGAGCAATGCCAGGCAAATTATTAAATGTTTATGCCCATACATCAGGCGGCGGTAAATACATGGCTGTTTTACAATTTAAGAAAAGTCAGCCAAGTGATGAAGGACGTCAAAGACAAGCTGCCTTGTTAGCATTCTCTGCATTTTCTGAGCTTAAGCATGTCTTTATAGTGGATGAAGATGTGGATCCATTTGATAGTAATGATGTATTATGGGCACTTAATACACGTTTTCAAGGGGATGTTGATACAGTTTTCATTCCTGGAGTACGTTGTCATCCGTTAGATCCTTCACAAGATCCGGCTTACAGTCCGTCTATTCAGGAAAAAGGGGTTTCCTGTAAGACAATTTTTGACTGTACAGTGCCTTATCATTTAAAAGGTGAATTTAAAAGATCAGAATTTAAAGAGGTAGATCCAAGTCGTTTTGCTCCAGAATTATTTAATAAATAATTAAACTTTACTTCGTGTATGGTGAAACTGACCATCGATGGGGATCATTGATGGAAGTTCCACTGTATAAAACACATAAAAAATGAAAAAGGAGGGAGAATTGGATGAAAATCATTGTTGGAATAACGGGAGCAACTGGAGCCGTTTTTGGGATTAGGATCCTTCAAATGCTTAAAAATAGTGAAGTGGAGACTCATTTAGTAATGTCTCCTTGGGCTCATGCTACTATTCAACACGAAACCTCTTATTCTGTTAAAGACGTGGAAGAGTTAGCTGATTATTCCTATTCATACAAAGATCAAGCTGCTAGAATATCCAGTGGATCCTTTCGAGTTGATGGGATGATTGTAGCTCCTTGCAGTATGAAAACCCTTGCCTCGATTCGAATGGGATTAGCTGATAATTTAATAACACGATCTGCTGACGTAATGTTAAAAGAACGAAAAAAATTATTATTGATGACAAGAGAAACCCCTCTAAATACGATTCATTTAGAGAATATGACAGCACTCTCAAAAATGGGAACTATTATATTCCCTCCGATGCCAGCCTTCTATAATCATCCAGAAAACGTTGACGATGTCATTGACCATCTGGCATACAGAGCATTAGATCAATTTGAGTTAGATGTTTTCGGTGCGAAACGGTGGGACGGAATGAAATATAGCAGCAAAACATAGATGGATGATGGTGAATTTTCTGAAATCATTAACCTATATGATATTTTTTCATTACTTTTTATATAGGCCCTTGGTTCAAAATGAAGAAAAAGGTGAAAAAAATGAATAGAATAGAAATGTCAACAGAGGTAGTCGACTTGTTAAATGGCGAAGACCTTACTGACAAACAGCATGAAGCCATGATGTTGTTAACGGTAAGTGAAGATGGGTGGCCACATACAGCGATGATAAGCGTTGGAGAAATCGTAGCCATAAGCGGTAAGGAACTACGAATTGGATTATGGCCAGATACATCGACTACAGCCAATATCATTCATACCAATAAAGCTACATTGGTTCTGTTTTGGAGAGGGAAAGCGCATTATATTCGACTTTCTATTGAGAGACTAAAAGAGTTGCCAACTGCACGATACCAAAGAGAACGATTTTTAGCTAGAGTTGTCTCGGCACGTGAGGATGTTGCTAAGTATGCAGATATCACCTCTGGCATTAAAATTAAGTTGAAAAATTCTAAAGAAGTCGTTGAACGATGGGGCCAGACTATTGAGGATATACGTCGGTAAAGTTCAGCAACTTTCACGGAATCGATCTTAAGGAATGGAAATTTGTTAAAGAGTAATGAAAAATCCAAATTAACGAAAAAAATTTGATATTATTAAAATTTCATGTAATATGGAATTATTACATGATATAAATCTTGCCTATTCATTAACTATTAAAAAACGCCCTTTTTTAATGAAATTAATGAAGTGACCGGCTATCTTAATTTCACGATCAGTTACTTGATGGTGAAGTTAAGGTAGCTTTTTTTATTAAAATTGTAAGCGTATTTATGAAAGGGGTGAAAATACTCTGTAGAAAGAGTTAGAAAAATCCTTGTCTCCAGATAAATAAATGAAAGCTGTGAAAATTTGGTTAATTAGTTGAAAAATGTTGCTTACAAGCAAATAAGTTTGTAAATAAACAAACGATGATAGGTACTATGAGGAGAGTGTAACTATGAAAATGTATGTAAAAGAGCTGGGAAATCGAAGAATCCAAATTGCAGATTACCCAGGAACGAAAGGAACAATCATTGCTATACATGGCTTAACGGGAAATCATAAGCAAATGCATTATTATGCAGAAATGTTAAAAGGAGAGTACCGAGTCATTTCGATTGACTTGAGAGGAAGGGGGAATAGTTCAGAAACAGATGAGCAGACTTCTCTTTTCAAACATGCAGAAGATATTATAGCGTTAATCCAAGAATTAGACATTGAAAATCCAATTTTAATGGGGTATTCAATGGGAGCATTCATAGCAGCGGTTGTAGCTAGTAAATTAAATAATCCAGTAAAAGGCTTAATTTTACTGGATGGTGCAGCTACTTCAACTCAACAACAAAGGGACATAGTGCAACCATCACTTGGAAGGTTAAGCAAAAAATATGAATCCCAAAAAAGTTATGTCGTAGAAATTAAAGAAATCTATAATCGGTTGGGTGTTAAATGGACGGACCATCTGCAAAGTGTGGTAGAGTATGAGGTTCATGAAGTAGATGGTGGCTGGGAGAATAAGTCATCTGAATATAGTATTCTTGCAGATTTCAATAGTTTTTATTCATTTGTCCCTAAAGAAGTATGTACACAAATTAACTGCAAAACCTTATTAGTCTATGCTAGTGGTAAAATTGGAGAATTTCCCCCATTATTTTATGAAGAAGCTTATGAAGATACGAAGAAATATACTGCGGATATTGAAACCATTGTTTCAAAGTGCAATCACTATACAATGGTGTTTGAAAATAGAGAGGAAATTAACGAAGGAATAAAAATATTTTTAGCAGGAATTTGATTTTTTTGAAAATATTTTTAAAAAATGTTGAAATTAACAGAAAATAGTGTAAAATTAGAATATAAAATTAATTATTGCCTATTCATTAGCTTTTAAAAAATAACCTTTTTTAATGACAACTAGTGAACAACTGGCTACCTTTAACAATTGCTGTCAATTTTTGATAGTAATGTTTAGGGTAGCCATTTTTGTCGTGATAATGTAAACGCTTAAATTAATTTGGGGGTTTTATCGTTGAAAATAATTGATTTAACATTGGAACTTTACGATGGTCTAGTTACAAGTAATGAATTACCAGAAGTAGGCATTAAAAATAATAATTCTTTTGAACAAAAGGATACATCTAATCCACTTCCTAAAGGATTCCATTCTAAGATGATTTCTTTTTCGGATCATAGCGGGACACATGTTGATGCGCCGTCACATTTCTTGGAAAATGAGGAGTCGGTTGAAAACATCAATCTGAAGAAAATGTTTGGAGATGCCCTAATTCTAGATGTAAGTATGTTAAAAGTACCGCATGAGCCTGTTACGAAAGAGTTACTTGAAGAAGCTGAACGTAGGCAAGGAGTATATGTTGAAAAAGACGATATTGTCCTCATTAGAACGTGGGAAAGAACGTGGGGAGAAGAGGGTTTTTTTGAAGCACAGGCTTTAGATGACAGTGCGGCCAATTGGTTTATTGAAAAGCAAATACATATTGTTGGGTTAGATTTGCCAAATGCTGATTTGAACCATAATACAGAAAGTAGAATTCATCAGAAATTACTAAGTAATGAAATATATATTGTGGAAAACTTAGTGAATCTTGAAAAATTACCTAAGCATTCTCGCTTTCTTTTTTTCGGGATTCCTTTAAAACTAAAAAATGCAACGGCCTCACCTATAAGAGCACTATCCATACTTGACTCTCAATTAATCTAAAGAGGTGTAGACAAATGAGCAAAGGTTTATCGTATTTTAAAGAAGTGTATGATGTTGTACCAGGATGGGTACAAAAAATGCACGATTATAGCCCAAATGCACTTGATCACTATACAAGCTTACGGAGTAACATCATGCAAGAAGGGGCCTTAACGAAAAAGGAGAAAGATATATTACTAGTAGGTATGAATGCTGCGAGGTTATATGAACGCAGTATGATCTACCATACAAAAGGGGCAATAGATGGTGGAGCAACTTTACCGGAACTTGTTGAATACCTAATTGTTCCATATTTATATAACGGAGTTCAAGCATTAAAAACAGGGGTAAAATCTTTAGAATATGCCCTTGCACTTAAAGGTATTGAATTTCAGGAAAAAAGAGGGGATTATGAAACAGCAGAAGAGATCCTTCTTTATATGTTTGAGCTTTTAGGCAATGAGGACACGGCATATGTATCGAATGTATTGAAACTAGTTAAATCTGAAGACCAAAACTCTCTTAAAGATTATATATTGAGTGATTCAGTCGTTTCAAAAAGGCTAAAACATATCCTAATGGCAGGAATATTCATAACTGAATTAAAAGGGAATCAAGTAGAAGAATGGATGGAAGCGGCAAGAGAAAATGGAGCTTCAGAAGAACAATTAGCGGATGTGGGATTTATTTGCTTATTAACTGCTGGAATCCCTGCTTGGTTTGAAGCAAGTGATTCATTAATTGAAAATAAGTAACAGGATTGGTGGAGAAAAACATGACGAAAGTACATCAAGATATAGAAGCAGCTTTATCTTGTGTGAAAAATAACCATATGTTAATGGTAGGAGGGTTTGGATTGATTGGTGCCCCACTAACATTAATTGATGGGTTGACCAAAAAGGATGTAGCAGGTTTAACAGTCATCAGTAACAACTTAGGCGAAAAAGGGAAAGGATTGGGTGTTCTCCTAAGCCAAAAGAAAATAAAAAAAGCAATCGGTTCGTATTTTACAAGCAATCGCGAAGTTGGGGAATTTTATCAAAGAGGTGAAATTGAATTAGAGCTATTACCACAGGGGACATTAGCCGAATCTATGCGTGCTGGCGGTGCTGGCATAGGCGGTTATTATACGAAAACCAGTGTCGGGACCGATTTAGCAAAAGGCAAAGAAGAAAGGGAAATAAATGGGGCGACATATATTTTTGAACCGGCAATAAGAGCAAATGTTGCTTTGATCAGGGCCTGGAAGGCAGATACACTTGGCAATCTGGTTTATTACAAAACAGCTCGTAACTTTAATCCGGTTATGGCAACAGCAGCAGATGTCGTTATTGTAGAAGTAGATGAGATTGTTGAACCCGGTGAACTATCACCAGAGGAGATTGTAACACCGCATTTATTCGTCGATGGAATTATTAAGGCAACGAAAATCCTGACGAAGGAAGGTGTCAAAGATTATGAGTGACAAAGAACAAATGCAAAATTTGATAGCAAGACGCGCGGCTCAAGAATTAAAGGGTCCTTGTATAGTGAACCTTGGAATAGGCATTCCGACTTTGGTTTCAAAATTCATTGATGATGAAAAAGTTTTTTTTCATACGGAAAATGGATTGTTAGGAGTTGCTGATGTAGAGGAAGATAAAATGGATCCGAATTTAGTAAATGCAGGCAAGTTACCAGTAGGAGAATCCATTGGTGCATCATTCTTTAATAGCGCAGAATCGTTTGCAATGATTCGTGGAGGGCACATTGATGTTGCTATCCTGGGTGTTTTGCAGGTAGATCAATCAGGGGAAATTGCAAATTGGGCCGTACCTGGAAAAAATATTATGGGTGTTGGAGGAGCGATGGACCTGTTGGTGGGTGCCAAAAAAGTGATTGTTACAATGACACATACTAATAAGGAAGGTAAAAGTAAAATTTTAAGAGAATGCACCTATCCCATCACATCTACTAGAAGTGTTGACATGATTATCACGGAGTTAGCTGTCTTTGAAGTTGTTGAAAAACAGTTGAAACTAATTGAATTAATGCCAGGTGTAAGTATCGAAGAAGTAAGAGGAAAAACAGAAGCGAATTTTATCTATTAAATGTTAAAAAGGTGGATTAAATGAAAATACGTTCAGTTGATGTATATATTATAGATTTACCCACAATTCGTCCTCATCAGCTTGCCATGCATACGATTGTTGAACAAACAATCATTCTTGCTCGTGTCAAAGATGAAGAGGGTGCGGAAGGATGGGCAGAGGTGGCAACAATAGGTGGTGCTTCATATGGTGAGGGAACTCCTGAGGCGATAAAAGTGAATATTGATAAATATATTACGCCCCTTATTATTGGGAAAAATCCAGTCCATTTTGACAAAATCATGCATGAAGTTTCTTTACACGTTAGAGGAAATAACTTCGCAAAGGCTGTTGTTGAATCAGCAATGGTAGATTTAGTGGCTAGAAGGAGAAACATCCCTGCCTATGAATTATTCGGAGGGAAGATTCATAAATCATTACCGGTAGCTTGGACATTAGCAAGTGGAGATACGAATAAAGATATCGAAGAAGCCAAAGAATTCTTACACCAAAAACGCCATAATATTTTTAAATTAAAAATTGGTAAAGGTAATCCATTTAAGAATGTGGAGCATGTATTGAAAATTATAGCAGAAGTAGGAGATCAAGCCCGTATTACGGTTGATGTTAATCAAGCATGGGATGAAACAACAGCTACGTATTGCATAGAAGCTTTACAAGAAGGTGGAGTTTCAATGATCGAACAACCGTTGCCCGCTTGGAATAATGAGGGGATGGCAAGGTTGACCAATCGTTTTAAGGTTCCGATCATGGCTGATGAATCCCTAAATACGGTTCAAGATTCTTTCCAAATAGCTAAACATAGAGCAGGTAATTCATTTGCTTTGAAAGTATGTAAACATGGTGGAATGACTCAAACGAAAAAAGTGGCTGCCATTGCTGAAGGTGTAGGTTTTGGTTTGTATGGCGGAACGATGATTGAATCCTCATTAGGAACAGCCATTTGTGCACAACTTTATTCAACCATTCCCAAGTTTGAATTCGGTACTGAATTATTTGGACCGTTACTATTCAAAGATAATATAACGGTAAACCAAATTGAATATGAGAATTTTGAAATAATCATTCCGGATGGACCAGGATTTGGTATGGAGATAGATAAAGAAAAAGTAAAACATTTTTCAAGAGCTTTGTTTGTAATATAAACTAGAAGTGGGAATATGGAACCCTGACTAGTTAATGCAAGTAATCTTGAGAGGATGTAGTTTTATGGGACAACCAACATTATTAATTACGGCGTATGCAAAGGCACCACAGAATACGAGTATGTACGAAAATTATAAATACGCTGGTATGGTACTTGAAATCCATAAAGAAAGTCACATTATTATTAATGCAGAATTCACTTTTTTAACCACTTTGGCACAGGACTTTTTTAAGAGAATGATAGTTGGATTTAATTTTAGTAAAGATATTGATCCGTTAATAGAAAATATTAAAACCGACTTTTTAGCGCCATCACAGCAGTCAGTGATTGTTGCTTTAAAAATAGCACATCAAAGATATAAAGATAGTTTAGAAGTAAATAAAGCTAATACCCGGGGGGAAGAAAATTGACCAATGTCGTTATTATTGACTCGGTTCGCACCGCCATTGGGAAATTAGGGGGATCATTAGAAAATGTTCCTGCTGATTTTCTAGCAGCAGCTGTCCTTGATGAAGTTGTAAAGAGAGCGGATATTCCAAAAGAGATTATTGATGAAGTAATAATGGGACAAGCGAAACAAAGTTCTGACGCATCAAATTTAGCAAGAATTGCTTCACTCCGTGCAGGTTTTCCGGTGGAAGTACCAGGTTTTACCGTTCATCGACAATGTGGATCTGGTATTCAAGCAATAAATTCAGCTAGTCAACAAATTCAATGTGGTTTAGGAAATGTAATCATTGCAGGTGGAGCAGAATCAATGAGTACAGCTCCGTATTATATGAGAAATATTCGTTTTGGGTTGAAATCAGGCAATGGGCAGTTATTAGACCCAAATACAGAAAGCCAGCCAGGTTCACAGCCCATTGAAGACTACGGAATGTTAACAATGGGAATGACAGCAGAAAATTTAGCGGAAAAGTATTCTATTTCAAGAACGGAACAGGACGAATTTGCCTTAAGAAGTCAAGAAAATGCAAAGCGAGCAATTTCTACTGAGAAATTCTCACAAGAAATCGTTCCCTATCAACTTAAAACGAAAAAGGGTGTAACAGAGTTTAAAGTGGATGAGCACCCAAGGGAAACCAGTCTAGAAAAATTAGCTCAGTTAAAACCGGTTTTCAAAAAAAATGGAACGGTAACCGCTGGAAATAGTAGTGGAAGAAATGATGGTGCATCTGCTCTCTTACTTATGTCGGAAGAAGAAGCCATGAGACTTGGGAAAGAACCAAAAGCAAGAGTAGTAGCACAAGCAGCAGCAGGTGTATCACCGAATTTCATGGGGATAGGACCAGTGAACTCTACCTTGAAAGCGCTTCAAATGTCAGGCTTGAAATTGGATGATATTGATTTGATCGAATTGAACGAAGCCTTTTCTGCTCAAGCTTTGGCAGTAATCAAAGAATTGAAGCTTGATATGAATAAGGTGAATCCTAACGGTGGTGCTATTGCGATGGGGCATCCGATTGGTGCCACAGGTGCGATTTTAGCAACGAAAGCGATACACGAGCTAGAACGAACGGGAAAAAGATATGGGCTAATCACTTTATGCATCGCAGGTGGGTTAGGAATCACAACAATTATTCAAAATACTCAGATATAAACTAACATTTATATAAAAACTTATAAAAATTGGAGGAAGTATATATGAAGAATCAAAAAGTAATCGATGTTTATAATGGATTGGTAGTGAAATTTAAGGAATTAGTTAGTGAATACGAAATTGATCATAATGACTATCAAGCCCTTGTTGATTGGATGGATCAACTAGGTAAAGCAGGAGAAATTCCGTTGTTTATGGATGTTTTCTTTGAAACTCATGCACTTCAAGAAATGTATAAAAGTGTAAAAGGAACTGAACCTACTATTCTAGGACCTTATTATATTGAAAATACGCCAGTCGTTCAAAATCCAGGAGTGTTGCCACAACGTGAAAATGAACCAGGTGACACTCTTTACTTTTCAGGAACTGTGAAAGATGTAAATGGAAATCCGTTGGCAAATTCAAAAATCGATATGTGGCAGGCGGATACAAATGGTGAATACTCATACTTCGCTGAAGGTATTCCAGATAATAATTTACGTGGTGTATTTTACACAGATGAAAATGGTAATTTTGAAATTATAACAATTGTACCGGGTAATTATTCAATTCCAACAGATGGACCTTCAGGTCAGTTCTTAAAGTGGATTGATCATCATTCATATCGTCCAGCTCATTTGCACCTGTTATTCCAACCGGAAAATGGTGATAGATTAGTAACACAAATTTATTTTGAAGGCGATGAATATTTAGAAGATGATGTTGCACAAGGTGTTCGCGGAAGCTTAATTACGAAGTTAGATAAACATTCGGGTGCAGAAAAAGGATTGAAAAATGATTATTATACAGCTCATTTAGATTTTGAACTTAGACTACAAGATAAACCCGTTTTCAATAAAGCTGTCGTGAAAAATTAATCATTCAAACAATTGGGCATGAAATGATTGTCGAAGAAAAGGGTTAAATCCCTTAATATATTGGCTTTGACTTATTCAAAAGCTATTACAATTTATGGGGTTTAACCCTTGTCATTGAAAAAACCAAAAGAAAGTAATTTACCTAAATAGCTAGTTTGCTAATAAACGATCAATAAAATTGAAGCAAGAATCTTATCTTATTCTTAATGTGATCTGCAATCTAAATTAACTGATTTTTCAATGTTGAGTGAATTATCTAATTAATTTACAGATATTCTGGAAACACATTCAAAACCGAGATTTTTTTAGGGCGAAAAATGCGTAGTGGAGTAGCTTTAGATATTGTTGCTGCAAGTGAATTTAACCGCATTCATTTACTTGATTTTCTTGGTGTTTTTATGCCATTTCTTTTGACGGGTATGATATTGCCATGTATGGTATGGGGCACCCTGGTCCCATCGATCCCGAATACTGACAGGAATGGCGGCACCCTGGTCATTCATGAATCATTTAATGCAGAACAAAGTGCTTGAAGACATTGAGCGATACCAGATCACAAACACGTTCCTTGCACCAACGATGTACAATTTCTTGATCAACACGAAGGAAGAAACAAAAGCAAAGCATGACATCTCTTCTATGCCTGTGTTGATTTCAGCAGACTCGCCGCTGCCGACACAAACTAAACTGGATATTCTGGACTTTTTCAAAAAGGCCGATTTGAACGAATTTTACGGCTCGACAGAAAGTGCGATTACACTGAACATTAAACCTGGTGACATTCGCCGGAAGGAACGTTCAGTGGGACATCCTTTCCCGCTTGTGGAATGTGTAATTTTGGATGACGAGAAGAACCCGATTTCTAACGGTGAAGTAGGGGAGCTGTATTTTAAATAATCGTACAACATAGACGGCTATTATAACAATCCGGATGCTGACGCCGCTTCGTTTTATCATGGTTTTTTTTACAGTGGGAGATATGGCGCTGCAGGATGAAGATGGATTTTACTATATTGTAGACCGAAAAAAATACATGCTAATTAGCGGCGGCGTTAATATTTATCCGCGTGAAATTGAGGAAGTCCTTTATTCACATCCCGGGATTCTCGATATTGCGGTGATCGGTGTACCGGATGCCGTGTGGGGGGAATCGGTTAAAGCCAGTGTTGTACAAAGAGAAGGGGCTAATCTAATAGTAGAAGATATCATTGGTTACTTCGAAGGAAAATTAGCCGGATATAAGAAACCAAAATCGGTAGAATTTGTCCATGAACTCCCACGCAACCCGTTCGGGAAAATATTAAAAACAACATTGCGGGATTCCTTTGCAAATGATACAAATGGAATCTTTCATATTAACTGAGGGAGTTGAACAAGGAAGTTTTTTAGGGGGGAAAAGGGATTTAGAAAATAATATTGTAAATTCCATAAAAATTAAACCTTTAATCTAAAAACACTCTAAAAACACTCTAAAAATAAAAAACAGAGGGAAACGAATGCTTCCCTCTGTTTTTTAAGTTATTTAGCTGGTGTTTGGCAATGTACCAACAAGCATTTGAACAAATGTCATTTGCTCTTGCAAGATAACAGCAGAAATCAGTATAGCTACAAATGGATCTACATAGCTTAGCATAGCTATACTCTGTCCCTTTAACTTTTGCATACCCGAGAAAAATAACCAAAATCCAATACCAGTGTTAACAATCCCTAATATTATTATAAAGGGAATGGATAATCTTGATACTTCCAAGATACTGAATTCCTCATTTAAAAGCACATATGGTAAGAGAAGTAAAGAAGTCGTTCCAAGTTAGATGATTGTAATCTCTAACTTGGACATGTGAATGTTAATTTCACTTAATCACTGCCTTAATTTATTTTAAATTTTAAATTCTATGTATATAACTCTTAACAATATCAAAACCTATGACTAGTAACACAATACATTCATAGGAGCTGACAACATGGCTAGAAATAACAACAGTAATCAATTATTAGTTAATGGTGCAAAGCAAGCTCTAGAACAAATGAAATACGAAATCGCTAGTGAATTCGGTGTAACACTTGGCGCTGATACAACATCTCGTGCAAACGGATCAGTTGGTGGAGAAATTACAAAACGTTTAGTGCAAATGGCTGAACAACAATTAGGTGGAAGAACTAATTAATCGAAATCATATGTAATGTTAGGGATAGTGATTGGGCTATCCCTATTTATATAAAAAGCTAACTTATTCTACATGACCTATATTAATTTTAATTTAGTCATCCTCAATCTCTGTTTTTTGAAGTTTATTATATGCATTAGGCTCCTAATCCCTCATCATAAAGGAATGAAAACCAAGCATCCCCTAAGTCATTACTACTTCAGTGGATTTATGCTTTATTAAAAAGAAAAGAAACGTTCCTTGATTTAGCTTAATTAACGGTTTGTGAAACAAAGAAAAATCCTTCTAAAAGGGATTTGGAGGGATTGAGGGAGGTTAGTTGAAGAAAAAATGAAAAGGGGTATTGGTTTTGAAACGAGAAGGAATAGTGGAATGGTTTAAAGAAGAGGAAGGTTATGGTCGTATATTGCTTGAGAGTGAATGCCCCTACTTAGCTACAGAAAAAAGCACCATAAAATGAGTGCTTTTTTCTTCATTTTTAGTGGAACAACTCTGGTGTTATTTATTATATAACTCACGTAAAAAAAAATCTAATTCATCATCTGATTGAAATTTATAAGCATACCCATAGCAAATCGGTCCATTACCAGTGTGCTCTCTCTTGGAGAATTCTAGGAAAGATGTATTATGATTTAACCCCGTAGATTTTTCTTCTAGTTCTTTATTTTCTTCAACTGTTTTTGGATTTAAAACAATAGTAATCTCTTTATTCGGAAGTAAATAAATTACTTCATCGTTTACAATATTTTTAAATTCAACAGCTTTTGATGTTTCTTTCATCGTTTTGAAATTGTTTAATCCAAAAGTATTTTGTATATTTCCCATATTACAATTCACCTCTTACTGCAATTATATGCCTAATTCTATTATAAGGTATAAATCAATCAATATCCCGTTAAGTAATAGAAAAAGTGCAAGAAGATTGATATCTTCTTTTGGTCTTATGAATTGAATCATTAATATTCTTGTTTTTGAGAGATAATGGCAATATATGCTTAGTGTTGATAAAAGAGTTTCGTATAAAGTTACTCCTGAAATATTAGTTAAAATCGTTAATTCAATTTATTATCCAACCAAACAAAAATAGTCTTTATTAAACTAACACGTACGTCCTACCCTGGCTACTGATATAATAGATTCTAATAAAAAAAGGTCAACCAGTAATTTTTACTGGTCGACCTTATGATACGAAGCACCCTTTAGCTTAAGTCGGATAATCGTGTAGAGGTCGAACAAATAAACTGTTCTGTTAAAGCCTCCATGTATAGTTCTAAACACCGACTACGCTTTCTACCCCCGCCATAGACTCACTTCTATCAGATGGATGAAGAGCAGAGGCCTTGTATTGTAATAGTTGTTATCACAACAGATGGTATGGAAAATGCTAGCCAAGAGTTCAGCTATGAAAAAGTGAAAGAAATGATTGAACACCAGCAAGAGAAGTATAGTTGGGAGTTTATTTTCATGGGTGCGAATATTGATGCTGCTCAAGAGGCGGATAGTATTGGAATTAGAAAGGAAAATGCAAATAAATTTGAAGCTTCAAACACTGGTGTTGAGAGTATGTATGACACGTTTTTTTAAGGCGGTATCGAAGAAAAGGCAGATTTAGAGATTCTTGGTACCTGCGGCTTAAAAAATTTCACAATATGATTTGTGGACTTTTTTAAATTTACTGCTACAATTTTAATTTATGTAACCGTATACAAAAAAATCTTGCTATGATACCACAAACATGCTAATCTAATTCCAAGAACAAAATCTAAACGTTTACATTTATTACATAAGCCATTTAATACTGTTTTCCTTGTTTAATCTATTTTTTTTAAAAAAAATCTAAACGTTTACATTTTTGGAGAGTGTTGAAAGATGGAGTCGAAACCAAATATTCAGGATGTTGCAAAGCTTGCAGACGTTTCTATTGCAACTGTCTCCCGGGTCATTAATAACCAAGGTGGTGTTCGCAGAGTAACAGAGGAGCGGATCCTTAAGGCGATTGAGGAACTGGGCTATATCCGCAGTGCAGCAGCCAGGACCATGAAGCGAAAAGAAACGAATACAATTGGCGTGATTGTTCCTGATATCAAGAACCCGTTCTTTCCTCTTGTAATGGCAGGGATTGAACAAAAAGCACGTGAAAAAGAATACTTTACTATCTTAAGCAGTACAAATGAATCCCCAAAGGTCGAAGAAGAGATTGTGAAGAATTTTATTGAGCGCGGTGTGGATGGTGTGATTATCACAACGGCCAATGAAAATGGTGACCACCTGAAGCTGCTTCAAGAGCAGGGGATACCTGTTGTAGCGGTTGACCGCAGCATCAAAAAGTTTGAAGTTGATACGGTTCTTGTTGATAACAAGAAGGGGTCTTACCAAGCGGTTCAGCACTTAATTCTTCAAGGTCATGAAAAGATTGCTATTATTTGCGGTCCACAGAACACGACCCCTGGACTAGAGAGGTTCTTGGGGTATAAAAAGGCACTTGAGGATTACAACATTGAATTAGATGAGCGTTATGTAATTCATGGAGATTTCGGGGAGCAAAGCGGTTATCAGAGTACAGAGAAGATTTATGAGCTGGATGATAAGCCAACTGCTATTTTTTCTTCCAACAACTTGATGACTATCGGCTGTATGAAAGCGCTGGAGGATTTGAACTGGAGGCTTGGCAGTGAGGTGTCGTTTATTGGTTTTGATGAAGTGGATATTGCGACATTTTTGAATCCGAAGCTAAGTGTAGTTGCAAGGCCAATGAATGCTATAGGAGAGATTGCTTTTCAGCTCTTGCATGAGCGGATTTCTTTTAAAGGAGCCCTTCCGAAGAGGGAGTATTTATTGTCTCCAGAGCTGAAAATCAGGGAGTCTTGCCGGTTACTAAATCATACATTCTGATTATATGAAAAGGGCACTAGGAGATCATATTCGTCTAGGCGCCCGCTACCTTTCCATATATTGAAAGCGCTTTATTTTAACTTAAGAAAGAGGAGATATCGAAATGAACACAGCAAAAATGATTGACCATACGTTGTTAAAGGCAGAGGCAACAAAAGAACAGATAGTGAAGCTTTGTGAAGAAGCAAGAGAATACGGTTTTGCTTCTGTGTGTGTAAACCCAGTTTGGGTGAAAACGGCGGCAGAGGAGCTTAAAGGAAGCGATGTGAAGGTTTGTACAGTCATCGGCTTTCCGCTTGGGGCTTCAACGGCTGCTGTTAAAGCGATTGAATCAGAGGATGCAATTCAGAATGGCGCCGAAGAAGTGGACATGGTCTTAGCGATTGGTCTATTAAAATCAGGCGCAGATGAGGCGGTTGAAGATGACATTCGTGCGGTTGTTGATGCTGCTAAAACAAAGGCGCTTGTTAAAGTGATTATCGAAACATCTCTGCTTACTGAGGAAGAAAAGGTGCGTGCTTGCGAACTTTCACTTCGCGCCGGTGCTGATTTTGTGAAAACGTCTACTGGTTTTTCAACAGGGGGAGCAACGGTTGAGGATGTGGCATTAATACGCAATGTTGTTGGGGACAATGCTGGCGTAAAGGCATCGGGAGGAATTCATGATCTGAAGGATTTGAAGGCGATGGCTGAGGCTGGTGGGAACCGAGTTGGTGCAAGCTCCGGCGTGAAGATTATGAACGGTGAAGCAGTTGAGGATGGATACTGATTAAATAGTTTAAGAGGTTTGAAAAACTAATGGACACAAGGGGATGTTAGAAATGAAAACACAAAACATAATTCAGCTGCCAGATGGTTATTTGAATCGTACACCTATTTTTCAGTTTATTCTGTTGTCTCTGCTGTTCCCATTATGGGCGGTAGCGGCCAGTTTGAATGATATTCTGATTACACAGTTCAAGCATGTGTTTGAACTAAGTGATTTTGCAAGCGCTTTAGTACAGAGCGCATTTTATGGCGGATATTTTCTGATAGCTATACCTGCTTCAATGGTGATTAAGAAAACAAATTATAAGTTTGCTATTATTACAGGATTGCTTTTCTATATTGTAGGCTGCTCGTTATTTTACCCAGCTTCACATATGGCTACCTACACAATGTTTTTATTTGCGATCTTTTCCATTGCGATTGGCTTAGGATTTCTTGAAACGGCTGCGAATACATATAGTTCAATGATTGGCCCGAGCAAGTATGCCATCCTTCGATTGAATATCAGCCAAACATTTTATCCTATTGGTGCGATTTCAGGGATTTTGCTTGGAAAATACCTGGTGTTCCAGAAAGGAGCAAGCCTTGAGGCGCAGATGGCGACTATGTCTCCGGCGGAGGCACAGGCTTTTGGATTGAATATGCTCGAACATACTCTAGAACCTTATAAATATATTATTTTCGTCCTTGTTGGTGTACTGGTTCTGTTTGTGCTTACTAAGTTCCCATCATGTAAACCGGAAGTAAAAAGCAGCAACGCTTCAGAGAAATCACCTGGAATTATTCAAACTCTGAAATACTTAGGTGGAAACAAACGTTTCCGCAAAGGAATCGCTGCCCAATTTTTATATGTGGGTATGCAGGTAACAGTTTGGTCATTTACCATTCGTCTTGCGCTCGACCTTAATCCTGACATCAATGAGCGTACAGCTTCAAACTTTATGGTATATAGCTTTATTGCTTTCTTTGTTGGGAAGTTCATTGCGAATTTCTTGATGACTCGCTTCTCACCTTCTAAGGTATTGGTTAGCTACTCAGTCATCGGTTCAGCCCTTCTTGCATATGTGTCATTCGTGCCGAACATGACAGCTGTGTACGCAGCGGTTGCTGTAAGCATGCTGTTTGGACCGTGCTGGCCGACGATTTATGCAGAAACACTTGAAGTTGTAAAAGATAAGAAATATACAGAAACGGCAGGAGCAATCCTCGTTATGGCTATTGTCGGCGGAGCATTTGTCCCTGCAGTACAAGGGTTTGCATCTGACCTCTTCGGTTCCATGCAAACGGCTTTCCTTGTATCGATGGCATGCTTTATCTACGTCGGTTTCTATTTCTTCGGTGAAATGAAAAAACAAAAAACATCCGAGAAGCCTGCAGAAAAACCAATAGCATCGGCTTAATAAAAAATTTTATCTGACAAGGGCAGTCGCTAAACGTGCTGCCCTGTTTGTATGAAACAGGAAAGGGATGGCAAGTATGACAGGTACAATTGAACTGCAACGGGAGTTTTTTAAAGAAAGCAGCAAAGTGATTTTTACAAACGGTGAATTCATTGTGAAATTATTCCTCTACCCATCAGGTATTGAAGCGATTGAGCTAACAAATTCAAGAGGAAGAATGGTTGTTCTTCCATATATGGGCCAGATGATTTGGGATTTGGAATTTGACGGTGTAAATCTTAAAATGAAGAGTATGTTCTCTCAACCTAAAAAGGCAGATAAAATTATAGATACATATGGATGCTTTGCTTTTCATTCAGGCTTAATTCGCAATGGGTGTCCGGGACCTAATGATAACCATGAATTGCACGGAGAAATGCCATGTGCCGAGATGGACAGGGCTTGGCTTGAAATTACGGATATGGGCATAAAAGTCTGTGGTCAGACAGAGTATGTCAAAGGGTTCGGTCACCATTATTTTGCCACTCCGAGCGTTCAAATGTTCAATGGAGAAGGTTTTATTGAAATGAATATGAATGTGAGAAATCGATCGGGTGCAGAAATGCCGCTTCAGTATATGTGCCACACAAATTATGCATATTTAGAAAATGCAGTAATGAAGCAGAACATGCCAAACAGTGCTTTCAAGCTAAGGGAATCGATTCCAGGTCATGTAAAGCCGACAGAAAAATGGCTGGATAATAATAAGAAGCTACTAAATGGCGAGGAAATGCTCACAGTATTAAACAATCCGGAAATGTATGATCCGGAGATTGTGTTTTTTGCAGATGGGCTGAATCTTTATCAGGAAGAAGCCGAGTTTGAAATGGCTTCGCCCGATGGAGTTACTTTCTTTACTAGATTTTCAACAGCGGAATTGAATTATGCGACAAGGTGGTTATTACATAATACGGATCAGAGGGTAGGAGCATTTGTACTGCCTGCAACATGCCGCCCAGAAGGCTTCAATGCTGCAGAAAAAGCAGGTACATTGATTACGCTTGGAGTAGGGGAAGAGAGATCATTCACGATTGTAACCGGAAAGAAATAAGGAGGAAAAAGACATGGATATAGCAGTAATTGGATCGAACATGGTGGATCTTATCTCATACATTGATAAAATTCCTAAAGAAGGAGAAACGCTTGAGGCGCCGGACTTTGAAATTGGTTGCGGGGGCAAAGGGGCAAACCAGGCAGTAGCAGCTGCCAAAATGGGCTCAAAGGTGATGATGGTAACGAAGGTTGGAGATGACCTCTTTGCAGATAACACCATCCAAAACCTTGAAAGCTTCGGAATCGATACAGAGTTTACAAGTAAAGTTTCCGGCACATCAAGCGGTGTTGCACCGATTTTTGTGGACCCAGAGTCAAAAAACCGCATCCTGATTATTAAGGGAGCGAACCAGCACCTGATGCCAGAAGATGTAGACCGAGCTGCCGAGAAGCTTAAGGCATGCTCGTTAATTGTTCTTCAGCTCGAAATTCCGCTTCCAACCGTTTACCGCGCGATTGAGTTCTGCAACGAGCATGGCATTCCTGTCATTTTGAATCCGGCACCGGCATCAAAAGACCTTGATTTTGATTATGTGTGCAACAGTGACTTTTTTGTTCCGAATGAAAGCGAGCTGGAGATTTTAACAGGAATGCCTGTTGAGTCTGATGAGCAAATTAGAGCAGCAGCGTCTGTTTTAAATGAAAAAGGTGTTACAAATGTCATTGTGACAATGGGAAGCCGCGGCGTCATGTGGGTAACGAAGGAAAAAACTCAAACTGTCGAATCACATAAAGTTGCAGCGATTGATACTACGGGGGCAGGTGATGCATTTATTGGATGCTTTGCTCATTTCATTGTGAAAAATGGCGACGTGCTTCATGCAATAAAAATGGCTACAGCTTTTGCGGCATTAAGTGTCATTAAACGAGGAACACAGTCTTCATATCCAACTACGGAGGAAGTAGAAGAGTTTTTGAAGTCGAGAGTTTAAGAGCATTAAAGCATTGTCGAATAAAGATATTGGACAATGCTTTTTGTTTTCGGGAAATCTAAATTTACGAAAGTGAAATCTGTTTGCACGTTATCACTATACCCCGTTCGTAAAAGTACACTTTTACGAAATTTTTTTGATTGTTACTTCTTTAAAATAGACTCTATTAAACAATGCTTTTGATTTTTCTTGTTCAACTAACGGGGCAGAGTAGTTGAAGAACCGACCAATAAAGGTCGGCTATTTTTCATACTATTTTTAGCAGCCACCAACAAAGCTGGCTCCAACAATGATTAAGAGTATAAACAAAACGACTATAAAGGCGAAACCGCCACCGCCACCAAATCCAAAACCGCCATCTGACATATTGAAACATCTCCTTATTGTATTAAGGAGGAACTTATTTTGGGTTATATCACCTTATGCTCTAAATAGGAAAATGACACAATAGTCTCCATCTCTGCTCATAGGATAAAGTGTCGGAGGTACCTCTTATTGAGCTAACGGGTGCTTTAGTTTAATAAGATGTATAAAAGGATCTTCCAATCGAAGATTCTTTTTTCATTGCCTAAAAGGTCGCTTAAATGTAGACTAGCTCACTATTTTTGCTAAGGTACTGACTGATAGTAGAACTACTTTTCTGCTTTTAAATTATTTTTTATCAAAAATGACTAAGTATTTTAGGGATTTTTTAAAAACATTCGGCTAAAATTGTAAGTTTTACGTCTAATAGGTATACACAAAAAAACAAAAGAAGGTGATCAACATAATTGAGTCTAATTACAGAAATCCAGAAGATAACGATAAAGCTTTTTTAGGGCTCTTTCGGCAATACGAACAGGATATTTACAAGATGGCGTATGTTTACGTAAAAAATAAAGATGATGCACTAGACATTGTTCAGGAAACAGCATATCAGTCCTTCTTAAAATTTAATACTTTGAATGACTTGAAACTTTTTAAAACTTGGATCATTAAAATTACGATAAATTGTGCAATTGATTTATTAAGGAAAAAAAAGAAAGTGATTCTTTTAAACAAAGAAGTTGTTGAATTTATTTCTAACAGCACGGATGATATTCCTTTGTCACTAACCCTACAAGATTTATTAGAAGAACTAAATGAAGATGAAAAAACTGTTCTATTACTAAAATACTTTCAAGGATACACTTTTAGTGAGATTTCAGAGATTATAAATACACCATTAAGCACGGTGAAATCCGTTTTATATCGAGCATTACAAAACCTTCGAAAAAAAACTAGGAGGTCAGATATGTATGGACAATAAAATAAGACAAGAGATGGATAAAATAGAGATCCCAAAGGAATTAAATATTAGGGTTATATTAGGGATGGAGAATGCAAAAAAAGATTATGAAAGGCATAATCAACTTAAACCTGAAAGCAAGAGTGATAGAAAAAGATGGAGTCTTAGAAAAAAAATAATGTTTTTCAGCAGTGTTGCTGTATTATTACTTGGATTGTTAATAAGTTCTGCCTTTGTTTCTCCTGCAATGGCAAAAGTGATTTCGAACATTCCATATTTAGGCTCAATTTTTCAATCGGAATCAATAAGTAGCTTAATTATTGATGAATTAGAGGAAAAAGGTTACAAAATTAGTGGAACAGGAATCAGTTACAAGCCTAAAAAGGAATTAGAAGTAAGAGTAGAGGGTTCAGATGATTATTTTAATGAAGTAAAAGATGAGATAGAAAAGACCGTGAAAGGAATTTTAAAATCAAAAGGCTATGATGCCTATTCCGTAAAAGTTAGTAAAGAACTAGCACAAAATGATTATGTCCTTAATGAAGAAGAGCTGAAAGAAAAAACAATACTTGATAATGAGGTTACAAAAAAACTAAAACAATTGGACTATAAATTTGATTTGGTACAAACTGATCCTAAGGAAAAAATTATTTATATAGATATAGACGGATCCAAGAAATACTACGATGCCGTTAAAGATGATGTTGAGAAAACGGCACTAGACGTTACAGAATTGAATAACTATAAAGATTATAGTATTGATGTAAATAGACCTACTGTGAAGATAGCAAAAGCAGATACAGGAGCATTAATTACACCTGCGATTGCTGAAGGGCTTATGTCAATAAAAGAGTTTAAGGTTACAGGTGTAGGTTATAAAGAAAAACCGTTGAGCTTCATAATAAGTACCTCCATCCCAAGTTCTGATTCAGAAGCTAAAGCACTTGGAACTGAAATCGAATCAATGATTGTTGAATTTCTGAAATCCGAGGAAATATCGAAAATATTAGGTGAGGAATCTTATGAAATTATAGTAAAAAGCAAAGACAAAAAGAAGATAAATTAATGAAGATGGATCTTCAGGCATTTATTGGCTCAATATATTTTTTTAGGAGTCTACTTATGAAGAGAGTTGCTTTGGCGGCTCTTTTTCTTATGGTACTGGGGCAGATTAGTTGAAGAAGGTTTTAATAAGTAAAGTAAGCAGTGTTATAATGAACAAAGCACATATATATGGAGTGGGAAAATTTGAAACCAAATTACACTGACTTAGGATACTCAGACAAAATGGGGCCTAAATTAAGAATGTTAGTAGAAAAACAACTATGTGATGACCTAAAAATCTATGGAATAATGGCAAATAAGGTTAAGTTTGACTGGTCTGAAAGTTGTATAGAAGGAGATGATGCTATTTATTTAGATGGGGTAGTGGAAAACTTCTCAGGAATTAATATATTCAATGAAAGAGATAAACATATTGCAGAGGGCTGGATGGAGTTTATTTACGAACCAACTTATAACTTTTTCATTTCTTATTGGGGATTCCTTACATACTTTGATTCGGGAAAAGAAATAGAAATTAAAGATAAAGTAGGAATCCCTTTGCATATTTTTAACCAAATTCCTGAAAATGTACGATATAGGTATAAGATTGAGTTATTAAAATGATGACTTCTTCTTCAACTAAAGGGTGCGTTAGTTGAACAAGGAGTTGTCTTTAAGGCAGCTTTTTTTTATGCAACTAAAGGGGCAGATTAGTTCAATAACAAACGTATTATAAAAGTTTGGAAATGAGAAATACGGGAAGTGAAATTGAACTTGAACTTGAATTTACTAAAGTTTCAGCACTAGATGTGTAATAATAGATTATTTGTCTAAATTGGAATCAAATTAACCAATTCCAATATACATTTCCGTTTAGGAAAATGTAACTTCATTGAAGAATTATTGGACAATCCATTTTAATAAACTTATAGATAATCATTTTATATACTCTAACAATAATTCTTTTGTATCATTCCACAAACGTTGCTGCATAGAAACATCTTTTCCTGGATATATCGGATCAATTTTATCTCCAGTTCCAACATTAAAGTATCCTCCTGTCACTCTTTCATATTCGGAATCAAGTGCTAAACGAACAATGATGTCAGCCCCTCTTTTTGGATCTCCGATATTAAGGAATTCTAAGACTTTTCCCAATACAGAAGATATACGAAGGTCTCTTCCCAGTCCAGTATTATTGAAACCAGGATTTAGAGCGTTGGCAGTTACCAAAGTACCTGAAAACTGACGCACTAACTCACCAGTGAACATGATATTTAGAAGCTTTGTTTTTCCATAAATTTTAGATGAACCCCTCACTGTAAATGGAGATGTGTCCGTCAAATCATATGGTAATTTTAGTTCTCCATGATTTCGTGAGGCTTCTGAAGCGACATTAATAATTTTTGCATTTTTTGCTTTTACCAAAGAGTCCTTTAACAGATTTGTTAGTAGCCAAGGCGTTAGATAGTTTACCACAATCATCTCGGCAAATCCTTCAGAGGTAACACGTTGCTCGAACCCATGAAGCCCAGCATTGTGGATGATTATATCAATTTTTAAAAAGTTTTGTTTTATCTCAAGTCCTATACGGCGAACATCATGCATTAACGATAAATCACCAAAATAGAAATCAACCTCCGTATTTGGTGAAGCTTCTTTAATTAATTTCTCAGTTGCTTTAGCCCGTTCTTTGTTACGAGCAGTCAGCACTAAATGGGCACCACGTTTTGCGATTTCAATTGCAGCAATCTGACCAATACCACTGGTAGCACCAGTCATTACAATTATTGGATACTCAGGCATTATACATCCTCCTTTTATAAACTTGACACAGTATTAACAATTAAATATATTTGACATATATCAATCATATTTAATTGTTTGATATATGTCAAATATATTTAGTTGCGTTGAGAAGGGAGAACTATGGATATTAATAATTCTGATTTGAGAGAAAAACTGGAGTTAGCTCTTGGTGAACAGCTCAATTCGTTGATTAGTGAGGCACATGCACTTAATGTCAGAACTGCAGCTACATTTGATACAACTTTGCAGCCAGCAGCCTTTTTGATTGTTCGCTGGTTATTTTCACATGGTCCTACTAACGCAACGACTTTAGCTGAATCAACAGCAATGGACCGTAGCTCTATCAGTAGACTTATAGGGCAATTGAAAGGTCTGGGATATGTAAAGAGTGAACCCCACCCTAAAGATCGTCGAGGGATAATGCTATCTTTAACCGAGCTTGGTCATGACAAAACAATAAAAGCTTTAAAAGAAAAAGAATCTATTTTTTTCGAACGTATTTCAGGTTTAACGGATTCAGAATTGAAAGCATATATTGAAATGCTAAAAAATCTAACGATTTAACAAAGCTGATAATTCTATTTGGAAATAAGTGTCTACTATTGAACATATGACTAAATCTGAAAAGTTCGTGTGTTAGTGTGTTAGATAGTATCCACTATCCCTACGTTGAAAGTCCAAAAGAGTTAAGAGAGACTAATTTAGATTTTTGCAGTGAAAAAAATTTGTATTACAATTGCAGTTCAATGCATCAGATTACTTAAATAAAACTAAGTATGTGAAGAATAATACTTAAACTAACGGGTGCGATTCTTCATTAAGAAGGATTGCTTTTTCTTATGCAGCTAAAGGATCAGGTTAGTAGAATAAGGTTTTTGGAACTTTTTAAAGTAATATCCTCTAAAAATAAGGGGGAGGGCGATAAAATGTGGTGTGTTTTTATTGGTATAACACTTCTTCTTTTGGTAATTGCAGGATGTCAATCAAATAATATTGAGGAAGTAGAACTTATTTATCGTTTAAAGTTATTCCCCCATGGCAAAAATGTTTTAAAAAAGAGGTGATTTATTATAGCTACTATTAAAGTTAATGATAATGGTTCACTACGTGTATCAGGGAATGTAGAGCTAGTCGATGGTGAAGGGAATAAAATTGAAACAAAAGAAGCCTTTTCCCTATGCAGATGTGGACTTTCCGATAATAAACCTTTTTGTGACGGATCCCACAAAAGTAATTTCGAAAGCGTAGTTAGGGCTGAATAAAGCTAGTGGGACAGAAGCTTTAGGGCACCCTTTTGGGAAATCGAACCCCAAAAAGCCGCCCGATTCATTTTTCTTTTACGAAAGAGTATGTTGTTGAACTATCGGGTGCGTTAGTTGAGAACCGGGGCTGCCATTTGGTGGCCTTTTTGCTTAATGAACTAAACCAGCTAATAGTTTGTCAACATTTATCAATAAAAACTAAAAATATTTCATGCTATACTAAAAATATGCATACCAAATAGCCCCCCTACGAATAGCGTTTGGAAAGTTTTGTGATATTTAGTTGCACTTTCAAACTAGTCTAGATCTTGGAAAGTCGAGTTGTTTTGTAATAGTGCATAAATCCATTGTAGAAGCTTATTAGCACATGCTATAACAGCTACTTTATAGGGCTTTCCTTCTTTCCGTTTCTTATCATAGAACTCACGTAATCTCTTATTACGAGGGATGACTTCATCAGTCGTTTTCTTTTTGCGACAATCACGAATGGCACATCGAACAGCCATATATAGGGCATGCCGTAATCTACTCGAACCTCTTTTGGTTATTTTGTTTACGGATCCCTTGAATCTACCAGATTCAAAGATACTAGGATCAATTCCTGCAAATGCTACGAGTTTTTTAGGGTGATTAAACCGATCAATCTCACCAATTTCAGAAATAATCGTTGCCGCGATTTTTTCACCGATACCAGGGATTGATTGGATTATCTTATATTCTTCAATTTCTTTAGCCAAAGCACCTATCTCTTCATCCAACTTTGATAGGTGCTTTTGGTATTCCATAAGCATTTTGATATACATTTCTAAGCTCATTATGTGACTTTGATACAGTGTTGTCTGAAAGGGATTTTTAGCTGCTGCAGCTATAAGTTTCTTTGCCTTTGTATTTGCCCACTTTCTTGAACGACTTGTACATAATTCATCGATTTTATTACCTAATGCTTCTTCATCGACTACCAAAACATCTTTAGATGTAGGAAATTCTAATAAGGTTAGTAAAGAGACAACTGAATATAAGTCCCCAAAAACCCCATGATACTCAGGGAAAACCTGATCAAGAACTGCTTGAAATTGAAGTTTCGTTTGTACATATATACCCGTTACATTTTCGTGTTGTCTTGTAAGATTACGAAGGTTTAAGAGTTGAATTCCTCGTTTTTTATTTGGTTCCAAATCTTCTTTATAATACAGCTCGCAGAGATGGTAAGCATCAATCACATCTGTTTTTACTTTTCGTAGAGATGAGCTCTTTGCTCGATAGGAGACAAGTGGGTTAATGATAATTAGTAAATAACCTCTTTCCTCGAAATACTGAACAACTGGAGTATGATAATGCCCAGTAGACTCTAAAACGACCGGAGGTCGAATTCCTGCTAAGTTTTCTATCTCTCTAAGATATTGGTGTAAGCTCTCTAGCCCTTCAATGGTATGTGCTACTTTAAAACTTCTTTTATAAGGCTTCTTCTTATCCAAGAATGCTTGAACCTGACTTTCACCTTTAGCTACATCCAGACCAACCACTGGATTCATTTTTTATCTCCTCCAAAAACATAATATTTGCCGGTAACCCCTAATCCTTCTTGCAGTATCATAGCTTCGCTTGTTATACGAGATCTTGGTCCCAACCAGCCAAATCATGTTTAAGCAAGTAGGGGGCGAACTGTTTAGTTGACGGGATCTTAAGCCCCACGGGCAGGTACGTTCTACCCCGGCTACCGTTATCATATATCGATATAAAAAATGGTCAACCAGAAATATTTTCTGGCTGACCTTATAATACGAAAGGGGCAGGTTAGTTTAACAATGGGATTTATAAGTCTTACATTTTACAACGTAGTCAGGCCCCCCCATCAACCATTATGAGGGGGGCTAATTTAATTTTTTTATATTAACAAACTAGGTAGAGCTAATCTGCAAATTTACACTCCAACCAAGTACTGTTCCAACCGTAGGTTAAGAAAATAAGTGTTATTATATTGGCTACATATCGTTAAAAATCAGACTTTATTATTGTATTTAATGCTTTTTTTAGTACTACTTTATCATTATCCGACAAGTTTTGAAGAACCTTATTATTCAACTTAATTGTTGCAGCTTCTACTTCATCTCTGATTTCTTTAGATTTTTGAGTAGCCATCACTAAAACATTTCTACGATTTTTTGGATCTACCGAACGTTCTATTAATTCAGCTTTTTGCATTTTATCTAATATTCCCGAGACAGTAGGAGCTTCTAAATATACCATTTCTCCAATTTGTTTAGGAGATAATTGTCCTTCTCTCCACAAACAATTCAACACACCATATTGAGCTGGTGTTACTCCATATTCCTCCAAAAGCTTGCTGAAATATTTAAAAACTTTATTCTGACTAGCACTTAGTAAAAAGTTCATGCAATCTTTTAATTCCATAGTATCTCCTCCATATTGACATTACCTATAATATCATGTTAGTTTTTGTAATGAAACATTTTTGCTGCAAAAATGTTTTGTATCAAAAAGGAGGTAGATATCTATGAATACATTCAAGGCAATTATTGTAAAAGAAAAACATGATCAAGTAATTTATGGTTTGGAAGATGTTAATCTTGACAGTCTTTCGGACGGCGAGGTTTTAATTAAGGTGTCATATTCTTCAATAAACTATAAGGATATGTTAGCTGTTCAAAAAAATGGAGGAGTTATTCGGAATTATCCAATGATCCCCGGAATTGATTTAAGTGGAACCATTGTTCATACAACAGATAATCGTTACACAGAGGGACAGAAAGTTGTTGTTACAGGTTTTGCTATGGGGATGAGCCATACAGGAGGATTTGCAGAATATGCTAGAGTCCCTGGAGATTGGATTGTTCCTATGCCAGTCAACTTATCCTTAAAAGATGCTATGGTTTTTGGAACAGCAGGGTTTACGGCTGCCCTTTCTATCATAGCTTTAGAGGAGAAAGGTATGGATATAATTAAAAACCCTAGGATTCTAGTCACTGGTTCAACTGGTGGAGTAGGTAGTATTGCTTTACAAATTTTATCTAAAATTGGTTACAAAAATATTGCTGCTTTAGTTCGAAAAGAACACCAAATAGAGGTAGCTATATCTTTAGGAGCTACCGATGTCATTTTTGTAAATGAATTAGGAGTGCAAAATAAACCATTAAATAAGCAAAAGTTTGACTTTGTCCTAGATACTGTTGGTGGGGAAATTGCTTCTGTATTAATTCCTCAAATTTCTTATGGTGGAAGTATGAGTATGTGTGGGAATGCAGGTGGTATAAAACTAACATCAACAGTATTGCCGTTTATACTTAGAGGAATTAACCTTTTGGGAATTGATTCTGTAAATGTACCAATCAAAGACCGTGGTTATATTTGGGAGAAAATAGCGAATGAATGGAATATTTCTCAAACTACTCTAATAAGTGAAATTTCACTTGAAGAATTACCTCAAACGATTGAAGCGATTAAAAATGGTCACCATTTGGGAAGAACAATTATTAAATATTAAAAAACATTTAACCTTTTTCAAGAAGTAAACAACGCTTATCTTAGTTAGCTGAAGATCAGAGCTGTCTTTAAGGCAGCTTTTTCTTATGGAACCATCGGGGCAGCTAGTTGAAGAGTACATAAGGAGTTATTCAACAATTGGGCCAGATTGCGAAGGAAGAATTGCTGACTTTACAAAAGGTAAATTAGTAAGGATAAATAGTGGTGAACCGAAAAGAAGGCGCTTTTAAGTGAAACTATTATTTGGAATTTAATGCATAAGATTGGAACCAATGCCCATTTCAAACGTAAGTAATGTAAAAGACTTAAATATTACATGGAGGGAAGTTTTATGCAAGTTCCAAAGACTTTCTCCATTATGAATACAGCAAGAGATGAAGTAGCACTCATTACGAAAAGGGTGTTCAGCATTTTACCAAAGTTTTTGGTTGAGGTGAATGGTCGAGAGGTATTAACAATAAAGAAGGAATTTCTTCTTAAAAGCACGATATACAATTGATGCGGCAGACATTGAAGTACATGGTAATTGGTTGGATATGGATTTTCAAGTTTTACAGCATGGTAAAATCGAGGTGAAGTGGGCAAGGAGTGGTTCACTTGGGGCGATAGCTACAGGTTCAAATAATAGATGAAGAGATGGAAACCATTATTATTGCACTCGTTGTTGCAATTGATTGTGTGAAGGCTGATCAAGCAGCTGCTTCATCAGCAGCGTCGATTTAAAGTAGGAGTGTAAAATAAAAAGGCTGACAGTTTTTAAAAAATCACAGCTTGAATATGTGCGGTGAATCGTATCATAAGTATATGAGGTTTTTATTCTATACAAAGAAATAAATGACACCTAGACTGCACTATGTCTAGGTGTCATTTATTTTGTCATGAGATGTATCCGAGGTCTAAAGAAACGGTGTTAGGAAATTTTGTCCTTGTAAAGAGCTTCACTCAAGTTAGTTTCATTGTTTTGGTCACTTGATTTGGATTTATAAAAATCTTGTTTATCCAAGAATACGGTGGCCAAGGTACCCCCAACCAGACCCCAGAATGGTGCTCCAATATGGAGAATAGAGATCCCAGAGATTGTGATTATAAAGGAAAAGAGGGCGCCTGATTTGAATGGACCAGAGAAACTCATTTTCAAAGAGTCAACCAGTACACTAATCATGGCAACGCCACCTAGTAATTGAATTAATGAGGTAGGAATGACATATGGAATTTGCGAAGCTATTGGAGAGAAAAGAGCTAATAGACAGGATAATACTCCTAATACAATAGCAGCGACATACCTATGTTCAAGTTTGCCTGATTCTTTATTAACAAGTAAGCCCGTCATGGGACCTGCAATACAGGCTGGGTGACCCCCAAAAAAAGCATTTATAATGGTACCGATTCCGCTCCAATTGGTCATGGCATTGATCGGTGGACGATAGCCATGGGTCTCTAACATAGCAATCCCTTGGGCATTTTGAATGGCAATAACCGTTAAGAGTAATGGAATGACAAGTTCCCCTACAACGGAAAAACTAAATGATGGAATGATAAAATGGGGAATGCCCATTGTTATATGGATAGGCTGTACAGAAACGTTCGGCAAAAATTTAAGACAAAGAATTGCTGCAATGATCGCCCCTAATATAGGCGGAAACTTTTTTGAAAATCGTAAGAAAAAAGAAAGAGCAAGAAAGACAAGTAAAGGGATTCCGTTGAGTAAAGGATTTTTTACAACCGAGCCGATCATTTCAGTTCCGAAAGGGAGTAAGACGCCTGACACCATCCCCATCATAACTGGCATAGGCAAAACCTTCATCAATTTTGTAACAAGGCCAGATAATCCTAAAAGAAAAATAAGGATCCCGGTTATAATATAGGCACCAACCACTTGGTTGAAAGAATAATGGGTTAAGCTTGAGCCGACAAGAATGGCTCCAGGTATTGAAAAGGCATAGCCTATGGGTTGCCCATAATATAAGGAGACGATGAGCGTTAGGAGTCCCCCCATTCCATAAATGGCGAAAATCCATGAGCTGGTTATGCTACCAGACAAATTACCTTTTGCAGCAGCTTGTAAAACAATTAATAATGGTCCTGCTGAACCAAAAAGCCAGGCCACAAATCCATTCGATATATTCCCAACTGATAAAAGCTTTGGAAATTGTATGATATTTTTTTTGAACAACAAAGTCACTCCCCTTCAACTTATGAATTACACTACATCTTAGTGTATACTTGATTTATCAATACTTAAAATATCTGTTTTATCTTTTTACTATATCTTTTAGGTATGATGGAGGTTTCATCTTGGATATTCGACAGTTAAAATACTTTGTCACTATAGCAGAAGAAGGTAAGATCACGACAGCTGCAAAGAAATTAAATATTGCTCAACCCCCTTTGAGCAGACAACTCAAACAAATGGAAGAAGAGCTAGGCGTCATTTTATTTGATCGAGATAACAAAAGTCTTAATTTAACCTTGGAGGGGGAAAGATTACTTCTTCGAGCAAAAGAACTTTTAAATAAACTTGATGAAACAATGGTAGAAGTTCAAGAATTGAGGAAAGACGCCAGTGGGATTTTATCTGTTGGATCCAATCTTTATTGTGCATCTTTAATTCTTTCCAAGGTGGTAGATATTCGTGAGAAAAATCCTGGTCTTACTTTCAAAGTATGGGAAGGTGAAACGATTCATCTCATAAAAATGTTATCTAAACGTCAGATTGAGATTGCGATAACAAATAGTCCAATAACAGAAAAAAGTATCTCTCAAATGACATTGGAAAGTGACCCATATGTGCTTGTTTTGCCTGAAAAATGGACGTGGAGTGGATCAGAACAATGCAGGTTAGAGGAAATCATCGATTTGCCATTGATTCTGTTGCGACCAAACTATGGTTTAGGTGCGTATGGACAAATTGTCAATGAATTTCAACGGTTAAATTTAGAACCAAATATACTGTGCGAATGTCAGGATTTAATTATGTTACTTGGTCTCGTTTCATCGGGGTTTGGTGCAACGATCTTACCGCTCTCGTTATTATCCCTCCATTCATTGGGAGGATTGAGAGTCATTCAGCTAAAGGATCAGACCTTAATATCTGAACCCAAAGTAATTTGGAGGAAGAATAGTTATTTATCAAAAGCAGCAAAAGAATTTTTAAAACTTTTTTAGACACCAAAATTATTTACTCAAAAGTAAAAGACTTCAACGTTGAAAAATGGCAAATAAAATGAAACAGGTATTAGTTTTGACTGTGGTAAAGTAGATCTTTAAATGAAAAATAAAATATATCCATGGTTTTATAACCTCATTTAGATTCGTTACGGGGAACCGTATCATAAGTAAATGAGGTTCTTAAATAATCTATATTAAATGAATATTGCTTAGGCTTCTAAAAATTCTTACTTATGCTCAGGATGAAAAAGTTACACTAAACTTAAAAATACTCCCCTTTAAAGGAGACAGATTTATTTTCTAACCAGGCTGCTGGACGGGAGCAAATCATAATAGTTTTTATGTTAGTTCTAAAATTGACTGCAAACGTAAATTCAGATGCTCTCATTCCCCGTCTTTGGAGAAACATGGAAGTTTGAATCACTTTATCGAAACTCCCATGTTTCTCCTGGACTAATAAACCCACAGCATCCCATCCATCACGATAGAAAATTTATCAAGAACCAGGCACTACAAAAAATTTTCATCATATATAGGTGATATCCGTTCGGATTTGATGAGGAGGATATCATGCAACCTATGTTACCTATGGAAAAATATTTTGGGCAGTTTGAACTGGTGCATGCTTTTTATGGGGCTATGCCCACAGGTGTCAGCGTTTCCGAAACCGGTCGTATTTTTGTATGCTTTCCGAAATGGGGAGACGACGTTCAATTTACTGTGGCGGAAATTGTTGAGGGTGAATTGCAGCCTTATCCCAGTGTAGAAACCAATTTAGTTAATACTGGGAATATTACGATGTCTTTCGTCAGTGTCCAAAGTATCGTTGCTGATGGAAGAGGAACACTTTGGGTACTAGATACAGGGGCACCAAATTTTTCTGAACCTATTCAAGGGGGAGCAAAATTAGTTGCTGTTGATTTAAGCACGAATACAATAAGGAGAGTATATATCTTTACAGAAGATGTTGTCTTGCCAACAACTTATCTGAATGATGTCCGTTTGGATTTTCGGGTTGGAAGAGCAGGCTATGCATATATAACGGATTCTTCTTCCAGAGGGCAAGGGGCTATTATCGTCGTAGATTTAGAAAATGGGAACGCGTTTAGACGGTTAAATGGGGCAATATCAACTTCACCTGATCCCTATTTTTTACCGAAAGTAGAAGGTGAAATTTTGATGAATCGAAACCCGGACGGCTCGACTTTCCCATTTAGATTGGCTTCCGATAGTTTAGCGATTTCTCCTGATGGAAAGGTTTTATTTTATGCTCCGCTAACCAGCCGTCAGTTGTTCTCGATCTCAACAGAAGCCCTAAGAGACAGAAGGATACAGGACCTGAATTTATCCCAATATGTGCAGTATTTTGGGGAAAAAGGTGCGTCTGATGGAATGATCACCGGCGCAAAAGGAACCGTTTATGCGGGAGACTATGAAAACAATAGTATCCGGAAGATATTGCCGAATGGCGCAATGGAAACCATCGCACATGACCCGAGAATTTTATGGCCGGATACTTTTTCGATTGGCCCTGATCAATACTTATATGTCATTGTGAATCAATTACATCGGCAGGCGAGATTTCATTATGGAAGAGACCTGCGGGAAAAACCATATAGTTTACTTCGTATGAGAATTGATGAATTCCCTGCTCCTACCTTTTCATAGTAATCGTAAATGAAGGTAGCTATCCCCTATCAGGGAGCTGCCTTTTTTGTCAGATATTCCCGCAACTGTCCTATAATAAAGAAGTGACTTAACTCAAATTGAAAAGCCTGCTTCATCTTAGATTTAAAAATATAAATAAAGCACCATAGGCATGAAGTATTTGATACAAGGACAGATGGATGTATTAAAGTGGTCCTTAAGCCATAAAGATGGTTGTTTTCATTTGGAAAAATAGATTTTACAACTATGGATATGGACTATGAGTAAGAAGGGAAGGTATCAAACCCTTTATTTAACTTTTTGGAGGTAATTTTTACTTCTGGATCAAATACGCATAGAAGAAGATTTAAGAAAAGTGAACACCCCTGTCTTGGGAGCTACATTTACCTTATTCAAATTAAGCACCAGAAAAGACGATTTTGCCCACGTTAAGGGAAAATCGTTTTTTTTTGGTGCTCTAAGCTATCTTTTTTTTCATTAAGTAAAACCCACGACCTACAAAAACTATAAGGGGCAAATTAGTTATAGGGTTTTTGTTATTTTTTACTTTTTTTCGTTTGGATTTATCACATATACTCTTTCTTTTCTTCGGAGATCAAAATCAGAAAAGGTTATAGCAGTAAGTAGATTCATTCAGCGAATCATTCGGCATATACTCTTTCATAGTAAAATCCCTATCAATTGTGATAGAGTTTGCAAATTCAAATCCAATCGATCCATCATCTTTCAAAACAAGAGAAGCATCAAAAGGCTTCTTTTCTTTTGCCTTCGGTTTCATCCCTTTGATCACACTTGTTTTCTTCTTGGTGCATAAATCCTGTTTTTCTGTCACTTTCTTTCCAAGCATTTGAGATGGGAATGTCTGTTTACACCCACTTGCATATTCCGAGCATCCATAGAAGGAACGTTTGAAACTGATATTCCCTTTTTTACAGGCAGGGCATGGAGCAATGATATCCGATTGCTGAACTGTTTCAATACTTTGTGTAATGCTTTCTGTCTTTAATTGTTCTGGCACTTCTGCCAATTATTTATGAATGAATTTTGCAATGTTCCCCAGGAAGGCTTCTTGTGAACCGGTGCCATTTCATATTTTCTTTAAGTATGTTTCCCATTTAGCTGTCATGGAAGGACTGGACAATAAATTTCCTTCGATGGACTGACAAAGAATCTTTCCTTTTTCGGTGATATTGACTATATTTTTCTTTACCTCGATATATTGCTGTTTCTTAATGATTTCAATATTTTTCTTCTTCATTTTCAACGGTTTTTCCGCATATTTTCATCATTGGAATGAGGGCTTGTGTGTCGTCATTCTTCGACTCTTTTTCATCGCTCATTGGAATATTAATGAGCTCCTTCCATCCTTTACTATTTTCGGTCTTTCAAGTAGTCTCAAAATCAAGTTGATTTACATCTGTTATGACTTTCGTTTCTTCATACACATAATCTTCATGGAACATAGCAAGGGTTGTGTTAAGCACCTCAAAATAGATGTTCCGTTCTTCGAGCGTTAAGCCTTGCAGAGTGGAACTAGAAGGAATGGTTTTTGTCGGGATAATGGCATAGTGTTCTTGAACCTTAACGTGCTCATAAGATAATATTTGCTATACCATTTTATACTAAAGAATTGGTAGGATAATGGAGGATGTTCAGCTTGTTGAATAAGGTCCCTTTTAGGGTCTGGATTTGCAAGTTTTTTTTTGTGATCAAAAATAACAGATTCAAGTTAAAAGTAGTATAAACCATAAAGACTAATGTAATAATAGTAATAACAATTATAACTTCTATTTAAGGAGGAATGAATAATGGCTATTAGGAAATTAACTAAAGTCGGAAATAGCTTGGGTATAACGTTTCCGGTTGAAATGTTGAAAACTGCAAATTTAGCCTTTGGAGACGAATTAGAGGTTGAGTTCAAGGGTGAAGAAATCATTTTAAGGAAAAATAAAAATGTGAAATTACCAAAAGGGGTAGATGCAGAATTTATGGAAATGTTATCAGATGTTATTAAAGAACATGACGAAGCATTCAAGGGATTGGTGGATAGATAGTATGACGTTGGATATTATCTATCTTTCCACTAATCAAATTATTGCTATCAATGCCATTCAAATAAAAGTTTATTCCCCTACTGAACAAATCGGAGTGAAAGACCCCGGTCTTATAGATTGGATCATCTACATTACGATTATTCCCCCGTTTAGCTAAGAACTTGCTATAATATCCCCCCCTAAAAAAAGCAATGTATCTCAAGTTCGAGAAATTCATTGCTCTTTTTCCATTTGCCCGTACCTCTGTGTAATCTGTCTGTTTTCACATCCATGAGTTGACTTTATTGTTGAGGAAGGTTTAGGGCTGTATTTGCTGTATTTATATCAACTTGTAATTGTTCACTTAAATCATGTGGATGATAGTAACCTTTTGAAATCATATAGTTACTTATCTCTCCGTGTCTTTCTACAGCTACACGAAGCTGTTCTCTTAAGGCTGCTTTCAATTCAGGTGTTTTTGTTTCTGTAATGGCAAATGCAATATTTCTAATTCCTGATTTTGCGGATATTAAGAAGTCCGTTGCAATCACCTGATCAGTCATGCCACCCATCCCCGCCATATTTTGCAAAAAATTTGTCATTACTGTTCCCCTCGATTTGTCAGAATTTCCTGCAGTTTATGAATATCTTGAGTCCCAGTGCTCATGTCTTTTAATAGAATATTTTGTAGTTCTGTATCCTGCACTAAACTGCTCATTGAAGAGGACTTTGTTAGACAAAGACTCTTGAAAGTTAAAATTTCGTGCGCCTCTAAAGTTTCATGCAGTCCTAAATTTTTGGTCATGATTTTTCGCTCCATTTCTTTGAGAATTCACTTACATATCTTTCGTAATACAAAAGTTTTTATACATCATCATTTGCAAAGGTAACGTATATTTTGCGAAAAAAACTACCTATCGGTCAATATTCCGTATAACAAACAGATGAACTGGGAAAGGTATTTTTGTTATATAGATTAGGGAGGTTAACGTATGGAAAATGAAAGCTTGGCATTTCATGAAACCATGGAAACGCATGAAATTTTAAATTTTAAAACAATAGGTTTAATGAGATCTAAATTAATGCAAGGAATTTGCTTTGACAATGACTTAAAAGCATTAATGGAAAAAGACGTACAACAATCTATAGCTGCTATAAACGAGCTAAAGGGTTTTTATAAAGAAGCCCGAACAAACTATGAAAAATGAGGTGAAATTTAAATGGAAATGGATTTTTTAGATCCTCAAGGCGCTGAACATATGCCGGAAATGGCTGATTCCTCTTTCGCGTTAGATTTTCTACTCTCTATCAAAAGTGGGATTCATACTTATGGTATTGCATTATCTGAAACAGCGAATCCCGCATTGAGAAAAGCATTGTACCAGCAAATGGAGCAATCTATTGATTTACATGGTGAGTTATCCGATTTAATGATCAGTAAGGGCTGGCTTTATCCGAACGATGTAGGTAAACAGGTGGAATTAGATTTGAAATCAGCCGATATGGCGGTTAGTATCGCTGGGATGAATCTTTTCCCGAATGATACTGACAGACTCGGCATGTTCGCAACGCCGAATAAATAAAGGAGGAAAAGCATCATGAAAGCCGTAACTTACCAGGGCAATAAAAATGTACAGGTTAAAGAAGTTAAAGACCCTAACATCAAAAATTCGGATGATATTATTGTAAAAGTCACTACTTCAGCGATTTGCGGCTCCGATTTGCACTTAATTCATCAATTAATTCCCAATATGCCTACAGATTATGTCATTGGTCATGAGCCGATGGGGGTTGTTGAGGAAGTTGGACCAGGGGTAACTAAGTTAAAGAAGGGAGACCGGGTCATTATCCCCTTTAACGTTAGCTGCGGGAGCTGCTGGTATTGCGACCACGACCTTACAAGTCAGTGCGATAATTCAAATCCTCATGGGGAAATGGGTGGTTTTTTTGGATACTCAGAAACAACTGGTGGGTATGCGGGCGGGCAAGCTGAATATATGCGTGTTCCTTATGGAAACTTTACCCCTTTCAAAATCCCAGAAGACTGCGAGGTAGAAGATGAAAAATTGGTGTTGCTCGCTGATGCAGCATCCACGGCATTCTGGAGTGTAGATCACGCAGGTGTTAAATCTGGCGATACGGTTATCGTTTTAGGCTGTGGTCCTGTAGGTTTACTTACTCAAAAATTCGCTTGGTTAAAAGGGGCGAAAAGAGTGATTGCTGTCGACCATCTCGATTATCGTTTAGAGCATGCAAAAAGGACGAATAAAGTCGAAACCGTAAATTTTGCACAATATGAAAACACTGGCGAATACCTTAAAGAAATCACTAAAGGTGGTGCAGATATCGTTATTGACTGTTCCGGGATGAGTGGCAAAATGACTCCGATGGAATATCTTGCATCGGGTCTTAAATTACATGGGGGAGCCATGGGAGGGATTGTAATTGCGTCCCAAGCCGTGCGTAAGGCGGGAACCATACAAATAACAGGCGTTTATGGCGGCCGTTATAATGGATTCCCCCTAGGAGATATTTTCCAAAGAAACGTGGAAATTAAAACCGGACAGGCTCCTGTTATTCCTTATATGCCGTACCTTTATAAACTAATATCAGAAGGAAAAGTAGATCCTGGCGATGTTGTAACCCATGTACTTCCAATTGACCAAGCAAAGCATGGGTATGAAGTATTTGATACAAGGACAGATGGATGTATTAAAGTGGTCCTTAAGCCATAAAGATGGTTGTTTTCATTTGGAAAAATAGATTGTACAACTATGGATATGGACTATGAGTAAGAAGGGAAGGGATCAAACCCTTTTTTTAACTTTTTGGAGGTAATTTTTACTTCTGGATGAAATACGCATAGAAGAAGATTTAAGAAAAGTGAACACCCCTGTCTTGAGAGCTACATTTACCTTATTCAAATTAAGCATCAGAAAAGACGATATTATAGTTAAGATTACTTCTACTGCTATTTGCGAATCTGATTTGCATTTATATCAAAGTAACATGCCATTACCCCCAGGATATATTATTGGCCACGAACCAATGGGTATTGTAGAAGAAGTTGGACCTGAAGTAACAAAAGTAAAAAAGGTTGACCGTGTTGTCGTTCCCTTTAATGTTTCATGCGGACATTGCTTTTATTGCCAACATGAAATGGAAAGCCAATGCGATAACTCAAACCCTCATTATGATTCTGGCGGATACTTTGGTTATACTGAGAAGTTCGGTAACCATCCAGGTGGTCAGGCTGAATATTTAAAAGTCCCTTTTGGAAACTTCACTCCCTTTGTTATCCCGGAGTCATGCGAATTGGAGGATGAGTCACTGCTCTTTTTATCGGATGTTCTGCCAACAGCTTATTGGAGTGTAATAAATGCAGGTGTAAAATCAGGCGATACAGTTATTGTTCTTGGATGTGGACCTGTTGGGTTGATGGTACAAAAAATTGCCTGGATGGAAGGTGCAAAGCGTGTAATAGCAGTTGATTACTTGGATTACCGAATCAATCATGCGAAAAAGATGAACAATGTTGAGGTATTTGAGTTCACAAAATACCCTGATATGGGCGAACATTTAAAAGAGATCACACATGGTGGGGCAGATGTCGTCATCGATTGTGTAGGTATGGACGGAAAGAAACCACCCCTAGAGTTTCTGGAACAAAAACTTGGACCTATTCAAATTTCTACTAAAGCTGTCCGAAAGTATGGGACAGTGCAAATGACTGGTGTTTACGGGGGTAACTATAATCTATTTCCATTAGGTGCATTTTGGGTTAGAAATATTAATCTTAGAGTGGGACAGGCTCCAGTCATTCATTTTATGCCAGAATTGTTTAAAAAAATAACAAATAACGAATTTGACCCAAGAGATATTATCACACACAAAATGTCCCTTGAAGAAGCAAGTCAAGGTTATCGAATTTTTAATAATCGTGAGGATGAAAGTATAAAAGTCGTTTTAAAACCGTAATACTCTTCTCTTTCCAAAAAGACTTCATACTGTGTGTATAGAAGTCTTTTTGTCTGTAATTTTTAGATGATGGATAATTCAACTGTTAATTTGGATAGGCATAGCATGGAGGTCTAAGTCCTATCTTTGACATTGGCCAGGAATCATTCATTAGGTATGTCTTTCTTTAACAAGGTGCTAATAAAGTAGGTTGTTGCGGCAACCTTTTTCTTAATGAACTAACTGGTTGGTTTAGCAGTTGAAGGAGGAAAAAAGCCATGATGCTAGGTACTCTGTTCAAAAAGGGATTAATAATGGATGAAGGCTCAATGGTTTTTTAAGAATATCAACGGGGTAATTAAAGTATGTCCTTGCAATGGAAAATAACTATATAATATATTAGGGAATATTTTAATATTTAATTCAATTCCTTTTTTAGTCCAAATGAAAGGAGATCACCATTGAGTGCTATAAACAATACTAAGGATATTTTGGAGCGAGTATCCGATGCATTTTATTCGTTAAATAATGAATTGAAATTTGAATATATAAATAATGTTACAGAAAAACTTTTACAAATTAAACGTGAAAATGTGATTGGCCAATATATTTATGATGTATTACCACACAGTGACTTGCATAAATTTGTATCACGATATAAAAGGGCATTGTCGGAACAAGTACCTGCAGAATTTGAAGAGTTTTTTAATAATAGATGGTATGAAATAAGGGCATTTCCTTCTGAGGAAGGCTTGTCTGTATTTTTTAGAGATATTACAGAACAAAAGAAAGAGTATCAAAAAATTAATTTTCTAGCTAATTACGATGTTATAACAGAAATACCGAACCGTTTTTACTTTAATAAATACTTAAAACGCAAGTTACAATCACAATCTATTGGTGGTTCATTTGCTGTTTTATTTATAGATATTAATAATTTTAAAAATGTTAATGATACATATGGTCATGAAGTAGGTGATTTGGTATTAAAACAAATATCAAGACAAATTGAGAAAAAAATAATTCAATTTGGTTTCATAGCTCGATACTCTGGAGATGAATTTCTTCTAACACTGGAAAACCTTGATGATAATGAAATTTCATCTGTGATTGAACGAATAATTGAATCATTTTCAAGTCCATTTTGTATAAATGGGTTTGACATAAAAATTTCAATCTGTGTTGGAGTTAGCCAGTTTCCTAAGGATGGACAAAGTGAAGAATTATTAATAAAACATTCAGAAAATGCAATGTATCATGCAAAAAAAGAGGGTAGAAATAAATATAAGTTCTACGCCTTTGATGAAAATGAAGGAAGAGTAGACGCTTTAAAATTAGAGATAGAGCTCCATAAGGCCATAGAAAATAATCAGTTATTACTTCACTATCAACCTAAAATCAATTTAAATACGGGGAAAATTGTGGGTGTTGAAGCATTACTTCGTTGGGACCATCCAGAATGGGGAATGGTATCACCAGGAACATTTATACCTATTGCTGAAGAGACAGGATTAATTTTACCTATTGGAGAATGGGCTTTGAATGCTGCCTGTAAACAAAATAAAACTTGGCAGCAACAAGGTTTTTCAACAGTTGTTTCCGTCAATTTATCAGCTATTCAATTTAATCAGACTAATATAATTGATACCATTGAATCCATTCTTCAAAAAACAGGATTAGAACCACTCTTTTTAGAAATTGAGATCACTGAAACTATGACAGCCGATATTGACCGTACAATTTTAATGTTACAACAACTTAAAAAGATTGGTGTCCGTGTAAGTATTGATGATTTTGGTACAGGTTTCAGTTCATTAAGTTATTTGAAAAACTTCCCAGTTGATACCCTAAAGATTGACCAGAGTTTTGTGAGAGAACTTCATAACAATCCAAATGATGAAACCATGGTTAAAACCATTGTCTCAATGGCTCATAATTTGAATTTGATTGTAGTGGCAGAAGGAATAGAAACAAAGGAACAACTGGTTTTTCTACAACAACATTTATGTGATGAAGGGCAAGGGTATTTTTTAAGTAAGCCATTAACAGCATCTCAATTACAAGAAAAACGGTTTGAAATCGAAAAAATAGTTGAAGAACATGGAATCTCTAAAGATAAAAACCAACAATTGTTTTTGAAAGAATTTTTGGAATCAGCCCAAAGAGAGTTACAAGATACGATTCGTTTGCAGCAAGGGATGATATTTAAGTATAAAAAAATTAATGAACGATTTATTCATACACAATGTGATGGGGAATTATTATACCGTTTTGGAATAATTCCTTCTCAAGTGATAGGAAAAGAATTAGATGATTTTCTACCTTATAAAACTGCCATTGATAAAACTGCCTACTATAAGATGGCTTGGGAAGGAGAAGAATTTGTTACTTATGAGGACGAGCTAAATGGAATTAATTATCTTGCAACTTTACGTCCTATAAAAAAAGCGGGTGAAGTAGTACAAGTAATAGGTTCATGTATAGATATTACGAAACGCAAAAGAGCGGAGAAAGCTTTACAAGAAAGCGAAGCTAAATATCGATTGATTGCTGAAAACATGACGGACATAATAATGTTATTGGATACTAATGGAACGATACAGTATGCATCACCTTCCCTTGGAAAATTAATTGGTGCCCCATTAAAATCATATGTAGGTGAAAAATCGTTTGATTTAATACATCCTGATGACAAACAAAGCGTAATGATAGGATTTGAACAAGTACTAAATACTATGAATCCATTAAGGATGGAAGCTCGGTTTTTGAACGTTGATGGGAAATCGGTATTATTTGAAGGCCTAGGTACCCCAGTACTTGGAGAAAATGGGGAGCCAGAACATTTTATATTACTAGGGAGAGACATTACAGAAAAAAGGGAAATGGAACAACAACTGTCAAAATCAGAGAAATTATCAGTTGTGGGTCAACTTGCTGCAGGTGTTGCACATGAAATTAGAAACCCTCTTACTTCAATAAAGGGATTCATTCAACTTTTAGAAGAAGGAATTATTAAGAAAGAGTTTTTCGAAAGAATTTTCATAGAATTTAAGCGTATTGAGGAAATTCTGGAAGAATTTATTAATCTTGCCAAACCAAAAGAAATTCAATTTAAAAAAGTAAATATTGAAAATATACTTATTGAAGTTGAGACGTTATTAAAATCAGAAGCAAATTTGAAAAACGTACAAATTCTCCAAGAGTATAAACAAAATCTTCCTCAGATTATGTGTGATAAAAACCAATTAAAACAAGTTTTCATTAATATAATTAAGAACAGCATTGAAGCAATTCCTAATAGTGGATTTGTGAAAATCCAAGGAAGTATAGAAGGAAAAAATGTTCTTATAAAAATAATCGATAATGGAAATGGGATAAGTGAGGATCGAATTCAACGATTAGGTGAGCCCTTCTATAGTAATAAAGAAAAAGGTACTGGTTTAGGTTTAATGTTATGTTTTAGAATTGTTCGAGAACATAATGGGAAAATAACAGTAAAAAGTAAAAAAAATCATGGTACTACGGTTGAAGTTAGGTTACCAATAAGTACTGTCCATAGAAGGAAATCTAATTGATTAAACCAAATGTAACTAGTTTATAATTGGAGTATTCAGGAAGGTAACACATGCCATCAAACGTAACGGATAAACCCCCGATGGGTTATCTGATTGTTATGAAATTGAATAAAGTTTAATGTATGGACATAATTTGAGTTGGCAATGGCAAAGAATTGTTGGCATAAGTTACAATGAAAATCATTCTTACGATGTCGATATAAAAATTCAAGTCTCTTCCGAACGGAATAAACCATTAGATTGTAGACGACCAAGTTAAATTAAGAATATCTCCATCCTGTGACAGTGAAAAGCTTAATCAACTGAAATGTAATCATAGTTTTAAAATAGAAATATTAGATTACAAACATTTGTCTCAATAAGAATTATTACCTTTTATTCAAGTAACAGGTGCGTTCGTATTATAAGGTTAGCCAGTTTTTACTGGTTGACCTTTTTTTAATAGAATCTATTATATCAGTAGCCAGGGTAGGACGTACGGGTGCGTGGGGCTTGATCCCGTGAACTAAACTGTCCGCCCCCTACTAGTAGAAACATGTTTGAGGCTGGTTGGGACGCAGATCTCGTATAACAAGCGAAGCTATGACACTACATGGAGGACTAGGGGTACTGGTTAATAAGTAGAGGAGGTAAAGATAATGAATCCAGTTGTTGGTCTGGATGTGGCAAAAGGAGAGAGCCAAGTTCAGGCGTTCTTAGATCAATCTCAACCGTATGGGAAGAGCTTTTCAATAAAGCATATCAAAGAGGAGTTAGATCATTTTTTAGAATTTCTAAAAGAAATTGAAGAGGTGACAGGGCAGATGCCTATGGTCATTTTAGAATCTACAGGGCATTACCATTCTCCCGTTATTCAATACCTGGAGGAACAAGGGATTCTATATTATCTTACTAAATCCGATTATTTCTTATCAGGCAAAGAAGTCCAGTTTACGGAAGGTAAAAACAGACGCTATCGATGAGTACCAGTTGTGTGTACTGTATTACAAAGAGGATTTAGAACCTCATAAAATTAGAGGAATTCAGCTATTAGACCTTCGGAATTTGTCCAGACAACAGGAAATCGTAACGAATATGTATGTGGAAGCTAAACTTCAGTTTCACACCATTTTAGATCAAGTGTTTCCTGAATACCGGAAGGTTTTTGGGGATCTAAATTCGAAGGTTTCTTTATTGATGTTAAAGGAATATCCTACTTCAGAGGCGGTATTAACAGCCGGAGAAAGTAGACTAGCAGAGAGTGTTATAGAGTTCTGTTCTAGCCGATTGGGTGAATGGGCATGGGAAAAAGCAAAAAAAGTAATGGATTCCGCATCTAGAAATCCATTTCAAAAAAACGTGTATGAAAGTCACGTAATCAATCTTCGTATGTATATTGAGTTGCTTTTTCATTACCAGGGACACCTTTCTGATTTGGAAGATCGTATAGTGGTCCTGGCAAATGAACTGGAAGAATATAAGATCATCCAATCGATTCCCGGTATCGGAGAAAAAATCGCAGCCACGATTATCTCTTAAATTGGTGAAATCGATCGGTTTAATCATCCGAAAAAACTGGTTGCCTTCGCTGGAGTAGATCCAAGTGTTCACTCATCGGGTAAGTTTACGGCAACCATTAATCGTATTACAAAAAGAGGTTCGAGCAGACTACGTCATTCTCTGTATCTTGCCGTACTATGCGGCATAAGAAGTTCAAGGAACAAAAAGCTTAAAGCATTCTATGATAAGAAAAAATCAGAAGGAAAACCTGCCAAAGTGCCAATCGTTGCCTGTATTAATAAGTTGCTTCATTGGATTTACGCTCTATTAAAGAGAAAAGAAACGTTCCTAGATTTAGCCTAATTAACGGTTTTGTGAAACAGAGAAAAATCCTTCCAAAATGGTTTTGAAGGGTTATTTGGCATGGCCAAAAATAGTATATCATAAGGGAAATGAAAATTTTAGAGAAATATATTGACATCCTATTAGCTGGTTTAGTTGAAAAAGACCATACAAAGGATCAAATTTAGGTCTTTTTTCTTTTGTTTAACTATCACATTAATTTTTAAATGAGGCTAAATAAAAAAGCCCCTCTCTATATGAGAAGAGCTTTTATCGGAGTAATTAGGGTTACTCATTAATATTTTATCCATTCAATTACTTTATATTCTTCTTATTGAATTGGCTCTATTGTGATTATGTTGTTTTCTTCTTCAACTAGAGGGGCAGGATAATTGTATGAGATTTAAAAACACAAAAGGGGTAAATATGCTTTTTCAGGTTCTGGTGCAAAAACTACAATAATAGCAATTAATCTCTAAATCTTGGACATACTGATACTAGTACTCTAAAAAAGGTGAGTGGACAGTATGGAAAAGCAAAATTTATTCAAGTGGAAACATTATCAACCTGACATGATTTTGTTAACAGTGAGATGGTACCTGCGGTACAACTTGAGCTTTCGTAATTTAGTGGAGATGATGGAAGAACGCGGCTTATCGATGGCTCACACAACGGTTATGCATTGGGTTCATCAATATGGACCGGAATTAGATGAAAGGGTACGGCGTCATCTTAAGCCGACAAATGACTCCTGGAGAGTCGATGAAATGTATATCAAAGTAAAAGGTCAATGGATGTATCTGTATCGTGCTGTGGATTCCAAAGGAAACACGATTGATTTTTATCTCAGTAAAACAAGAGACAAAAAGGCTGCAAAGCGCTTCTTCAAGAAAGCCTTGCGGTCTTTTCATGTTTCTAAGCCTCGTGTCATGACGGTGGATAAGAATCCAGCTTATCCTATAGCCATTGAAGAGTTGAAAAAAGAGAAAAGCATACCTGATGGTATGCAACTTAGACAACGGAAGTACTTGAATAACATAGTGGAGCAAGATCATCGCTTTATAAAGAAGCGAGTCCGTTCTATGCTAGGATTAAAAACGTTTCAAACAGCCAAACAGATCATCTGTGGAGTGGAGGTGATGCATATGCTGAAAAAAGGACAACTTCAACAAGGGGTGAAGTCTGTCCAAAGCGAGATTGAATTCATACATAAATTATTTGGAGTAGCATCATAATTCATAGATGAAAAGGAATTGAGGTTCTTTTCCTGTACTAACAATTGGAGGAATTTTATTGCCGGTTTTCTAATTCCCACCATATAGCTGCTAAACGCATATCCACTTGATGTCTCAGTGATGTTTGATAATTATTTTCAAATGAATCGACCATTACTTTGCGCAATTTTTCAGCCACTTCTTTCTCTGACCAATAATATCCTTGATTATTTTGTACCCATTCAAAGTAAGAAACCGTGACACCACCTGCACTGGCTAGTATATCCGGAACAACAAGACCTCCTCTTTCATCTAAAATCTTTGTTGCATCAAGCGTAGTTGGCCCGTTTGCTGAACGAATGCAACGCCTGTTTCTTTTGCAATTGAAATCGCTTCATCCATCGCTTGTTTTGCTGCAACATGACCTGGACCATTATCCCCATGATACACGCTTGCACTTGGACCCGTTTTCTCGAATGTGAAATTAGGGTTTGTGTTGATGACGCCTTTGGCAATTCTCTCAGAATAATATTCAACCCGGGTTGCCCCATGTGAATGAATTCCTCTAGCATCTGCAAAGACAAGCACATCAGCAACGACATCAGCGTGCCCTTCCTTAAGGCCTGCCTTGTGCAGTTTAGTCTTGATCAAGTTTTTTAAAGTTTCTTTTGGGGTTTTCAACCAAATCGCCCCCTGAAAGTGAAATGAAATGTGATCAAAGCCATTACGATGACTGATATCAGAAGAAGATTATCCTCAATAGCTTCCAAGTATTATCTTTTTGTCCTCTCCAATAAACGATCTATGGAATCCTGTATGTGGCTGGAGATCGCAATCTCGGCTCTGTATACATCCCTTGTCCGGATGGCCTCAATGATTTCCATATGTTCCGATGGTGCGTCTTTTTGGTCGATCTCACCTTTGACGTGATAAAACCGGCCTATATGAAGATGACAGTGCATGCCTTTATATGCTTCAAATAAAAACGGGTTTCCTCCAGCGTTCATGATGGCATGATGAAATTGTTGATCTAAATGAGTAAAATCTAGTATTTTTTTGTTGGAAGCACCTGTGTTTGTGGAAAACATTTCATCTGTAAGCGCGGCCATTTCTTCCGTCACGCTTACATTATTTAAGCGGATAATATTCCGGACCGCATGCGTCTCCAGTAATATCCGGGCCTCTAACATTTTCGCCATATTTTCAGTATCTAATATGTCACTGACCCGATACCCCTTATTTGGTTCTAAGATGACTAAGTTCTCAGAGTTCAGACGAGATAATGCTTCTCTGAGAGGTATGGCGCTAATGTTGATTTCCCGGGTTAAATGGCTGATATTGATTTTTTGTCCCGGCGATAAATCCCATTCAAAAATCTTTTCTTTTAATAAATTGTAGACATATTCCGTTGTCTCTCCGCGTTCTTTTTCCTTTATCATCGAAATGCCCCTAACTTAAAAAAATTCTATGAGAACGAGTGTTATTTCATATAGATGTAACAACTTAAATTAAAACTGAAGCAGCTTTCGGCTTGTTGACCCTATCAATAAGATAAGGCGAAACCATATTGATATCAAGAATAGAGAGTTTAGAAGTAGACTCCATAGTCTGCTGGAAAGCTACAAAAATATATCCTCATCACTGATGATTATATATTATATTTGATGGGTTTTGAATAGATTATATATAATATTTTAAAAATAATCATGAATTATTTAATCTATCTATATTATTAGAAGTAAAAAACACTGTAATATCAAGGTTTATACAAAAAAGACTGAATCTTTTTAGTTTTAAATATTTACATAATTGTATATTATGTGATATATTTTCGGAAACGATTACATATGATTTTTGAAGTAGGATTCTATAAACAGCAGATAAACAGTTTACTAAAGAGTATTGATAGGCAGGCAAAATCTTAAGTTTAAAATGGAAGCGCTTTATTTTAGGCGTTTTACTGATGAATTTGTTGAATCTATTAGCAGATAACTGTGAAGTGAAAAAATGTGGTCGTTATTTTTCAAAGGAGGAATCTTCAATGAGCACAACGCTGAGTAGAAAAAACGCATTTTATGGCCATTTCATAAATGGGCAATGGATATCCGATCAAAATACAATCGCTGTTATTAACAAATATAACAAAGAAGAAATTGCCCAGATCGGCAGGGCATCACGGAAAATGGTTTCTGATGCGGTAACCAATGCCTTGGAAACGTTTAATACGAGAAAGCTAGATTCCAATCAACGCTACGAGATTCTAATGCGTGCAGCGGATATCGCTAAAGAGAGAAAAGAAGAGCTGGCGATGATTCTGGTTCAGGAAGTCGGTAAAGTATTAAAGGATGCCAGAGGGGAAATCGATAGAGGAATTCAAACGATGATTGCTTCAGCGGAAGAAGCAAAACGGATTGCCGGTACAGGCGTTCCTTTGGGGCAGTCTGGAAACGACAATAAGATGGCTTTCACCATCCGGGTTCCTGTTGGGGTTATCGGTGCGATCACCCCGTTTAATTTCCCATTCAATCTCACCATACACAAGGTAGCTCCTGCGTTGGCAGCGGGAAATGCAATCGTTTTGAAACCGGCTGAAATGACGCCACTCATCGCATGCAAGATCGCAGAAATTTTTTCCGAAGCTGGATTGCCTGCAGGTTTTCTGAATGTGGTTAACGGGTTTGGGCAGGAAACTGGTCAATACCTTTTGGAGGATGAACGAATTGCGATGTTCACTTTTACAGGGAGTCCCGGCGTAGGTCGGCACATTAAGAGCAGTACAGGAATTCGTAAGGTTACCTTGGAATTAGGGAATAACTCCCCAAACATCATTCACAAGGATGTCCCTGATTTAGACAGAGCAGTTGAGCTCTGTGTCACGCGGGGGTATGTGAATGCTGGTCAAGCCTGCATCTCTGTACAGCGCATCTACGTTCATAGAGATATCTGCGATGTGTTTGTGGATAAGGCAGTAAAGGTGGCACAGAGCTTGAAGGTCGGAAATCCTGCAGATCCTTCCACGGACATTGGCCCTATGATTTCCGAGAAAGAAGCAAGGCGTGCGGAAGAATGGATCCAGGAAGCTGGGCGTCTTGGGGCCAAAGTGGTATATGGAGGGAAAAGGCGGGATTCGATTCTGGAACCTACTATATTAATAGCCGTGAAACCTGAAATGAAGGTAGTCTGCCAGGAAATGTTCGCACCGGTCATCAGCATCATTCCTTTCGATAGCATCGAGGAGGCTTTCCATCAGGCCAATGATACGAAGTTCGGCTTACAAGTTGGTTTATTTACATCCGATATCACTTTAGCCATGCGGGCAACACAGGAACTCCATTTTGGCGGTGTGATTATCAATGATGTTTCTACATACAGAGCCGATATTATGCCGTATGGCGGCGTAAAGGACAGCGGAATTGGCAAAGAGGGGCCGCATTATGCCATTCAAGAAATGACAGACGAAAAACTGGTCGTCATCAATCTATAGACTTTGGGGGTAAGGGATATGAGAAATACATGGGATTTTTATTCTACCGAAAGAATCGTATTTGGAAACGGGGCGATCGGGCAATTAGATTTGATCCTTCAAAGATTAAAGGCGAAAAACATTTTGCTCGTTACTGACCCAGGAATCAAAAATGCAGGTATCGTGGATAGGATTTCGTCGTTGTTGGAACAAGCAAATTACGAAACAGTTATCTATGACCAGGTCGTACCGGAGCCGCCGGTAGATTCGGCGATGGACTGTTATAAGTTTGCTGAATCTCAAATGGATATTGATGCAGTAATTGGCCTTGGCGGAGGAAGCAGCATTGATATGGCGAAGATCGTCGCCTTGTTGGTCGCCCATGGAGGACATCCTCTGGATTATTATGGCGGGGAAAACCAGGTTCCCGGACCAATCGCCCCTCTTATAGCGATTCCGACGACTGCTGGAACCGGGTCAGAGGTGACATCTGTAGCGGTATTGACTGATGTGGAAAATAACCTGAAAGTTGGTATCTCGGATAATTACCTAAGACCAACCGTTGCTCTACTTGATCCAGAATTAACGTTAGGGCTTCCCGCTTATGTAACAGCTTGTTCTGGAATTGATGCTTTGTCACATGCGATTGAGGCTTACACAGCCAAACCTTCTGCATATATCGAGGCAGAAGGAAGCATTTTATTCCAAGGCTCAATCCCCATAAGCGATGTACTCGCCTACAGAGCAATTGAATTGATCGCAAAAAATCTGCCGCTTGCTGTGCAGCAAGGAAGCAATCTTGAGGCCCGTTCCAATATGCTAATGGGCAGCCTGCTTGCTGGAATGTCCTTTTCTAATGCAGGTACGGCAGCAGCCCATGCATTGGCTTACCCAATCGGAGGGCTTGTGAAGTCACCACATGGAGAGGTTACCGGGCTATTGCTTCCGTATGTCATGGAATATAATGCAGCTGTAGAAACAGAAAAAATGGTGAAGATTTCACAGGCATTCAATGTGAACTCGGATGGCCTTTCCGGTAAGGAAGCCGCTTTGGCTGCTTCAAAATCTGTGCTTACCCTGCTTGGAGAAATTGGACTGCCTACAAAGCTAATGGAGATTGGAATCAAAGAAGAGGATATTCCCGAAATTGCTGAGAAGACCCTCCAGATCGATCGTCTAATTCGGAATAACCCAAGAGTGCCAACCCAGCAGAGTTTAGAAGAGTTAATTAGAAAAGCCTTATAGACTTGTCATAGAAACATTGTCCCTGGTAATAGTCACTTAAGGTTAAGTATCATAACCATTCATAATGGATCTGCAGACCGGGGCGGAAAAAGTTTCACTATCTAATAGAATAATAATTGGAGAGGAAGATGCAAAATGTCTCTTATGCCTTTTACATATAGTATGCCGACACGGGTGGAATGCGGTAACGGAATATCTGGAAAAACAGGAGAACTGCTTAAAGATTTAGGTGTATCGAGTGTACTTATTGTTACAGATAAAGGGGTTAGAGGTGCCGGGCTCCTTCAAGGCATTGAAAAATCCCTTGCTTCGGCAAACCTTTATTTTGAGATATACGATGAGGTAGAGCCTAATCCATCAGCTGAAACAATCCAACAGGGGACAGTGTATCTTAAGCAACAAAAGATTGAGGCAGTTCTGGCTGTAGGAGGAGGAAGTAGCATTGACACAGCCAAGGGAATCGCGGCAATGGCTACTAATCCAGGGCATATCCTTGATTATGAAGGGGTCGGAAAGATTTCCAATTATCCGCTCCCAATCATAGCAATCCCGACTACGGCTGGAACTGGCAGTGAAGCTACTAATTCGACAGTGGTAACGAATAAGGACACCTCTTTTAAATTAGGTGTACTTAGTTCACTTCTGTTTCCAAAGCTAGCTATATTGGATCCTGCCCTTACATTAAATTTGCCTCAAGAGATTACTGCAGCTACTGGTATGGATGCTCTGACTCATGCAATTGAATCCTACACATCCAAATCTGCCAACCCTGTCAGCATGGCTTTCGCGATGCAGGCCATTAAGATGATCGGTGAAAATTTAACACGATCGTACTTTGTGGGAACGGACATAGAAAGCAGGGAAAACATGCTTGTAGCCTCCCTGTTAGCTGGTGCAGCCTTTTCACAGTCCCGATTGGGTAATGTACACGCCATTTCCCATACATTTGGAGGAGTCTTTAATATCCCGCATGGCATCGCAAATGCAGCACTATTGCCATTTGTCATGAGATTCAATCTGCCGGCATGTGAGGATCAGTATCGAGAAATTGCAATAGCTTTAGGAAGGGATGTAAGCGGTTTATCTAAAGCGCAAGCAGCTGAGAAAGCAATAGAAACTATCATCGAGATGAATCGGAGTATGAATATTCCTCTTAATATTAAAGAGCTTGGAGTCTCCTTGGACGTTTTGCCGAAATTAGTGGAAGATTCCATGAGAAGCGGTAACGTGTTCGTTAATCCAAGGCTGACGAAGGCATCGGATATCCAACTGATTATAGAGAAGGCTTATGAGGGCGATTTTGAAGGTTTTAATAATGGTAATCGAAATGAAAGCGGTGCCAAAAGTTCAGAAACGGCCATCGTGAATGTATAAAGAAGATTCAATTGTATTGTAAAAGTCACCAACATATTTCAAATCAGTTTTCGCTTTTTAACTTTTTTCGGACGTATATGGATTTCCCGCAGCATTTTATCTACCTGAAATAATTATCTAATGAGGTGACATATGAAAAAGACCAATGGAAGATGGCTTGTAGTAGTACTCCTTTTCGTCGCAACAACAATCAATTATATGGATCGGGCAATTCTTGGCATTGCAGGGCCCTCGATGATGAAAGATCTTTCGCTTTCGGCAGTTGAATTCGGGATATTGGGGTCAGCGTTCTTTTGGTCGTATGCCTTAATGCAGATTCCGGTCGGGATAATCGTTGATAAATTAGGGGCCCGCTTAACGTATTCCATCGCCATCGTATGGTGGTCGCTCTGTACAGTGTTTACTGGATTTGGACGTTCGCTTGGCGCACTGATCGGTATCCGCGTTTTAATGGGAATCGGAGAGGCTCCAGCGTTTCCAACCAATACGCGCGTTATTTCAGACTGGCTGCCGTCACATGAACGGGGCATTGCAAACGGGATTTTTAATTCCGGTACTGCGATCGGTATTGGTATAACGACACCCATTTTAGCATGGATTATCCAGAGTTGGGGATGGCAAGCATCCTTTGTGGTAATTGGATTCATCGGTTTTGTATGGCTGGCATTCTGGTTATTCTATTTCAAAAACCATCCAGAGAAAAGTAAGATTGCAAATGATGCTGAAGTAGCCTATATCAAAGAAGACCAAAGCCAAGAGGAAAAAGCATCGACACTAAACATCTCGCCATTTAAATTCCTTAAATACAGAAATGTTTACCCCATGTTATACGGCTTGTTTGCGCATAACTATCTTACTTATTTAATGATGACCTGGCTTCCTACTTACCTTGTAGTCGAAAGGGAAATGACACTTTTAAAAGCCGGATTTTTCACGATGCTACCTTGGATTATGTCCTTTCTTGGAAATATTCTAGGAGGTGTGTTGTCGGATATCTTAATTAAAAGAGGCTGGAATTCCATAAAAGCAAGAAAAACTGTTTTAACCATTGGCATGCTATTTCCATTAGCCATTATACCGACTATCTATACAGACAGCGCCTTTATGGCACTTACGTATATCTCAATAGCAATCGGTGGTGAAGGATTGGCTGCGGGCATCCTCTGGGCTACTGTTTCGGATGTTGCTCCAAAGGGTGCGGAAGGAAAGCTTGCAGGGCTGCAAAATTTCGTGGGGAACCTCGCTGGTTGGATAGCTCCAGTCGCAACTGGGCTCTTAATAGCGAAGTTCAATAATTTCAATATAGCCTTGATTATACCGGTAGTCATTTGCCTTATTGCTGCTGTGGGATATACATTCATTCTTAAAAATGAAAGGATACCCATTAACTCGGACATTGACAGAGGAACTAACGTTTCAGGACTCTAATCGTTCTTTGCCTTACAGTTGATCCTTAAAAATGTATATATAATTAAGCGTTTTACAAATCCAGCGAAAAAAAGGAGACATATTCATGCTGAAAACTAGTGGATTAATCAATTTATCTGAACTGAAAATCTATGTAAACGGTGAATGGACTGCAGCACATAACGGAGAAACTTTACCAGTAACAAATCCATCAACCGGGAAAGTGGTTGCAAGGATTCCAAATGGCGGACGCCAAGAAACGCATGTGGCAATTGCAGCTGCTGAGAAAGCATTTAAAACCTGGTCAAAATTGACGGCTCAGGAACGTAGCAAATATCTAAAAAAATTGCATGACCTTATGCATGAATATAAAGATGAATTAGCAGAAATCATGAGTCTGGAAATGGGCAAGCCCTTTACAGAAGCACAGGGTGAAGTGGATTTTGCTGCAAGCTACCTGGAATGGTTTGCGGAAGAAGGCCGCCGGATTTATGGTGAAACGATACCTCCTTCTGCTGCAAATAAAAGGCTATCGGTGATCCGCCAGCCGATCGGAGTGGTTGCGTCCATTACCCCTTGGAATTTCCCGTTGGCCATGATGACGCGTAAGGTAGGACCTGCGATGGCCGCTGGATGTACAGTCATTGTTAAACCTGCAAAACAATCTCCTATTAGTGCATTAGCGTTTGGTAAATTGGTAGAAATGGCGGGAGTGCCTGCTGGGGTGGTCAGTATCGTAACGGGCAGTGCTGGACCTATCTCGGATGAAATCTTTGAAAACCCAATAGTAAGAAAAATTTCTTTTACCGGATCTACTGAAGTAGGTAAACTGCTGGTTACCAAGTCAGCCCCGCAGCTCAAGAGACTTTCCCTTGAGCTTGGAGGACACGCGCCATTCATCGTTTTTGAAGATGCTGATTTGGAAGCCGCAGCAGCTGGTGCCGTTGCAAGCAAATTCAGGAACACTGGACAAACATGCGTTTGTGCAAATCGAATTTACGTCCAGCGTTCTGTCATCGATAAATTCTCTGCACTTTTTGTTGAAAAAGTACAAGCCCTTAAAGTCGGAAATAGCATTGATCCAACCGTTGAAGTCGGGCCTCTTGTCAGCAGTGATGGCCTGGCAAAGGTAGAGGAACATGTACAAGATGCCTTGGCAAAAGGTGCCCGCCTTCTTTGTGGCGGACAAAGAGTTGAAGGGGAATTGGCTGATGGATTGTTCTATGAACCTACCGTTCTGGGTGGAGTGAATAAGGATATGCTTATCACATACAAGGAAACATTTGGACCGGTTGCACCAATCATCCCGTTTGATACAGAAGAAGAAGTGATCGAGCTTGCCAATAATACAGAGTACGGGCTGGCCGCTTATTTTTATACACAGAATATAAGCAGGGGAGTCAGGGTATCCGAAGCTCTGGAGTTCGGCATCATCGGCTTTAACGACGCAATTCCCACCGTTGCACAAGCTCCATTTGGCGGCATGAAAGAGAGTGGTATGGGAAGGGAAGGTGGCCATCAAGGCCTTGAAGAATATTTGGAAGAAAAATATATATCAATGGGTTTTTAAGATAGGGCAAGTAAAGGCTTGAGGTGAATTCGGATCCTTAAGCCTTTCCTTTTTTACCTCATAAAAAGTCTTAATTCAACACACGCTCCCCTTTGATTAACAAACCTCAGTTACAGAACCTATGGCCAGGTTGCTTTACATCCTAAGACAAATAAAAAATATCCTGAATTCCTGTTACGTTTTCTATCTCTCTAAGATATTGGTGTAAGCTCTCTAGTCCTTCAATGGTATGCGTAACTTTAAAACTTCCTTGATAAGGCTTCTTCTTCTCCAAGAATGCTTGAACCTGACTTTCACCTTTCGATACATCCAGACCAACTACTGGATTCATTTATTATCTCCTCCTAAAGAATATTGCCGGTACCCCTAAATCCTTCTTGCAGTATCATAGCTTCGCTTGTTATACGAGATCTTGGTCCCAACCAGCCAAATCATGTTTAAGCAAGTAGGGGGCGAACTGTTTAGTTGACGGGGTCCAAGCCCCACGGGCAGGAACGTTCTAACCCGGATACCGTTATCATATATCGATATAAAAATTGTTCAACCAGAAATAACTGGCTGACCTTTATAATACGAAGGGGCAGGATAGTTAAAGAGTGCTGTTTGATCTTTATTCAACAATTGGGCCAGATTGTGGAGGAATAGTGAACAGTAGGCATACTAATTTAAGATTATTTGTGAAAAGTTACACTTAAGCTATCCGGGCAATCAATCTGTAAATCCTTTGTGTAATATATTGGGAATGTCTGCTAATATTATTTATATCATATTGAAAAATTTCATATAGGGGGATTTATGAATTTAGAAATAACGTTTAATAACAATGTAATGGAGTACATACTTAATAAACTAGCAGCGCTTGGTTTATTAGTATTTATTATGTGTATATATATCATTTTGGGAACCGAATTTGATTTGTATGAGTTTACAGAGTCTATATCAAATATAAAGGTTTGGGGATTAATTTGTGGATATGCACTAGTGATGACAGTGCTAATCGATTTAGTAAGGTATAAATGGAGAGAGGTCACATACAAGACGAGTATCCTTTTGCACTGTTTAGCAGGATTTATTGTGTTTTTTCCATTTATGGGTATTAATTTGTTTTCATTGATTGCTGGAAGTGTTGGTGCATTATGTGCATTTATCTATGCTTTTAGCTACTATTTTTTAGAGAAAAAAAAGCAATTAGTATGGATTTCTCTTTTAGTCTTCCCTCTACTGCTATGTATAAGATTATTCGATTTTACTATAAAAGAAGATTGGACCGAAGAAAAGACAAAATCATCATTTTCCGCAGAGTTTGAGCGTTTCAATGGAAAAAACGAGATTCCAATATCTTTAAAAAAGGGAGATGTAGTAACGAGTTATATATCCTTTGACCAAATGAATGAGGGAGGATATGGGTATCATATTTTAGATAATAACGGGAAGTTAGTAGAGATGAAAGAGCTAGAAGATACGTATGGAGAATATAGAGACATTGATACGAATGTAATCCAGTTTAATGCAGAAAAAGCAGGTATATATATATTAATAGTCACAGGGGATAATTTGAAAGGGAAGATTGATGTAAAATGGGAAATAGATTAATGCAAAGGAATATGAGCACTTTTTAATATATTATTTGTACAACATATTCATTCTTATGACCTTCAATTATAGAGTTTTTGAAAAAAATGTACTTAAACAATAGTATGCTTTTATGCAATATCTTAAGTGGCAAGAAGGCTCACTATGTATCAGGAGGTCGATAATAATGCCTGTTCATGATTTTGGAATAATTGATAATATCGAAAATCTGAAAAGAAATATTGGTTATGAACCACAAAAATATAAATGTATTTCTGTTGATGATGAAATTATTAATCACTTAAATGAGCATTTATCTATTATGAGAACCTACTTTCATTCGCTTGAACGCCCAGAGTTTGGGTTAGCTTACTGGGGAATTACAATTATTCCACCTGATTCTTTATCAATGTTTTATGATGTGATTACATCTTCAACGATGTATAAAAAATCTGCTGAACTTAATGAATTAGCTTCTAAAATATTTCAGGCTAAAGAGGAAAATAAATACATGATACACTTTGGAATATAAGCCTTTTTGTTTTTTATCTTATCTAAATTAACGGGTGCTTATATTAAAGAAGGGATGGCTGCGGCTAACGGGTTCCCATTTGAGGTGCAAACAATGCAAATCACATCACATTTTTTGTCACTAATATCAATGCACTTCTCAATGCAATTCTCAATGGAATTCTCTAATTAAATATCAATAATAAACGCAGAGAAGGGATAGCTTAATAGCTATCCCTTCATCTTAATTTCACTATCTAATCCCGTTGGTTGAAGAAAGTTGTTGTCTGTTTTTATTGAGTGTCTTCGTCGCCCTTGTACTCCAAAATATCACCTGGCTGACAATCCAAAGTCTTACATATCGCTTCTAATGTTGAAAAACGAACCGCTTTTGCTTTTCCATTTTTCAGAATGGAAAGATTCGCCATAGTAATTCCAACCCTCTCCGAAAGTACTGTTACGCTCATTTTCCTTTTTGCCAACATCACATCAATATTGATGATAATCGCCATGATATTCACCTCAGATCGTTAAATCATTTTCTGATTTTATATTAATAGCTTCTTGTAAAAGTCTTTGGAGAACAGCAGCAAAAACGGCGATCACCATTGAGGCGAAAATAATGACCAATCCGATTGGTATGAAACTTGGAGGGTCAACTCTTTTCGCCATGAGATAGTAGAGTGGCATACCTAACAGGTACAAGGTACTGATCGTGATGGCACAGTGTTTTATATTCTTTAAAGCCTTTACCGATAATTCCGAGAACGCTTGGTTCTTATCAATATAGCTTAAAAGTTTAAAAGCTTGATAAAGAGCGAAATAAAAAGGAATCGCTGCCACGTACATATCGATTAAAACGAGAGATTTCATATAAGCAATATCTGGATACAATTCCCCAGCAAAATTCCCAATCTTAGGCACCAAAAATATGCACAATGCAAGAACTGCAATTCCAACCAGAAAAATAATTACCTTTAAGAAAGTGGTTGAACCTGGTTTAACATTCATTTAAAATACCTCACTTATTTAATGACAACATGATTTTATCATATGATTTATCGTTTTACAATAAATTCGTATTGTTTTTTATTGTATTATTATTGTTACATGAAGTCCTTCGATATACTTGTTTCTTTGATCAAATTCATGAAGGGCATTCAAATATTCCGAGTAAGACTCCGTATCATTCTTTGTTTTTTGTTGAGGAGAGAAAGAGAAGCGAAGTCTTGCATTCTTTTGAGAGAAATAATCAAGATCTATTTAAGCTGGAGCAAGAGAATAAACAGAATTTGTGGAAGAGTCATCTCTTGCTCTCATATAGACGGGCAGCATTCATGTAATAAATGAAGTGGTAATTGAGTAGGTTTGTGAAACATTGTACTTAAACTACGGGTGCGTTAGTTCTATAAGGATCACTAAAAGGTGTTCAATGACAATAAAGATAATTAATTACAAATAAAGATGTTTAATTTACAATAAACTTGTTTAACTCTTAACTAATAAGAAAAGGAGTATTGAATTTGAATCGTGTTGATGTTGTGTACACACTTTTGTTTAACGAGGATACCAATAAGATTTTAGTGGTACTAAATAAAAAAAATAACACTTGGTCCTTACCAGGAGGAGCAGTTGAAGCAAATGAGACTCTAAAAGAAGCAGCCATCAGAGAAGTTAAAGAAGAAACGGGCTATGATGTGCAGGTAAACGATATTATTGCATTAAATGAAGCATTTATAAATGAAGATCATGTATATTTTATTATGTTTGAAGGGCAAGTTCTAAAATCACCTGAACAAATTCCAAAGGAAAAAAACATTTTAAGAGTTGAATGGGTAAATTTAGAGGAAGCAGATAGACTAATGCCTTATTATCCAGAAGGAGTATCCAAACTAATTAGCAACTCCAGAGCAGGATATACATTCCAAAAATAATTAAAATACAATGGTATTAGGGCTAAATTGCTGTGTTATTGCATTGAATTATAGATTTTAAATGACATTATTGTTACTGTGGAAAGAGCAATTTTGACCTACAATCAAAATTAATAACTTTATTTTAACACCGTTCAAAAATTTGGACGGTGTTATGCATGTTTGTAGCTTTAAAATTAAACGACCTTATTGTCAATCAACAAAAGGATCACAAAAAATGATCAAACTATTTTATAAAAACCGTATACTTAATCACTAGAAAATAATCTATTTTGTTCATTTTTTTCCAAAATGGATTCTTTTTATTTACGCTAATATGGGGGTTCAGGAGGACCTTTTGATCAATCCCTATAGTTGATTCTTTTACGTGCAAAATAGCACTTAAATTAAGTGCAAATTATCACCTAAATTTACAGAATAGGATTCTAACGCTTTTTAAATGTGAGACTTGAACATTAAGCCTTATTAGCGCGATAACTTTCACTCTTAACGGAATCAGTACGGCACTTATTTGCAAAATGGGTGATTAAGGCCTTAGAATTAATCACAATTAATCCTGCAATGATCGTGATTCCCCCGAAAAACATGAGCCATGTTATCTTTTCCTGATACAAGACCTTCCCAAGTCCTAAGGCAATGATGGGGGAGATGTAGAGCCATGTGGACGGAAATATCGGGTCCGTTTTTGAAACAAGCCAATAGTATATGGTATGGGCAATCATAGAGCCAAAAACGGTCAAGTACACGATCGATCCTATTGCATTCTTATTTGCAAGATCTCCTATGTTTATCTGCTCAGATGTCAAAGACAGCAGCAGAAGCAATGCACCGCCGTAAATCATTTGAGTAGCATTCAGCATAATAGGTGAGGTGCCTGAAAAACGCTCTGACACCTTTTTGGAATAGATCGTTCCTGCTGCATAACCCACTTGACCAAGCAGAATAAGGAAGCAAGCGATCAGCCATATTGAATCGTAGGAAACAGTCAGATTCGGCATAAGGAGCAGAGCCACTCCAATCAAGCTGATTGCACATCCTACAAACGTTCTTATAGATAACTTAACGTGCAAGACCATTGTTTGAATCAGCAAAATCATAATTGGTCCCGTTGCAGACAGGACAGCACCAACTCCGGAAGCAACGTACTGTTCCGCCCAATATAGCGTAGCAAACGTTCCGAATGTTAACGTACTTCCTGTGATGAATGATTCTTTAGAAAAAAGAACAGCCAGATTTGCTTTTTTTCGCAGCGACATCATTAAAAATAGAAGGATTCCTGCCATGAAAAATCGAATCCCTGCTGAAAAAAAGGGAGGAAGCCCTTCGTCTACTCCTATTTTTATTGCCAGGAATGTTGTCCCAAAAATCAAGCACATACAAATATAGTTAAAGATAATCATGTAAATCCCTCCTTGCTACTCATCATATAGGACGGGAAATAGAACAGATTCATTGTAGGTAGAACAGATCGCAAACCTTGGTGCTAAACTGATATTGGGGGGAATTCATGTGAAGATAAAATCCTCAGAGCTTTATAAGCAGATTTACGATTTGGTTCTTGCCAAAATTGATCGTAAAGAATGGAAGGAACATGAGAAACTGCCTTCTGTAAGAAGAATGGCGGAGGAACTGAATGTAAATCGGTTGACTGTTCTAAGAGCTTATCAATTACTAAAAGAACATAAAAAGATATACGCAAAGGAAAAATCAGGGTACTTTGTTCAGCCTGAAGATCCATCTTTTTCTTTGAATGAATCTCAGCTGCCAGAAATCGCTGACTATCCTTATAGGAACCTGTTGTCATCGATCCATCAGGTGGCTGTTGACTATCAATTCTCTCAAGCCCTTATTGATCCGAATCTCCTGCCGAATTCTTATTTATCTGAATATGTCAAAAAGGTTTTTACCCTTTATCCCAAAGTGCTTGGCACTTATTCGACTGTTCAAGGGGATGAGGAATTGAGGACAGCCCTTTCAGACTACTTTTACAAGACGCACCATTTTTTTGCACCGATTGATGAGCTGTTAATTACTTCAGGTGCTCAACAGGCCATTGATCTCGTGGCAAAGGTTCTGCTTAGGGCGAATGATACAGTATTAGTTGAGAGGCCTACATACAGCTCAGCCATTGATATTTTCAGGCAATATGGTGCGCGTATTATTGGGATTGAGATTGGGCAGGGCGGTTACGATCTGAATCAGCTAGAACATATCTTAAAAAAAGATAAACCGCGGTTTTTCTATACAAATCCAACCTTCAATAATCCAACAGGCCACACCATTTCTGCTCTGCAAAGAAAACAGCTGGTGGAACTTGCAGAAAAGTATCAATGTGTCATCGTTGAAGATGATCCTTTCAGGGATATTTATTTTGATAAGGCTCCTCCATTCCCGATTTATTCGTATGATACCGATGGCTATGTTATCTATATCCGCAGCTTTAGTAAATACGTTTCACCTGGATTGCGTGTTGCAGCTGTAGCTTGCCGTCATCCGCTAATGAGCCACTTGATTACTTCAAAGTCACTCGCTGACAACGGGACGGCCCTTATTAATCAAAAAATGTTCCTGCACTATTTTTTCTCGGAACGAATGCAGATTCACTTGGAGAAATTGCGAACAGCTCTATTTTTAAGGAAAGAAGTAATGAGAAATGAACTGGCTGCAACGTCATGGAAATGGACAGATCCATCAGGAGGATTAAACTTGTGGGTGGAACTTCCAGAACAAATTTCAGTTGAAAAGCTCCTTGATGCCTGTTTGGAACAGTCCATTTCCTTCGTGCCGGGATCTATATGTGATCCAGATCAAGCCCTTAGATCGTGGATTAGACTGAGCTTTTCGTATGCAAACGAAATACAGCTGCAAACAGGCATGAAAAAACTAATGACGGTTGCTGAAACGATAAATAGTGATTCCGCATATCGACAATGATTTTAATTACAAGTTCAACTTATATAGCAAGATTTTATATGAAATCCCTATCAAAGTTTGCCATAATAAGAGAGTAGGAAGGGGGAACATCATGCTTCGATTATACGGGGCTTTAATTGGCCTTAGTTTGATATGGGGTTTATCGTTTGTTTTTATGAAGTGGTTGCTCCCGCCAGCGGGCATTTGGGGGATTGTGTTTCTCCGCTGTTTGGCGGGTGCTGCTGTTCTGCTTCCCGTTTTGTGGTGGAAGCGCAGGGAAATCAGCTGGAAATTGCCGTGGAAAGCACTGGTAGTTGTCGGAATCTTCAATTGCGTATTGGCATGGGGATTAATTCCTCTAAGTGAAACAGAGATTAACAGCAGCACGGCATCGATTCTTAATGCAACCACTCCGATCTGGACGGGGATCATCGGATTTATTATTTTTTCATATGTTCTAACCGCCCGCCAATGGATGGGCATTCTTATCGGTTTTTTCGGAATTCTAGTATTGATGGATTTTCAAGTCGGTCAGCTTTTCGGCAAGGAATTCATCGGGATTGGAACAATGCTGCTTGCGTCCACCTGTTACGGATTTGCCGGCCAATTTACGAAAAGATTTCTTTCTGGTACCGGAGTATTGGTCATAACGACATTTACGCTGCTCACGGGTGCCGTTATCGGTTTGATCGGGATGCTAATAACGGAGCCGATAAAGCCAGCAATGTTGATGGAACCGCTGACGATTTTCGCCATCGTCGGTCTTGGGTGCTTTGGTTCAGGGCTCGGCCAGCTGATCTATTTCTACATCAATAAAAATGGCAGTCCAGAGTTAGCGGCAACGGTTACATACCATATTCCTGCAACCGCTATGGTTTGGGGCTATGTCTTGCTTGGAGAAGCGATTACTCCTAATGTAATTATTGGCCTGCTGATTATTTTCGCTGGAGTTTATCTTTCTTCCAAGAAGTCAAAAGCGGAAAATGATGGCACAAACTCTTTATCCCGAAAACCAGGGGAATTTCGTCACGTAAAATAAGAGACCAAAACGAAATAGTCCCCAGGTAAAGGTTTTGTCTTTTCCTGGGGGCTTCCGTATAGGAACACATTAATAGTTTTACTTAATTCTGAATCAAATTTGCCAAAGTAGTGATTGATCGTCTTTGCCGCGACTTATTATAGCTAAAGAAAAGCTTGATAAAACTTTACGTTAGCAGCTTGTTCAATTGGACGAGATAATTTATTTTACTTATTACCAGATTATTGTTTCCGGTATAGCACCTTTAGGATAAGTATCTTCTACTATTTCTTTTTCTTCGAACATGTAATACCAAGTATCTGCCACATAAATTAGGTCTGTTTGAGTACCTAATTTCATCATTATACCTAATGATAAATGTCCCACATGGATACCTTTATCTGATAAATCAGCATGTAGAATAAGGTCCCTTTTAGGGTCTAAATCTGCAAGCTTTTTTTGTGTAATCAAAAATAACAGATTCCAGATAAAAGTAGTATAAACCATAAAGACTAATGTTATAATAGTAATAACAATTATAACTTTCTTTTGAAGGAGGAACGATTAATGGCTATTAGAAAATTAACCAAAGTTGGCAATAGCTTGGGTATTACGTTTCCAGTTGACATGTTGAAAACTGCAAATTTAGCTTTTGGAGACGAATTAGAGGTTGAGTTTAAGGGTGAAGAAATCATTTTAAGGAAAAATAAAAATGTAAAATTACCTAAAGGTGTAGATGCAGAATTTATGGAAATGTTATCAGACATTATTAAAGAACATGACGAAGCATTCAAGGGATTGGTGGATAGATAATATGACGTTGGATATTATCTATCTTTCCACGAATCAAATTATTGCTATCAATGCCATTCAAATAAAAGTGTATTCTCCTACTGAACAAATCGGAGTGAAAGATCCCGGTCTCCTTGATTCTGCAGTGAACAGACCCAGACAAACTGTTTTCGAGAATGATGCTTACCCATCTATTCATGAAAAGGCTGCAGCATTATTCGAATTCATTTCAAAAAATCATGCATTCCACAACGCAAACAAGAGGACAGCACTCGCTTCCCTTATTATGTTTCTGAAGATTAATCATTATCAATGGATAATGGGAATAGAAGAAGAACAGGATTTTGTTGTAGATGTCGTCAACCATAAATATGATTTTAAAGCTATCTCAAGAATCATCCAAGAAAACATAAAGGCTTTATAAGAGGTTTCGTTCATGGAGCATAATTTGTTTTTTATCGACGGCTGGTAGCAATTCATGCTGATGGTATACAATAAATGATTATTCAAAAAAAGGGGAACAAGTCAGAATATAAAACATGTACTAATTTAACGGATGTGAAGGAAGAAATTGATCGAGTTATTGAAGAATATAATGAACATCGTTATCAATGGGGGCTAAAGAAAATGGCCCCGGTACAATACCGGGACCACTTATTAGCCGCTTAGGCACTTTTTTATACTGTCCGTAAAATGGGGCACAGTTCAAAGAATTCCTTGCGGTCTTTTTATATCTTACTTTTTAGTTATCATTTCTTTACTCGAGATTTGCGTGTCGGCCATACATTTTATTGGTATCCAATCCCTTTTTATCCATGAACCTCAAAATGACACCATCGTAAAAAAGTAAGAGAGTTTGCTCAAATAGAGAGCCCATTGGTTGAATTGTTTGATAATCACCTTCTGACTGATCTTTAGGTGAACCAGGCAATTTTATTGCGATATCCGCCAATTTTCCAATGGTGGATTCAGGGAAAATTGTTGCAGTCGCAATGGTTCCACCGATACTTTTTGCTTTCTCAGCCATGGAAACCAAACTTTTTGTTTCTCCTGAACCGGTTCCGATGATCAAAATGTCGTCTTTTTCGAAGGTAGGGGTGACTGTTTCACCTATTACATACGCATCTATCCCCATGTGCATCATTCGCATGGCAAAGGATTTACCCATAAGCCCGGATCTTCCTGCACCCGCTACAAAAACTTTCTTTGATTCAAGAATCCCATTAACCAGTTTTTCAGCTTCTTCGTCAGCTATTAAGTCTACTGAACGATTTAGCTCTTTTATGATTTCAGCTAAATATTGAGAAGTATGCATGATGGATATTAGCCTTGTTTCACTAATTTTTGTATTTGGGCAGCTGTCCCTTTAATATCAGCTTGTCCAGTGATACCTCCACCAACAATGACAAGGTCAGGTTGTGCTTTAATGACTTCCGGAAGTGTATCTAATTTTATGCCGCCTGCTACAGCAGTTTTTGCATTTTTTACAACACGTTTAATGGTTTGAAGGTCCTCAAAAGAATTTTTTCCAACAGCTTGAAGATCGTAGCCAGTGTGCACACAGATGTAGTCGACGCCAAATGCATCCACTTCTTTAGCACGAGTTTCAAGATCTTTCACAGCGATCATATCAACAAGGATTTTTTTGCCTTGTTTTTTAGCTTCTTCAACAGCCCCTTTGATGGACATATCTTCAGCTGCACCAAGAATCGTGATGATATCAGCGCCAGCTTCGGATGCCTTCATCACTTCATAACCGGCTGCATCCATAATTTTTAGGTCAGCTAATACTTTCAAAGAAGGGAAAGCTTCTTTCATTTCTTTAACAGCCCTAAGCCCTTCATTAATAACCACAGGTGTACCGATTTCTACGATATCAACATATTCCTCCACTTGTTTAACCAATTCAATACCTTCTTGAATGTTTACTAAATCCAGTGCCAATTGTAATTCCATTTATTCTTCACTCCTAATAGTATGTTTTAGTTTGTTGCACAGTAAGTATGCCCCTCTGGCACTCAATCATTGCACCGCAAGAAATTCATATCGACTGTACAATGTATCGTATACTAAGTATAATATTTTTGTAAGTACGCACTTTAATTTTACATAGTGTTAAAAAGTATACTATGTGATTAAGGATTTATATTTGGAGGTGATTTGAATGACAAGGCTACAGAATAAAACATTCAATTGTGAGAAGGAATTGACCCTTTCTGTTATTGGGGGGAAATGGAAGATGCTTGTTTTATGGCACCTAGGCAAGCAGGGGACCAAGCGTTTTGGTGAACTGAAGGCTCTTATGCCGGGCATCACTCAAAGAATGCTCGTTAACCAGCTTCGAGAGCTGGAAGAAGATCTTATTGTTCATCGCGAAGTCTATCCAATTGTACCTCCCAAAGTGGAATACTCTCTGACAGAACAAGGAGAAAGCCTGATGCCGATTCTTGATTCGATGTATAATTGGGGCAAAAATTATATGGAGAATGTCGTTGGGGGCCAAGTAAAAAGAAAAGAGGATATCAATTAGAAAAACTATCCCTTCTTTCTTATTCAAAGATGTTTTCTCCTTTTTCTTTACCTTTATATGGTCACGTATCAAATTAAGGTAGAGAAAAGCACAACATTTAATAATCAGTTATTAAAAGCCAAGGTTAGCGATTTTTGTATAGTCGCTGACCTTGGCTTTTTCACATGCACCCGGCATTGGTGCAAATCTCTAGCCATGGTGGTGTACGGTTAGCTTAATGAAGGAGTGTCTACTCAGAGGGGAAAACCTTTTCGTTTCTAGGAATATTATACAAAGACCTAGTAATTGGTATACTTTATTACACTATGTAACTTTACTGATACTATTTAATTAAAAAGAGCGTACTTACAGCGATACCACCAGCAAAACGCGAATTTACAACGTTAAGGAAATACCAATATTAAAAGCTCAATTTCTCAGCATTAAATTGAGAAATTGGGCTTTTTTCCATACTGTAGATAATGCCTCGATTGTGGAAGATCAATAAATTTGAACAAAAAAGTGATTATTGATCTGCCGCATTTTTCACTGCTACGACTGCTTTGGCATAATCCGGATGACAATGACAAACGCTGTATAAGGAGGCTCTAATTATGTTCAGATTGATTGGGTCCGTAAATAGTATTCTGACTATATTTAGATAACTAACATGCTTGGTAGTAGGTATTAACTTCGATTGATATCCTTATAGGGGGAAATTCAAATTGACATATCGGGAATTAATGATATTATAAACATATGGATATCATAGAAATCTTTAAAGCATTGTCTAATGAAAAACGTTTGCAGATTTTGAAGTGGTTAAAAGAGCCTGAAAACTATTTTACCCTCCCTATTTCTGAAGGGGTTAGCTTTGAGAAAGAGGGTGTATGCGTATCACAGCTGCATCATAAGTTAAATGTAACACAATCAACGGTTTCTCAATATCTTACTATGTTACATCGGGCTGGGCTACTCGAAGCAACGCGTAAGGGGAAGTGGACATACTATAAGCGTAATGAAGAAGTTATTAAGGAAATAAGCAATTACATTGCGAAAGAGATTTGAGGATTAAAGTGAATTGCTTGAAGCAATTCACTTTAATCAATTAATATATATCTAGATTTCAGAATATGTAAATATGTTAGGCCATATATTTTTTTATTAAAATAAATCGTTAATTCGCGATGTATTAATTTATTATATACGCTTCTATGATTTCAGCGTTATTTAAGGAGCTGATTTATTAATTATAGTAAGGAAGAGATTTAGACAAATTTAGAAATGGTGTCAATAAGAATAAGGAAGAAGTATTCGCTTTTGTTTCCTATTGATCCAATACAATCCGTTGTTTAATAATATACTGAAATTCTAAGAGATGAAAAGGGAGAAAATTAAAATGAACAAATTTGAAAAACATAATTGAAGGTTGGCAGTGGTGGAATCCTGCTTCCACAGTATAGTGCATAAAAGGTGGCTACCTAGCTATTTTAATTACAATCACTTTTTCCCGGAAGAATAGAGGCAGGTGTCGGACGTTCACCTGGTAGAAATGAAACGAATCGGACAATGGACTTATTATCGACGCAATGAGGAAACCATTAAACAGTTTGAAAAGTATAGGCTTAAAAATATAACCTTTTAAGGAGGACCAAGAGTGAGTTTTCAAAATCATCGTGCCTATAACAGCATGTACCAGAAAGACAAAATGACACTCGGATTTATCCTCCCGACTGCCAGGATGTCTAAAAATCCGATTATGGAGAATCAGCTTGAGCTTGCCCGTAAAATTGAGGAATATGGCTTTGCTTCATTATGGCTCCGTGATATTACGATACAGAATTTGAATATTGATGATAACGGCCAAAAGTACGATTTATGGATTTATTTGACGTATCTTGCTGCCTATACGAAGCACATTGCGTTAGTGACAGGAAGTGTAGTTCTCCCTTTGCGCCACCCCGTCAGGGTAGCCAAGGAAGCTGCATCAATCGATCAATTGTTTCCAGGTCGATTGATTATGGGAGTGGCATCAGGGGACAGGGAAAAAGACTTTACAGCTTTAGGGATATCTAAGCAAGAAAGCGGTCCGTTATTTAAAGAAAATTTCGAAATTCTCGACCGGCTGTTAAAAGAGGATCAGCCGACAATCCACAGCCACGCCGGGCTAATCGATGGTACAGATATGAGGTTAATTCCAAAGCCTGTATCATCGATTCCGACCATGGTGACTGGATTTAGCAATCAGTCTATCAATTGGATAGCCAGGAATGGGGATGGGTGGCTTCAATACCCAAGAAGCATTATTCAACAGGCGCAGCTTATCCATGATTATCGTGCTTTAACTGAAGTGCATGCTCCAGGAGATTTTAAACCCTTCTCTCAAAGCTTGTTCATCAATTTATTGGAAAATCCCGATGAAATGCCTGTCCCCATACCCTTAGGCTATTCCGTGGGAAGAAACCGTTTAGTTGATCTACTTCATCGATTTCAAGCGATTGGTGTCAACCATTTGGCGTTTGTTCTGTATTTTTCCAAGCGCCCTCCAGAGGAAGTAATCCAGGAACTTGGAGAATTTGTTTTACCCTACTTTCCAACCCATAAAGGTACAGGCCAGCTTTAAAAAAATAAATTGTATAAAAGGAGGAAGAATTATGACAAAGAAAATAGAACTTTCAGTACTAGATCCCTCCCCAATTGTCGAGGGAGGATCAGCCGAACTTTCCCTTCAAAACACGCTTGATCTAGCAAAGAAAACAGAGCAGTGGGGATATAAACGGTTTTGGCTTGCTGAACATCATAATTGGGCAGGAATGGCGAGTTCAGCATCCCCGATCGTAATTGGACGAGTAGCCTCTGTCACGGAAGAAATTCGTATTGGATCAGGCGCAATGCTGCTTTCCCATTATTCTCCTCTTTCCGTGGCTGAGCAATTTGGAACATTAGAAACCTTCTTCCCTGGCCGGATCGACCTTGGATTGGGGCGGGCACCTGGCACCGACCAATATACAGCAAATGTATTGCGGCAGCGGGTTGCTGGTGAACCTGAATTTGATGCCCGGCTTGAGGAGCTTATCGCATATCTTTATGGTACAGGAACAGCCACTAAGAATGGTTCATTTAGCTTTCACGCCATTCCCGGCGAAAAAACAAATGTGCCAATTTGGCTGTTAGGTTCAGGGTTTTATAGTGCACAATTGGCTGGAATACTTGGGTTACCATTCTCTTTCGCGGGACATTTTGCTCCAGGTAACATGATGGAGGCCATAAAACTGTACCGGGATTATTTTCGTCCGTCTCAATTTTTGGAGGAGCCTTATGTACTGTTAGCCGTTCAAGTGGTGGCTGCTGATGAGAAACAGGAGGCACAAAGGCTTGCCACTTCGATGTATCAAAAATTTCTTTTGTTAACCCGCGGACAGCCTTCGCCCATTTTGCCACCTGTTGATAACATGGACGAGATTTGGAACGATAATGAACGCAGGGCGGTTGAAGAACAGCTTTTCACTTCCATCATCGGGGACCCTGCAGGTGTGAAGCAGCAGCTCCATGAGTTAATAGAAAAGACTGACGCTGATGAAATTATGGCTCATACAGAGATTTTTGATCATAAGGCACGGCTGCGCTCTTATGAAATTTTGGCTCAGGCTGCAGTAAATTAAACAGTGTCTAGTCTAATAAAGGATGTATTTTCTGCAGATATTAAATCAGTTAAATTAATGTGATTTAGATTGAAGCAGTAAAAGAAGACAAAGAAAACAACCTGTAAATTCTTTTATAGGTTTGAAACGGAATTTTTAAAGAAAGAAGATGAGCATATGCCTGATAATGATACAAAACAAATTACGGATATTCCATTCTCGGTCCTGGATCTCTCTCCAATTGCAGATGGAAGTACGCCGGCTGATTCTTTTCGCAATACTTTGGAGCTGGCCCGGCTCGCTGAAAAGCTGGGGTATAACCGATATTGGCTCGCTGAGCATCATAATATGCCATTTATCGCCAGCTCTGCAACATCGGTAGTCATTTCCCATGTTGCAGCAGGTACATCAAAAATCCGGGTAGGTTCAGGCGGCATTATGCTGCCGAATCATGCACCACTTGTTATTGCTGAGCAATTTGGTACTCTGGAATCATTATATCCAGGACGTATTGATCTTGGCTTGGGCCGTGCACCAGGCACTGATCAGCTTACCGCACGTGCATTAAGACGTGACTTGAGAAGTTCAGGAGAAGATTTCCCTGAGCAGCTGGCTGAGCTCCGGAATTACTTTGACCCTTCCCTGGCACAAGGATATAGTCATGTTAAAGCAATTCCGGGTGAGGGATTAAACATACCTATTTGGCTGTTAGGTTCAAGCGGATATAGTGCCCAGCTGGCAGGAGAGCTTGGACTGCCGTTTGCATTTGCGAGCCATTTCTCGCCGCATAACACACTGCCGGCTATCCAGCTGTACCGCCGTTCGTTTAAGCCTTCTAAAGTACTGGACAAGCCGCATGCAATGGTAGGGCTAAACATCATTGCGGCCGACACAGATCAAGAAGCTGAGCGGCTCGCTACAACATTGCAGCAGCAGTTCTTGAATTTGATGCGCGGGAAGGAAGTCCCATTGCAGCCGCCAGTGGATAATATTAATGATATAGCGAGCGACTATGAAATAGCTGCCCTTAAGAATCAATTAGGAACTTCGATTGTTGGCAGTCCTCAAATCGTAAAAGAAAAGCTGGAAAAGTTTATGGATGAAAGTCAAGCCGATGAAATCATGGCAATCGCCCAGGTTTACGATCATAAGGCCCGCCTCCATTCCTATGAAATATTGGCAGAAATTACTCAGCTAAAATAGGTCAAAACTGGCCGATCCTTATGGCAAGCTTTTAATGTATCTCTAAAAATTTTTTTTCATAGAATAAAAATGCTCGATCGTCAACCAATTGCTCCGAGTGCGGTAGCAGCGGTACGGGACGATGCCGTGGTACCTCGGGAAATGACAGCAGACGAAATCGATGAAATTATTAAAGCATTTGGTGAAGCAACCAGAAGAGCAATCGAAGCTGGGTATGATGGAGTTGAAATCCATGGTGCCAATACGTATTTGATTCAGCAATTCTTTTCTCCACACTCAAATCGCAGAACTGACAAGTTGGGTGGGTGGAACGCTGGAAAAACGTATGTCCTTCCCGCTTGCTGTAGTTGACGACGTTAAAAAAGCAGTTTTAGACCATGCAACAAAACCTTTTATCATCGGCTATCGGTTATCGCCTGAAGAAAGAGAGAATCCTGGCATCACCATGGAAGAAACGTTGGAATTAGTGGACAAGTTAGCGGACCAGGACCTGGATTATCTCCATAATTCTGTCGGCGGCTTTTGGAACGGATCAATCCGTGATGATAACATCAGACATCCCGAGTTGTTATGATCCATGAGCGTGTCGGCGATCATGTTCCTGTGATGGGTGTTGGGATGCTGCGGGCACCCGAAGAAGTGATGAAAGCATTTGAAACAGGTGTACCTTTAATCGCTTTAGGGAGGGAATTGATAATGGAACCTCAGTGGGTACAAAAAGTACAAGCCGGTGAAGAAAACAAAATCCGTACAACATTATCTAAAAAAGATCAAAAAGAACTGGCTATTTCTGATAAAATGTGGGAGTACTATACTGGCATCCCTGGCTGGCTTCCTATTGTATAAGGAGTTCACTTATCTCATTCCATCTCTGCTTCCTTGAATTGTTCAACAAAAAATGGGAATCGTGATGATAATTGTCCTTGCTCAGCATGTATAAGAATATACCTTATACTAAACAAGACGGAACATTTTAGAGGGAAACCATCTTAGTGGTTTCCCTCCTTTATTGAGTATTGGAGCAGAAATTCAGCCATAGTTCATTTGTTTATGACTAGAAGTTATTATTAATATATAATCAACAGCCCATAGAAAGGATTGGATCTAAAGTGAACCTGGGATTAAAAGATAAAACGGCACTCGTGACAGGCGGCAGTAAAGGTATTGGAAAAGCATTGCAGTAGAGAGGTGCATCGAACTTTATGTTCGTTTTCTCTTCCAGCAACCCCTAAATAATGCATTAAACGGATGGTGTGATTCAGGATCCATTGCAGTATGGCAGGGTAATATCCCTAAAGCTTAATAAAACCAGTACACAAACATTTTTATTATATTGAATTGTCCATTTTACCTCAGCGAGAACCAACAACGTATTTACTCATTTTTTTTCAAATGTAAATACTGATTTACTTCCTGATAAAAAATACTTAATTTCCTCTAACAGTATTTCCGTTTTGATAGCAATCTGAATGGGCTCATCCAATTCTTTATCAAGTCATACGACTGGGTTATTTGTCTGAAGTAACAAAACTATTTCTCCTGAGGTAATAACAACATCCTGGCAATGCCGTAGAACCATCGATTTTCCATCTTAAGCTTAAATTGGAGAAAAAGTACCCCTTATCATTTATAAGGCTATTAATAAAAGTTAGGATTTGTTCTTTAAATGAGTTCGTTTATTTTATAGTTTGGGTATGTTTTACATAATAGATTGCGAAAAAAATGGGGGGATAATATGATTAGAATTATCTTAGCAATAGCTGTTATTGTTCTATCAAGTTATAGTTTAATAACTGAATCTAAACCGAGTTAATGCCGTATTGTATGTTTTTCTTAGGGACACTTATATTGGAAATAGGTTTAGCAGAACTTCAAAAAGACAGAAAAGGCTTTGTGGGATATATGAGCATTGTTATCTCTTTATTTGTTTTATTTGTTTCCATACAGGATTTCTTAATGCACTAAAAGGTGCTTTAATTCAATAAGAAAGGTTGCTGAGGTAGTCTTTTTATTATGGCACTAAAGGGGCAGGTTTGTTACAAGTGTAGTGTATTCGTACTGTATAGCTACATCGAATAACAATACTTTTAATCATTAGTATGTTATATTTAATTAGAGTTAAAATTAGAATTATATGGGGCACCTCCAGACTTCTCTTAGTCATCTTCCCTCTGTAATAGAAGAGAGACTAAGACGATATGTCCTTAGACCACATTAAAACAATGTTAGAAACCTTAAAACAGTATACTAACTGTGAAATAACATTAACTTTCAAAAACAAAAATGGTATACCGTTATTGTCTGTATGCTATGACAATAATTGTTATGAACTAACACATTTGGATACACAAATTATCGAAACCTGTGACGATATAGAATCTACTATCTCAGCTATTGATAAAGTTATGCAAGATAGTTCTAAAAAAACCTCTAATTAATAGAGGTTTTTTTGTTTCACAGTTTGTTTTGTCAGCTCTTTCTTTATGCTACTAACCGGGCATTTTTTAGTTGAAGATGAAAATGAATTGATTGATGTTGAATTAAATACTAAATACCCTCACTATAGTTTTTATACCGAGATGTAACTGCGGGGCAGGAACAAATATTTAGACAGTTGGTCAGAATATAGCCAATTAAAAAAAGAGTCGGCAAAGCGACCCACCTCTAAGATTCTCCGTGTTTAACTTAATAAGTATTTATTCAATGCTTGTTGTAAAGTTCCCAATGTTTGTGCTTTTTCATTTAATCTTATTCCTACGTTTATCATTTTTCTAACCACTTCAGCTCTTAACCCGGTAATCACGGTGGTACATCCCATTAATGAAGTGCCGTCAATAATCTTCATTAAATGATCAATTACTTCAGGCTCCATTTCCATAATTCCAGATAAGTCCATAATCAATGTTTGAATACGTAATTTTCCAATCTCTATTAAAACTTTTTCCTCGAGAATATTCGTTCGGTAAAGATCAACCGCACCAATTAAAGGTAAAATACATATAGTGGGTGTTATTGGTATTATAGGCACCGAAAGATTTTCAACCAATTCTTTTTGAGCCATTATCAATGAATCTTTGTATTGAGAATAGGTGATAAAAAAAACATTTAAAAACCTGTCTACTTGATTATTTACCTTTTTTTCTACCGAAAAAAATTCTTCAGTTAAAGCCTTATTCGTTACCTCATTATATTCTTGTAGGAACTTCCACAAGGTTCTTCGAATGGCTTGCACCCACTCTAATTTGAAAGATAATGGTATTGCGTGTGTCGCCCAAGCTATACCTTCTTGCTTAGCAAATGATTGAAGTTCTTGTTCTTTACCCTCAATAATGTATTGAATCAGACTATGGGCATTAGTTATCAGGTCAATATTACCGACCGTTAAAATTTCTTCGATTTTTTCTTTCACATTAGATGCTTCGTTTAATAATGAATCTTCAAAATCCTCTTTATTTTCTTGGATGAATTCCAGAAATTTATATGTATCTAGCGACCCCTTCATAATCTATTCCTCCTATTTTTTATATGCCAAAACTCCTATTACCCGGTTCTTTTAATTACTAAACACGTTTATACCATAAGCTTCTAATTTAAAGGGAAAATGGATGTATTTTTGTTAATTAATAATGTGAAGATTTCCAATTAAACTATTGGGTCGTGCGTTAGCTGAAGATTGGAGTTGTCTTTAAGGCAACTATTTTGTATGAAAATATATTCGTGAAAGGCCATACAAAATAAGCCCACCATATTCTAATTTTTTGAAGGACGTAAATGTACCATGTCGTTATATTAACTGGTTATGCAGTTTGTTGTTCAGATGGAGCGATTGTATAGCCTTTCTTTTTTAGGTATTCGATCATTTTCTTATGGCACTAAACCAGCTAATAGTTAGTCAACATTTTTCAATGAAAACTTAAAATATTTCATGCTATACTAAATTTGTGCATGCTAAATAACCTTCCAATGAACTATATTTGGAAAGTTTTGTGCTATTTAGTTATACTTTTAAACTAGGTTAGATCTTGGAAAGTCGAGTTATTTTGTAATAGTGCATAAATCCATTGTAGAAGCTTATTGGCACATGCTATCACAGCTACTTTAAAGGGCTTTCCTTCTTCACGTTTCTTATCATAGAACTCTCGTAATCTTTTGTTCCGAGGGATGATTTCATCTGTCGTTTTCTTCTTGCGACAATCACGAATGGCACAACGAACTGCCATATATAAGGCATGGCGTAGTCTACCAGAACCTCTTTTGGTAATCCGATTTACTGAGCCTTTAAATTTACCTGATTCAAAGATACTTGGATCAATTCCGGCAAATGCCACTAGTTTTTTAGGGTGATTAAACCGATCAATCTCTCCAATTTCAGAAATAATCGTTGTAGCGATTTTTTCACCGATACCAGGGATGGATTGGATAATCTTATATTCTTCAATTTCTTTTGCCAAAGCATTTATCTCTTCTTCCAATTTGGATAGGTGCTTTTGGTATTCTAGAAGCATTTTTATATACATCTCTAGGCTTAAAATGTGACTCTGATATAAAGTTCTCTGAAAAGGATTTCGAGCTGAGGCAGCCATAAGTTTCTCTGCCTGTGTATTCGCCCACTTTCTAGAACGACTTGGACAAAGTTCATTAATCCTATTTGCTACAGTTTCTTCATCGACTGCTGATATGTCTTCAGAAGTAGGGAATTCTAATAGAGTAAGCAAAGAAACAACCGAATACAAATCTCCAAAAACCCCTCTATATTCAGGAAATACTTGATCAAGAACAGCCTGAAACTGTAGTTTTGTTTGTACATAGATACCTGTTATATTTGCATGTTGTCTTGAAAGATTACGAAGATTTAAGAGTTGTATCCCTCGTTTTTTATAAGGCTCTAAATCCTCTTTATAGTACAGCTCGCAGAGGTGACGTGCATCGATTAAATCTGTCTTTACTTTCCGTAAACTAGAGCTCTTCGCACGATAAGAAATGAGTGGGTTAACGATAATTAATAAGTAACCTCTCTCCTCAAAATACTGTACAACGGGCGTATGATAATGCCCAGTAGACTCTAAAACGACCGGAGGTCGAATTCCTGTTACGTTTTCTATCTCTCTAAGATATTGGTGTAAGCTCTCTAGTCCTTCAATGGTATGTGCTACTTTAAAACTTCTTTTATAAGGCTTCTTCTTCTCCAAGAATGCTTGAACCTGACTTTCACCTTTCGCTACATCCAGACCAACTACTGGATTCATTTATTATCTCCTCCTAAAGAATATTGCCGGTACCCCTAAATCCTTCTTGTAGTATCATAGCTTCGCTTGTTATACGAGATCTAGTCCCAACCAGCCTAATCATGTTTCTACAAGTAGGGGGCGAACTGTTTAGTTGACGGGGTCCAAGCCCCACGGGCAGGAACGTTCTACCCCGGCTACCGTTATCATATATCGATAAAAAAATTGTTCAACCAGAAATAACTGGCTGACCTTTATAATACGATCGGGGCAGGATAGTTCAACAAGCATAGTGTATTCGAACTGTGACGTATTGCAGGATAATTTTATGTCTATTCCCCTATTTATTAACAAGTTTAAGAGAAAACATTTTAAAAAATACACAATTGTAATATAATCCTAAAATAGAAATTAGTTACCTAAAAAGGAGTATTCAAAATGTGCGAAATAAAAATGTATAGGGAGTTAGAATTAAATATAAAGAACCTAAGAAAATTACTTATAGAAACTGGTGTTAAGAAAGGTCTAAATCATCAGGAAACACTTAAATATAGTGAAAAGCTAGACAAGTTGATTCTTAAGCAATCCCTAATAAATAATTATTAAATACTTAAAGATTTACCAAACCTAGCAATCAATGATCTTTATCGAAAGAATTAACATTTTCATCCCCTCTTTATGTCGCAGTTAGTATCTGATGTGTAACATAATCCCTTTGAGGGCAATATATTATTACGAGCAAGGCAAATTAGTCACCACATTGCATCTCTACCAGCCGGCCTTGCTCTTTACTTCATTTCATAGACGTACTGTGCGGTTAAATATTTCTCAATTCTTCCTTAAAATCATCCAATTAATAAGTGAAGTCACCCTCTAAAGCGTGGCAGTGAGGAACCTCCTTAGGACTTATATCACAGTGTCCTACATGCAATGTAAATTTTCAGTAAAGGATTTATCACTCCTATTGTCGGTTAATGAGTGTCGATGATAAGATTAGTTCCTATTCTTAACATCTAGAAGTGAGGTAATGATTTGCATTTTCCAACCATCCAAATTAATACTAATGATATCCATATTGTTAAAAATAAAAGTCAATGTGAATGTGACATTGAATATGTTTCGTTTAATTTAAGACAGATTAAATTTAGACCCTTGTCAAAAGTGACTTGTACTACTTGCAAATCCATTCTGCATTTTAATGACAAGTTGTAATATGGAAAGGATATGATTATGACAGTTGAAAATATAAAAAATTTACTTACTGAACTATGCAACTTTGATAAAGTAAACATTACACAAACATTTTCAGTTAATGAAATTCGTATTCTACAAGTACGGTGTCTAACTGTAGATTCACACCATACTTTTGAATTGACTTATCCCGATAGTGGTCATGTGGATTTAATTAGTGATATAACTTATGCTGCTAAATTAATTGACAATATTATCTCTAAAAACACTCCTATCTAGGGGTGTTTTTATTATAAGTAACCTCTTTCACAATTTATAACACTAGATATTATTATGGTTATTGCCCTTTTCATAATTTTAATTATCAAGGTAACATTGATTTTTTATAGAAAAAGAGATGTGAATTAAGCGGTTTTAACACAGTTTGTGTCAACTCTACAATAAGTCTTAATGAACTAACAGGTGCGTTAGTTTATTAAGACAAATAAAAAATCTATTTCTTAATGTACAGGAAATCGATTTTTTGATAAGTGTATTTGAGACGCTTTAAAGGCTTGATGACAGGGTAGCTGTTCTAGTCCATAGGATTACTACCAATAAAAGTAAATTGATTCTATAAATTTGTGAAGTATTGGTGATAACTCCCTAAAATTCAAAAGGTGTTCTAAAAATATTCCCAATCAACGAAGTTTATTGGGAACTTTTTCAGTTCCTTTGTAATATTCTTCGAATAATGACCTGCTCTGAGGGTAATCTAACTATTGGTGATATTTCATTTTGTTGAAATTTCATTATCACATTAATAGGAGGAAAATATTAATGACACAACATCAGCACTCTCACAAAACAGGTGAATCAGTTATGGAAACAGGTCACTATATTGACGCGGATGGTGATCATGTTGAATTAACAGCAGGACAAAAATTTCCTAGTTGCCCTTCTTCAGGACAATCTACAAGTTGGAAACATGAACAATAAAAAATCGTTTTAAATAAAAGACAGCTTACGATTAAGTAAGTCTGTCTTTTTATGTAGATAGAAATACATTGAAATATAAATAAACAAAGATTAGTCCTAATGACATTTTTCTCATTTCATCTCTTACTCTTAACTCACTCTCTCCTACTTCCCCTCACACTCACTTATACTCGGGGTTTGTGTAGTAACGGAATGTATTTGATTAGGAATATTTTCAGAATACTTTTTGAATTCTACGGATTTTTCATCAATAATTCTCCAAATTTATAATTTATTTTTATTAATTCCATAATTTTTGCATATTTTTTTGTTACAGTTTTTTTGTAATAAACAGAGGGAGCATTCCTGTAGAGCGTTAATTATTAACTTTGAAAAAAATAGGGCTCCTCAGTAAGATATGAGTAAGACATCACTCTAACTCAAAACCTTAGGAGGAACCCTAATATGAATTTTAAAATGCAGGACAAACAAAATCAACTCATTGAACGAATTTCTGATCGACATCTCGTTGTTGGCGTGGATATCGCCCAACAATTTCACGTTGCTCGAGCTGTAAATTATCGAGGAATCGTGGTAGGTGATCCTCTTACTTTTGAAAATAACGAAGAAGGCTTTAACAGATTTCTAGAATGGATTAATAAACTAAAAGGTAAAAACAGCTTAGACACAACTATTGTCGGGATGGAACCTACAGGTCATTACTGGATTAATCTATCGAAATGGTTATCTAACGAAAAGGTTGATGTCGTAACAGTCAATCCTCACCTTGTAAAAAGAAATAAAGAAAATCGAGAGAACACTCAGTCCAAAAGTGATAAAAAAGACGCTCTCGTGATTGCGGATATGGTCAAGAATGGATACTATTCTTTTGTTCATGTGGCTTCAGAGTCTTTCGAAAAACTTCGAGTTCTTATGTCCCACCGTGACGTAATCGTAAAACGTCTCGTTAGTTCTATTAATCAATTAAATCGATGGGTAGATGTTGTCTTTCCTGAGCTACGACAAGTGTTTAAAGATGTGAAAGGAAAAGGGGCAATCGCAACTCTACGTTTGTTTCCGACACCAATCGAGTTACGATCGATGCAACCTCAAGATATTGTAGCCAAATGGAAATCGGTAATGAAGCGTCAGCCTGGGTTGAAAAAAGCTTATCAACTTATAGATTTAGCTAAACGCTCTATCGGATCCCACCAAGCACATGATGCTTACAAGCTACACTTAGAACAACTACTGGAAGAATATGATCTAGCTACAACGCAACTCGAAAGAGTGGAACAAGAAGTCACTAACGTGCTTCAACAAATTCCTTTCGCAAAGAAACTGTTGGCTATTAAAGGGATCAGTGATATCTCTTTAGCTGGAATTTTAGGGGAAGCTGGAGATTTAAGTGGATTCGCCCACGGTAATTCTCTCCTTCGTCATGCAGGGTTACATCTTTCCGAGGCGAGCTCTGGTAAATGGAAAGGTCAGATTGTCATTTCTAAACGTGGGAGATCCAGACTGCGGCGTTTCTTATACCTAGCGACGATGTGCCTTGTCATGAATAACCCTGAGTTTAAAGCGTTGCACGCTAATAATGTTAAGGTGAAAAAAATAAAGAAAATGAAATCAATTATGAAATTGGTTGGTAAACTGGCTCGAGTATTTGTAGGCATAGCCAAACGAAATGAATCTTATTCCCCAGAAAAATTACAACCTTTTTCAGCTCTAGCAGCCTAGTTTTTATTGAATAAATCTGCTTTACAGGTTCTCGAAGGGAACCTCACTTGAAAATAATTAATACTTTATTTTCAGCTTATCTTTTGTCGAATGTTTTCTTATTCGTAGGATTTCAAAGATGCACGGAGTACCAGATTTCTTGAACAAAAGGGCACCGACCCATTAGGTTAGCATAACTGGCCTCCACCCCTTGGATAGGCATGACGAAGGAATGAGAGGGCATATTTTTCGATGACCCGTTGAGACATGGGAGGGAAAGCCTCCAGGGGCGGCGTGGAGATTATGTGCATTATATGGTAGAATATGGAGTTTCCTATTACTCCTTTATTTAACTATGCCTCCATGAAACCAAAATGATCTGAGCTCATTGCTTTTAACCGTTAATGTATTTTCAAGGGTTATGAAATCCTGCGAATAAGTGAGCATTCGAGAGATATAGCTATCATACTGAGGGAGTTCAAGAGTAATATATACTAAGATATTGGTAGTTGAAAAAGTAGGGAGTTCGAGGAAATGGATGAAATGATAGGTGGTTCATTTGTTTTTGTAACGGGAGTTATTTTTCTATGGCTTGGTTTGTTTCAGTACAAGTGGTCGTCTAAGGGTATAAAGGAGGTTGAAGAAGGAAAAATCGATATTTTACCTTTTATAAGTAGTTATTGGTTCTGGCGGATTGTTTTCATCGGAATTGGTGTATTACTCATTTTTACAACAGGAAATTCATTCATTAGTTATGTCTTTCATTAACTAACGGGTGCGTTAGCTGAAGATTAGTGCTGTCCTTAAGGCAGCTTTTTCCTTATGCAACTAACGGGGCAGTTTAGTTGAAGAAGACCCGTTTGCTTTATGGTATAGTTTATTAAATTCAGTTTGTAGTTTATGGGGGAAATTAAGTGTCAAATAGGTTGAAATATGTTTTGGGATTGTTTTTTGAAAAAAAGATACCTAATAAAAAGAATAATTTATTTTTAACTCTCAATTTTGTAGACTTTATTATACTCACGGTTGATTATTACACAGATATAGAATTATTTTCTTGGTTATTTATAGTTGTGACACTAGGAATACTTGTACTTGCTTTTTCTATACATATTGATGAACGAAAAAAGAGACAGAAAAGGTTATAAATAATTTCTGTATTTGCTCTAAAATAGGTTCTTTACTTCAATATCAGGAGCTGATCAGCAGCTCTTTTTCTAACCAACTAACGGGTGCGTTAGCTGAAGATCGAAGCTGTCTTTAAGGCAGTTTTTTCTTTATGCAACTGTCGTGGCAGGTTAGTTTAAGTAGAATTATCATTTGGTAATATTACCATTCAATTGTTATAGGAAGTGAAAAGATGATCTTTTATTATTTAATGCTCATAGTAGGAGCTTTATCAGTAATAGGCGCAGTATTTGTTTTTTTTGCTATGTATGTTGATAAAGAATATTCATTATTAAATGTAGGTAAAAGCTTAGGAAGCTTTGTATTTGGTGTTTTTCTTTTAGCTGTTACCCTCCCAAGCCTAAAATATGTTGTGCTAAAGGAATATGATGTCGTCAGTGGAAAATGTGTTGTCGAAATAGATTCATCAGGTCGTTCTTCTATGGCGGACTTTAACATGCTCGATACAGATGAACTGTTTACTTTCAATGATATTCCTGCACTTGATGCTTATGGAAAGTCAATCCCTTATTATTGTAAGGTGACAGTTACAAAGGACCATATGTTTGAAATTGGTTACAAAATATATGATGTCAAAACAAGAAAGTTAATATTAACAAGCCCGTAGCCGTGTATACAGTCGTAAATGATAAAAGAGGCAATTACCTTTTTATCATTGATAGAAATTTTCCATTTGTGAAGAAATGTACTTAAACTAACGGGTGCGTTAGCGCCATAAGAAGGCCGCCAATTGGCGGCCTTTTGAATGTATGATTCTTACAATAATCATAAATTCAAATTCAGATAAAAAAATACCCTCGTTCAACTATCGTGGCAGTTTAACGAAAGAAGAAATAAGGTTGGAATGATAGTGGGAAATTTTGGTTAATGCAGCGTAATTCATCAATATCCTACATGATCCTCAGTTCGAATGGATAGCGCTGAACTATATGGTAAACCTCTTAGCAATGTTGTTGAAGGTTGCTAGCCAATCATCCGTGATAATACTTCCAATGTAACCATCTGGTCGAATTAACATCAATGTATCACCTGCAATGCCGTAAATACTGCTTAGTTTACCTGTTGTGTCGGCAATGTGATTATCGTCAACACCCATTCCGTTACCGACAGCGTAGCAACGTAACTCAGCACCAGCAGATGGCCAATTCAACGTTGAGAGTGTGTTAATCGCATTGGCTCCGAAAGCTAGTAAAGTAAAGTGTGGACCTTGATAAAGCTCAAACAAACGGGTCAAATCTTCTGGTCCGTTACAAGGAGCGTCCGGTGCTCTGTCGCCAACTCGTAATGTTTTTGTAGCTGAACTATTCGTAGGTGCAAGTGAGCCACCGTAATAGGAAATTCCGAGTTGTCGTTCCTCATCACCACGTTTCAGTCCTGACAGACTCTTTTGTTCAATTTCAGCGTAAAGCTCGCTAGATAATTTTAGCACTTGTGCGGCAATCGGCTGACGTTCTGCTTCATAACTATCAAGCAGGGTTTCTGGTGCACCTTTTATCACTTGACCAAGCTTCCAACTGAGGTTGTAAGCGTCCTGTATACCCGTGTTTAGCCCTTGTGCGCCAGCGGGTGTATGAACATGCGCAGCGTCTCCAGCAAGGAACACCCTACCAGATCGGTAATGCTCTGCAAGTCGTACGTTTGGTCTAAATACTGACGTCCATGTAATGTCTTGAAGATGTAAGCCTGTCAGTGTATCGAACATAGTAGCTAACGCCTTGTGATCTAGATTAACGGATTCGTCTGGGGTCAGTCGAATCATCACTTGAAATTGATTTGTATGCGGGAGCGGACATGCTGCAACTTGTTTTCCATGTGTACGTGGCCAAACATGCCAACGATTGCGTGATAGACCGTTTATCGTGCCATCGATAATAAGCATACGATCGGCTTCATTTGTCTCCCCAATGAAACGTATACTAGCAGCTTTACGAACTGTACTCGAACCACCATCGGCTCCTATTAGATACTTACTACGAATTTTCTCTCCAGATGAAAGTGTTGTCGTAACGCCACTATCATCCTGCTCAAAACTAATAATCTCCGTGTTAAACGCAATATTTAATCCATTACGCTCAAGTAGCCGATGTAAAATAGCATCCGTGCGGTATTGAGGTAGTAATAGCACATTCGGATACGGCACATCAGCTGTCACTTTTTTTTGTTTCTGCATACGAAAAGGAACAGTCAGCGGACCAACGTGAATTCCCATAAGCGGATAAGCCCCACCTTCAGCATGCGCTTCTTTCAATACACCAAGGTCTTCCAATACTTCTTGTGTTCTCGGCTGAATTCCCTTCGCACGCGAACCTTTAAAAGAATGAGCTGCTTTGTCTATTAATTGCACACCAACACCTCGTCGTAGTAAATCTGCTGCAAGTGTAGAGCCTGTTGGTCCGGCTCCGACTATGAGTACATCGATGTCATATTTGTCTGTCAAATGAATCTTCCCCTTACTATATAATGTAACAAATTAATTTTTCCCATTAGTTAATATTGTTTCTGGGAAACATAAAGTATCTTAGCAACAATATTAACGACCACTTCCCTTTTTGTCAATATTGTTGCTTGGAAACTAAAATTGTTGCTACTTGTATTTCTATTGTATAATGATAAATAAGTTAAGCTTTGGAGGAAGAAATCATTGAACAATCATAGCGTTAAAAAGCAACCTAAAGATGATTTGATTAAGCGAGTATGGGAAACCGCAAGGGATGTGCAGTATAAAATACAGTCCGAAGATGATGAAGAAAAACAATGGTTAATACAAAATAGTCCTAATTCTATTATTTCAGCATTAATAAAGGAAATGACGGTTTTAATGATGCATGTTCTGGAGGCAATTGGACAACTTGAGCCTGTCAACGGCATCGGTATTTCAAAGCAATTCGGGATATCGAGGGGCAGTATCTCCAAAATCACAAAAAAACTTGTTGATAAAGAACTAATTATTATGGAGACTCTACCAGAGAACAAAAAAGAAATTCTATTCCGTACTACCGCCTTAGGTAAAGAAATATGTCGTTTACATCAAGATTTACACAAGCAAATTGATAGTGGTATTAATTATTTCCTACAACAATATACCGAAGACGAATTAGGAACGACGCTTAAAGTATTAAACGATGCTCTTCATACTTCTTGGATAAATGCTGCGACAAGCGAGGAACCCATTGAACATAATCCAGAGGAAACGCAGACAAATGAAAAGGCAAAGTTAAACTCTATCAAAGTTAGTCTTTCTTCCTCTACGGCGGAAGAAATGAATGAGGTCATTGAAATGCTCAATAAATTAGATTCACGCAACTTAAAAAAAGCGAAAGTGATCCTAAATGAAATATTTTTTTAGAGTATGATGAATAGTACCGTATAACAAGAGAAGGAGGCTGCCAATTGGCGGCCTTTTAAATGTATGATTCTTTAAATTATCATACATTCAAATTAGAGAAAAATATTCTTGTTTTTAACTATCCATAAATTACTTCTATAAAGACATGCCAATTTATTTTAAAATGTATTGTAGCCATATAGATTTTTTATATGGATTTCTTCATAAATTATATCTACTTAGTTACTGGGGCACCTTGACTAGAGGTGGTAAAGGTGCATATTAAGGTGATATTTTGGAAGGTAGAAATCGAAATTAAGTTCTCCATTCCAGTTTTAATAATTTTAACGATAATGCTATAGGAATTGTCTATATCTAAAAAATAAGATTTCTAACTAAAATCAAGAAAAAAATCCTGTGCCCCAGTTATGAAGTATTTATCTTCATAGCTGGGGTACAGATGAAATTATTAAATAAAGCAAAGAAGACCCCTCCAATCACTGAATGGAGGGGTCTTCTTTGCAAAAAATTAAACACATTAAAAAGTAAAAATCCCGAATTAGTTACTTATTGGATCTTTGATCGCAAAAACGAGGATGATTCCAATAAATAAAATTATAAATATTCGTCTGTTTTAATCACGTTCGTAAAAGTAAACTTTTACGAACGGGTTGTTCTTTTATGAAATTACCTGATTTTGATGTTCATTAAAGTTATAAAATATTTTACGAACGTTCAATATTTCGCGAATACTTTTACGAACGTTTTTTGGTAGAATAAGAAATCTGCCGAAATGACCTTTTAAATATAATGGGCCGATTCATATTAGAAGTTATAGAAAAAGAGGGATGATGTAGCTTTGTAATAAAGTTTGATCATTTGTTCCTCCGGAATCCCTAAATTACTTCAAATAAAAAGAATCCACTTTGATAAAAAGATTGATCAAAATGGATTCTTATCCAGCATATTTAAGTTTCGGTTTTTTAAAAAAGTTTGATCATTTTCTACCTGTGTTGCTCTGCAATCGCGCCCTTTAGTTGAAGAGTGGAGATTGTTGTAGCAACTCATTTTCTTATTCAACAAACGGTTTAGTCCAATAAGCAAGTAGTATATAAGAGAATATTATTAGTAGGCGATACCTACACGTGTTTTTAAATAATCGCTACTTTTTATCTGGTTAAATGTAAATTCTGCTGTATCCGGCACGGATATTTCAACCCCACCCTCCGGCAAAAAATTACGGTCTACACGATATTTACCTAAACTTTCTCCATCCGGTAAATATGTAGGACAGACAATAGTCCATTCGAGTGTTGATTGTGAAAGCATATCGTAAACTTTATGATGTTCTTTCGCTGCACGGGTTGACTTACGCTTTGATTCACTTGACTGATAACGCAGTGAATTTGGGGTGGTTCTACTTTGCAGGATACCTGCAGTTCCTATAGTTATAATTCGTTGTATACCTTTGTTTTCCATTGCTTCGATAATGAGTGGCATACTTTCTGATAAAGTTGTTGTCCCATCAGTATTTAGTGCACTAATAACTACATCAATCCCATGCATTGCACGTACGATATCATCTTTATTTAAAACATTACCTTGAATAATAGTTAAATTTTCATTTTTTATTTGAATCTTATCTGGAGTGCGAACTAATACAGTAGCATGATGGCTGTCATGAAGGGCATAAGTAACTATTTGACCTCCAACTCGTCCAGTTGCACCTAAAATTAAAATATTCATGAGAACGAACCTCCTTTTACGAAACAAATATTACACTACTCTATAAAAGCTATTATATCGCCTTTTTAATTTCACAATCTCCTTTAAAATTTAGGATAGAGCTCTAATTTTCTTTAAAGAAGTTGCTCAACAATCTGGCCCTTTAATTGAATAATACAGCTGAGGTTTAAGGGTTAAAAGAAACGGCCTTTTGAATGTATGACTCTATACATTATCAGACATTCAAAAATTGAAGTGAAAAAGTACCCTTAATGAACTAAAGGGGCAGGTTAATTCAATAAGTAAATTATTCAACTCGTGGTTAATTGACTCATTTAAATTAGAAAAAATTGGTAAGTTTTGTTACAATTACTTACTGAGAAGTTAATTAACATATTAAGTTAAACTGCAGGAAGAGATAATAATATGACAAATTTTATGTACATATTTTGCTTAATAGTATGGGGTCTTAATTTTATTGCGGTGAAAATTCAAGGAACACCAGTCAGTTTGGAATTATCATTAACATATCGTTTAGTTATGACAGCTTTTTTATTTTTAGTTCTTGTTTGGTTCCTTAAACCAAAGGGGAGACCACAAAGAAAAGATATCCCGTTTATAATAGTATTTGGCGTATGTAACTTTGCATTAAGTTATCTGTGCCTTTATTACGCCACTATTTTGAGCTCTGCTGCAATTGTAACATTGATCTTTTCGTTAAAAGTGATTCTGACTCCGATTGCTCTCCGTGTTTTTTTAAAAGAGAAATTACATTCTCGCGTTTTACTTGGGGGAATACTAGGGGTATTTGGCGTATGTGTCATCATCTATCCGACCTTAAATCAAGGGCTCACTGATTTAAAAGGTATAATGATTGCTTTATTAGGCACTATTCTTACAGCTATTGGTGATGCCAGTTCTGCAAGAAATGCTAAACTTAAGGTTGATTCTATCTATGCAAATGCTATTGGTTTTACAGTGGCCAGTGTTTTAATGGGGGCAATTGTACTGTTCCAAGGACAAAAAATTATACTTCCAACAACAGTTACATATTTATCTGCTTTGCTATATTTGACTTTGATTGCTTCTTTTATGGCTTGGCTATTTTATTTAAAACTTTTAGAAAAAATTGGAGGAGCAAAAAGTGGGTATATGGTAGCGTTATTCCCAGCAATTGGAGGGATTGCTTCTGTTTTAATTGGTGAATCAACACCATCAATTTATTTGGTAGTAGGTTGCCTAACTAGTTGTATTGGAGCTGCAATTGCTTTAGGGTTTGGAATTCGAGGTCAGAATGATAAGCTGCCTGTAAATGTTAATTAAGAATGGACTTCTTTAATAATATTTTTGGGATTTTCAAGGCAATTGCTTACTTGTTACTTGGTGACACTCGAAGGTGATATTCATCAACTCCGTTGTTTCTTAAGAAATTCAAGGCATATTCGTGCAATTTTTTCCTAGACCCTCTCCACGTTTTTTTTAAAGAAGAACAGGATTTTGTTGTAGATGTTGTCAACCATAAGTATGATTTTAAAGCTATCTCAAGGATCATCCAAGAGAACATAAAGGCTTTATAAAGGGGAGCGAAATTGATAACAAATTGCTCCCTTATTTCGCTAACGAGTGCATTACAACAGGGGTTGCAGCGGCAGTCTTTTTCTAATTGAACTAACCAGCTAATTCAATGAATCGAGAATTAAGTTCATTTGAAAAACCCTATCTAAACAATGGCCACAAGGCAATTGACGATGCCTTAGGGAATGCGATTTAGTAAAAGTAAGTCATCACAACAAAATAACTAAAGGAGCGATTTTTATTTTCTTTATTGGTCAAGCCTTATCGCATGAGAATCACTTAAGATTTCTAGATGGTTACTTAATTTTGCAAAGGTAACGGTCTTTGGAAGTAATGCCCCCCTCATGCTCCATTCTCAAAAGTCAAATTTGTTACAACCTAGGAAGGACTTTTCTCGCGCCTAGGAAAAGCCAGGTACTAAGAACGAAAGGCATTGTCAGGGCTGGAAGTCCATAGGGTAAAAGCCAGGTAGCAACACTTGCCGATAAGGGTACTGTCACACAAGCTGCGATGATCCCTGATATAGGCGCAAATCGATTATGGTCCTCTTTAAAAACTATAGATACGGCAATGCTGGTTAAAATCGCATTGTAGCCATAAAGACCCATAATAATTAACGAGTGTTCCCCTCCAAGTACGAATGATATGAGTAATGCAAAAGCATTACCTAAAATGGAAAAAAGGCCATATTTCCATCCGGCCCAAAATACGCCAATAAATAACAGAATGCCAGCTAAGGTACTATCTAGAAAAAAAATTTGCCCTATCCCATTAAAACTCCCTTCCAGCCAATTAACCTTTCCAGAGATGTTTAAGGTCCAGTGTGATAAGTCTTGAGGAACTAGTCCCGGACTTAACTGGAAAGCCTTTAACTTGTAAGATACAAGCAACATAAACCAGGTCAGAATGATAAAAGGGAATGTAAGGATGGGAATCCCTGTGTTTCTCATGAAATGCACCATTGCTGCGGAAAAGATTGCGGCTAAAGCAGCTCCAACTAAAGCGATAATCCACTGAGAGGGTCCAGTTAAAAACAATGTTAGTGCAATGCCTGTTAGCACGGAGTTATATCCGTATAAACCTGAATTCACACTGTTTTCATTAGCACCTCCCAGTTTTCCGATTAGCGTTCCTATGATAGCGGAAGATAGAGTAATAATCCCTAAATGATAAGAATAAATCGTGATCGCCATTAGAATAATGAAACCAGTAACAGCATTCTCAATCAATATGACTTGAGAGATTCCTTTCAGTGATGACTTCATTAAAGAAAGAAACATTCCATCGGTCAATGAAGTACGTTTGTCTTTTTGCATAATACTAACCCCTCAATTAAGATATTAAAAAAAATAGGTTCAGATACAATCATTTCATTTTCTACAGTTTTAAAAAATATCCTCTTACACATTCCTTGTTAATCATGCTTCAAGAGTTTAAGTTCAGCAGAAGGGCAATGTAAAAACCTAAACGAAAAATGTAAGATAATCATTTTTCCGAGTTTACCTTTTTTATAGGGGATTTTTGCAAGTCCTATGTTTCCGGAAAGAGTTCTCCCTCCTTTGAATAAAATCCTTTAGCTTTTCTTAAATTTCCTCCATACAAAGTCCATTCACTTAACTATTAAATACAAAACTATATATAATTTGATATATATGTATATTATGATATATTAATATTTCAGGGGAATCAATCCTTCATTTTATTGTGAATTATGGATTTTTTTGTAAAGAAAATGAAAAAAATTCTAAAATAGTGATATTCTGTATGGTATTTAATGGTATTTTTTATCATGAAATGATACATGATCATTTGAATGCAGATAATTCAGGAACGTTATTGATGAATATTTGAGGAGTCAGGCAAGCATCTGGTGGGGGATAAACAGTTCATAATTCCCAATTGGTTCAACTAATCATCAATGGGTTTGGAAGATAGGTCTCGAAAATTAATGGAATTTTCGCTATACTTGGTCATTTTAAAAATGAGGAGGCTTTACGATGCAATTATTACCGCGTGAGATAGATAAGCTCATGATTGTAGTGGCAGCTGATCTTGCTAAGCGACGAAAAGAAAGAGGATTAAAATTAAACCATCCAGAAGCCGTAGCACTTATCACCTATGAAGTGTTAGAAGGGGCAAGGGATGGAAGAACGGTTGCACAATTGATGGAATATGGTGCAATGATTTTGTCGCGCGAAGATGTTATGGAAGGTATTCCAGAGATGATCCACGATATTCAAGTAGAAGCTACTTTTCCTGATGGAACGAAACTAGTAACGGTTCATAATCCAATCAGATAAGAATCGACAAGGAGGCATGCTCAAATGATACCAGGGCAACTATTTTTAAAAGAAGAAGAAATTATTTGTAATGCCGGGAAAATAGTTACAAAGCTGTCTGTAATTAATACAGGAGATCGGCCTGTTCAAATTGGCTCTCATTTCCACTTTTATGAAATCAATGAAGCTCTTCAATTCAATCGCGAAGAAGCGTTTGGGAAACGGTTAAATGTTCCTGCGGGTGCTGCCGTTCGTTTTGAGCCTGGAGATGAAAAAGAAATAGAATTGGTTGATTTTGGTGGAGAACGTCGTGTGTATGGATTAAATAATAAAACAGATGGATCCGTGGAAAGAGGGGGAAATCAATGAGTTTCAAAATGTCAAGAAAGCAATATGCCGGGATGTATGGTCCAACGACAGGAGATTCCATTCGTTTAGCGGATACAGATTTAGTGATCCAAATTGAGAAAGATTATACTACATATGGTGAAGAAGTCGTTTTTGGCGGCGGAAAAGTAATCCGTGACGGGATGGGGCAACATCCTCTTGCAACTCGCGAAGATGGAGTTCCGGATGTAGTCATTACAAATGCTGTTATTCTAGACTATACCGGAATTTATAAAGCGGATATTGCAATCCGTGATGGAAAAATTGCTGGAATCGGAAAAGCCGGAAATCCTTTAGTAATGGATAATGTGGATATTGTAATTGGTGCTTCTACAGAAATTATTGCAGGGGAAGGGATGATCGTCACAGCCGGTGGAATCGACTCCCATGTACATTTTATTAATCCAGCACAGGTTGAGACTGCGTTGGCTTCCGGTCTTACAACTTTAATTGGAGGAGGCACGGGTCCTGCTGCAGGATCAAAAGCCACAACTGTTACGCCAGGTGAATGGAATATTCATAGAATGTTGCAAGCAGCGGAAGGATTTCCAATTAACGTAGGCTTCACTGGAAAAGGACAAGCTGCGAACGAAGAGGCGTTAGCTGAGCAAGTACGTGCAGGCGCAATTGGATTAAAAGTGCATGAAGACTGGGGAGCTACAGCCTCTGCTATCGACCACGCTCTCCGAGTAGCAGACCAATATGACGTACAAGTTGCCCTTCATGCAGACACGTTGAATGAAGGCGGATTTTTGGAAAACACGCTAGCGGCGATTAAAGACCGAGTTATTCATATGTACCATACGGAAGGGGCAGGGGGGGGACATGCTCCTGATTTAATTAAATCAGCGAGCTTTATGAATGTTCTACCATCATCTACAAACCCGACTTTGCCATATACAATTAATACGATCGATGAGCATTTGGATATGTTAATGGTGTGTCACCATTTAAACCCATCTATTCCTGAAGACCTTGCCTTTGCTGATTCACGGATTAGACGCGAAACGATTGCGGCTGAAGATATTCTTCAAGATATGGGTGTATTCAGTATGGTTAGCTCAGATGCACAAGCAATGGGACGAATTGGCGAGGTTATTTTACGTACATGGCAAACAGCAGATAAAATGAAAAAACAGCGAGGAGCGTTGGAAGGTGACAGAGAGCTTTCTGATAATAATCGCGCGAAGCGTTATGTAGCTAAATATACGATTAACCCCGCTATCACGCATGGTATTTCTGGATATGTCGGTTCGATTGAAGTCGGAAAAATGGCGGACCTTGTCATTTGGTCACCGGCATTTTTCGGCGTGAAGCCTGAAATGATTCTTAAAAATGGCTTTGTTGTAGAAAGCTTAATGGGTGATGCCAATGCGTCTATTCCGACACCACAGCCAGTTATTTATCGTCCAATGTATGGATCTTATGGAAAAGCCATGTCTAAGAGCTCAATTACCTTTGTTTCTCAAGTCGCTTTTGATGATAAAGTTCATGAAAAATTAGGCTTGGAAAAAACGGTTCTTCCAGTTCATGGTATTCGAAACTTAACGAAAAAAGATATGAAGCTTAATTCCGAAACGCCTGAGATTACGGTTGATCCACAAACGTATGAGGTAAAAGTAAACGGGGAACTCATTACTTGTGAACCTGTGGATATAGTACCGATGGGGCAACGCTATTTCTTATTTTGAGTCTTATTTTGAGGTGAAACTATTGATCATTGAAAAAATTGTTACAAATATCGAAGCAATGGACAGAGAAGAAATTGCGAAACGCCATATGGAAAAGGTGTACCTGGAAAGTGCTAATTTAGTGAAACGGATTCAAAGAGTGACCACCGACCACGGCCACGAAATTGGCATTCGCTTAAAAGAACTGCGTGATCTTAAGGCCGGCGATGTTTTATATATGGATGATAAAAATATGATTGTCGTAGATGTCCTTTCCGATGATCTATTGGTTATTAGCCCGCGAAGTTTAAAGGAAATGGGAACGATTGCCCACCAATTGGGGAATCGTCACCTTCCAGCTCAATTTGAAGAGAACAATATGCTCGTTCAGTATGATTATCTTGTTGAAGAATTGCTGCAAGAGCTTCAAATTCCTTTTACACGTGAAGATTGGAAAGTAAAACAGGCTTTTCGCCATATTGGACATAGCCATGAATCCTAATATTCTTTCTTTATTCCAACTATGTGATTCGAATTTTCCAACTGGTGCTTTTAGTCATTCATATGGTCTAGAGACGTATATTCAAGAAGATCAAGTGTATGATCAAGCATCGTTTTCTCAGTGGCTTCATGTATATTTAAATGAACAGCTCGTCTATTCAGATGGGCTGGCAACCCGTCTTGTCTATGATGCCTTGGAAAATGAGGATGTACAAACGGTGTGGAAGGTCGATCGAATGCTGACGGTTCAAAATTTGCCGCGTGAAACGAGAGAAGGTACCAAAAGAATGGGAGAACGTATGGTAAACCTTGTGGGATCTTTATATGAGTTTCCTGTTCACTCGCAATATCAAAAACGGATTAAGGAGAAGCACTCCTTTGGACATCCAGCTATTGCTTTTACGATGATAGGGCACCATCTTGGTGTTCCGAAATCAACTACCACCCTCTATTATTTGTATTCTACTGTTTCAAGTCTTGTTCAAAATGCCGTTCGGGCGATTCCGTTAGGACAAACCGCGGGACAGAAGACGATTCATGAGTTTCAAAGTGCTTTAATAGAGGCAACAGAAAAAATTCAAACTTTGGATAAAGAGGATTTTGGAATCATTTCACCAGGTTTAGAGTTATCTCAAATGAAACATGAGCGTGTGAATATTCGTATTTTCATGTCTTAATATAGAAGGAAGTGTTTTTATATGGAACCGATTAAAATTGGAGTAGGCGGACCTGTTGGAGCCGGAAAAACGATGTTGGTTGAAAGGCTAACCCGTCAGTTAGAAGGTGAAATCAGCATGGCCGTTGTGACGAATGATATTTATACAAAAGAAGATGCTAAATTTTTAATGCAAAATGGAATCCTACCGGCAGACCGTATTATTGGGGTTGAAACAGGCGGATGTCCACACACAGCTATTCGTGAAGACGCCTCCATGAATTTTGCGGCTATCGATGAATTAAAAGAGAAGCATCCGGACGTAGAGCTCATTTTTGTGGAAAGTGGAGGCGATAATCTTGCGGCGACTTTCAGCCCAGAGCTTGTGGATTTCTCCATCTATATTATTGATGTAGCTCAAGGCGAAAAAATTCCGCGTAAAGGCGGCCAAGGGATGATTAAATCAGATTTATTCATCATTAATAAAACGGATTTAGCTCCTTTCGTTGGCGCAAGCCTCGAAGTGATGGAGTCTGATACGAAGGTTTTTCGCGGAAATAAACCGTTTGTTTTCACCAATTTAAAAGATAATACGGGGCTTGATCAGGTCATTAACTGGCTTATGAAGAATGCATTATTAAAAGGATTGGAATAATGGAAGACTGGACTGGAGTTTTGTGTCTAGATGTCGAAGATCGGAATGGAAAGACTGTAGCGAAAAATGTATATTTTCAGGGCGCATTGAAAGTGATGCGTCCGGTTTATCATGACGACTCTGGACAAGCTTGTTATTATATATTGAACCCCGGTGGAGGCTATTTAGACGGAGATCGCTATAAAATACAAATTACGCTCGAGAAGCAAGCGAGACTAACCTTAACGACACAATCCGCAACAAAGGTTTATAAGACACCTAACACTCATGCCTACCAGGAAACAGAGATCTTTCTAAAGTCTGGATGTTATCTCGAATATATTCCGGATCCGCTAATTATGTATCAGGACGCGCGCTATAAACAAAAAAATGTCATTCGCATGGAGAAAGGGGCGACTTTCCTTTATTCCGACATTTTAACCCCGGGGTGGTCTCCGGATGGAGATCGTTTCAGTTATAATCGGCTTCAATTCATCAATGAAATTTATATGGACGATGAGCTTGTGGCCTATGATCATATTCAATTGAATCCTGCTGCCCAAAATATAGAGAAGATTGGCTTCATGGAAGGGTTTTCGCATTTAGGTTCCATGATTGTGGTTGGCGAACAAACAAGCCCTGACCTCCTTGATCGGTTATATCAGGCTATTAATGGGAATACAGATCGATATAAAATTGGACTATCTTTATTATCTGTACAAGGATTTACGGTTCGTGTATTAGCTAACTCGACACAAGTAATAGAGAAAATCTTTACTGAGTGTCACCGAATTATTAGTCAAGAGTGGTTTATAACCAAACCGTGTTTTCTAAGAAAGTATTAATACTTAGAACCCGGCAACCAAAAGGTTGCCGGGCTTTTATCCGGGTTAATCAGGCTGTAAAAAACCGCCACTTATGGACGTTTCACTTTATACGGGACAAAAAGTTTGAAGGAGAAATATTTATGGATGTTTCATTGTTTTCAGTTTTAACGATAGGTTTTGTTTTGGGAATCAGGCATGCAATTGAGCCTGATCATGTGATTGCAGTATCAACAATTGCAAGTCAAAGCAAAAAGTTATGGCACGCTTCTCTAGCAGGAGTATTTTGGGGGATAGGTCATACGATAACATTATTTATAGTTGGTATTATTCTTATTCTTATGAAGGGTGAAATACCAGGGAAATGGTCTATGTCCTTAGAATTTTTAGTAGGAATCATGCTTGTTTATCTTGGTGTTACAACGATCCTTTCTTTCAAAAGTATCCATGTTCATACGCATGCACATGATGGAGATGAACATAAACATGTCCATACTCATGAACATGGTGGTAAACATGAGCATAAACACAAACATAAACATGTTTCATATTTGAAATCAATGTCTATTGGTCTAGTCCATGGTCTTGCAGGAAGTGGCACTATGGTTATATTGACGATGAGTACAGTTAAGAGTGTTTGGGAAGCGGCTATTTATATCCTTTTATTTGGAGTAGGTACGGTCATTGGTATGCTTTTTTTCACTACGATTATTGGTATCCCTTTTGTGTTAAGTATGAAACGTGTTAAAATTAGTAGAACACTTGTATTCACAATGGGCACAATTAGTATGGTTTTTGGAATATATTATATGTATAATTTAGGGGTTAATGAAGGATTATTTAACCTTTGGTTTTAAGTCAGTAAGGAATGTTGGATCGAATCGTGCTAACATACATACTATTATTGAACGCTATATATGGAAGAAGGGGGATTAGATGAATACTCTTGGATATGCGATACTTAGTTCGCTTGGTAGAAATCCATGTTCTGGTTATCAATTAGTTGGATATTTAGAGGTATTATGGCCTGCGAAGCATAGTCAAATATATCCTCTGTTAACTAAAATGGAGAAGAATGGACTTTTGGAATTTGAGCATATTGAACAAACGGGTAAACCTGATAAGAAAATATATTCAATCACAGAAAAGGGAAGAGAAACTCTGGAAAAATGGGTCACTGAATCGCCTTCTGATCCCATCATTCGAGATGATTTTCTTATTAAGATGTATTCGATTTGGTTATCGAATGAAGAAAATGCGAAAAAATTAATTCAGGACCGAATTTCTAAATTAGAACAAACCGTGGCCTTGCGAGATGAAAATATAGCCAGAATTGAACAAACACATGGGAAGAATGGGTTAGAAATGACATCTAAACATTTTGGTGGTTATATTCTTTTTAATAGAAGGAGTATGTTAGATGAAGAAGAAATTTCATGGTGTAAGTGGGTTCTGAATTTGATTGAGAAAGCAAGATTAAACAATTTATTGTTAGGAATCATTGTAGGAAAACTTAATATAATCATTCAAGACAAGATCTTGATTTATTGACTATAATCAAAAATTCCAGGTTTGTTTCGGTGCCTGTGCATCCCAATCACCCAAAAAATTAATTATTGAATCTGATACCATCAAAAGGAGGGCTGTTTAATAAGCACAGCCCTCCTTTTGATGTTGTTGGGGAATTTTCCTACAATCAAAACGAAAGGTTCCGTTTTATAAATATTTAAGAGGAGAGGTATTCTTTGAAGATATTAAGAATTTATTTGAAGATGTACCTCAAAATTTGGAGTTTTTAATTGGGATTTTAGAACAGATAAAGGGACAGTACCTATTTTTTTTAGGTAAATGTCCCTTTTCCTTGAAGGATTTAGTTTTTCAAACCAGCTGCAAAAAAGGGGCCATTAACTGTAATGGTAGATAGGATATGAGCCATTTCTTGGGGAGATTCTTTCCTTCCGCTGGGTAGAGTAAGAATGAGTGAATAAAGGGATTTGACCGTTTGGGCAATATGAAGGCAGATGGAAACAGAGGATTTAACAAAAACCCCTTAATATTCCATATCCCCAAGTTTTCTGATGGTAATAAAGAAAAATCAGGAAATTAACGAGGATATGAAAGGAGACGTTCATTAATGATACGCACAGAACTAGTGCATCACAATGATGCACGTAGTTTGTAGACAAAGGGGAAGAACAGTGAAGCTGTTCTTTTTTTTGTAGGAATCTTAGTGATGTATAGGGAAATATATAGGTAATAGAAAAGGAGGGACGGTTTAATAAACTATGACAGATCCAAAGGAACCGCATATTCCTGAATATATATAAGTTAATCCAGCCACCTAACATTTCTGCTGATACTATGCGAGAAATGTCCGATTTTTTTATGAAAACCTCTGTCCCTAGATTAATTGAGCAACATAACTCAGAGAAGAAAAATAACAAGTAATGAACAGCTACCACTGTTCTTTTTTTATGTAATAAAAAGCCCTTTGAATGGGTATTTTCAAGCTTCCATTCAAAGGGTACTTGTTTTAGATGATAACAGAATAGTACGTTTACTGTCTTCATATAAATTCACAGTTGTTTTGCTCCACAGGTAATCTGGACTCGTATCTGCTCTTGTGCCCCCACGTGGACCGAGCATGATTCCTCTTAAATTCTTATGTAATATCACGTGTCTTTTCAATCTCACGCATCACTTTTTTACTTTCTGCTGATGATAGGTTTGTATATTTTTCTGTTGTCTCGATCGAGTTATGGCCTAATTGATCGCGCAGTAAAATGAGGTTACCGCCATTTTTAATCCATTCGCTCGCAAAGGTATGTCTAAATTTATGAGGGCTTAATGCCTGGCCAGAAGAGAACTCTTCTTGCGAATTAAAAGCCAATGTATATTTTGTCACAAAATCTTGAATGGCTCTTACAGAAATCGGTTTTGCCGAACCTCCATATTTTGAGACAAAAACATAAGAGGTATCTTTAGCTCCAGGATAGCGGACTTCTCTGATTCGTAAATAATCCTTTAAGTCGTCTAAAGAAGATACCAAGACCTCGACCGTATCGGCTTTACCACCTTTACGGATTATGTCCATTTGCCTTTTATGAAAGTTAATATCTTTTATGGTGAGGGAGGCGACCTCGCTAACACGAGCACCACTACCAAGCATCATACTAATTATTGCTATATCTCTTTCCTTATCACGAAGAAAAGCATTCCTTTGACGAGGACTAAGAGAGTATTCATAGCCGCTTCTTAGGTATTGTAAAAATTCATTGATTTCCTGATTATTAAGAATGACAGAACTGATTTTTTTAGCACGCCGGCTTGCTGAATCTTCATCTTTTTTATGTACTTTAATTTTGCTGAATACATTGCGATAGAAGTAACATTCACCTGTTTCCTCATTTTCTGTTTCAGTAGTAAGATAGTTGAAGAGGGATTTGATGGCATTAATATTCCTTGCAACGGCATTTTCGGACCGTTTTTTCTTCACATCATTTTCCACGCTGATAATTTCTTCCTCTAAATATTCCTTATAAAACTCAGCATTTTTTTTTGTTAAATTTTCTAAAATGGATAGAGGGGTATCCTTAATACAATCAACCCCTGATATGCCCTCATGTTGTAGCCAATTAAAGAACTTCATGTACTCATGAACATAGCCAAGGAGGGTAGAAGCTGAATATTTCGCTCTTTTTTTGGAACGAACATATTCAATGACGTAATCAGGCATATCCACCAAGTGAGTTTCTAATCGTTTTTCATGTAAAAGTGATTCTCTAGGAGAAGCCATCAAAAAACCCCTTTTGTCGAAATGTGTCGAAGTTCGCATTAAATACAATTTTAACGAGAAGTTAACCATAATATAATTATGGTTAACCTTGGACGTGATGATCTTT
>NZ_CP133763.1:15000-30000 GCF_031345095.1 Peribacillus sp. R9-11 | reverse complement strand
CGCACCAATAATAATCTTTATTACCCCCTGCCCTAGAAACCGAATGGGTTTTATAGGTGCACCGATAATGAGGAGCATTAAGATCAAGCCTCCAACTACGGCAACAAAAACAACTGGTTCCACAACTCATTCCTCCCCGTAAGCTTGTACTACACTTATATGAAGGGAGTCTTGGTTTAAGAACTCAATCCAATAAAAAGTGGTTATAAAGGGTATTCCTTTATAACCACTCTGCTATTATCGTTGAATGCGGACGTTTCTTCTTTTTACTTCTCTAAATAAGTAAAAATATTTTACTTCCGCTAGTCTTGTTTGAGCAATTACTTCCTCAGATGGGTCTACGCTTTTTTCAAGTAAAGATTTTTGATTATGCCAATTCCGTTTCAATTGTTCAAGCTCTTCAATTAATGCCTCATTGAATTCATTTCGAAGTCGCTTTTTTTTACGAAAGAACAAGTGAAGTCCTCCCAGCTATCTTATATTTCTCTTCTTCCTTCTATTGCTTTTGATAGCGTCACTTCATCCGCATACTCCAGATCTCCGCCAACAGGAAGTCCATGGGCAATTCTTGTCACCTTAATCCCTGATGGTCTGAGCAGCCGCGAAATATACATGGCAGTTGCCTCTCCTTCAATATTAGGATTAGTAGCCAAAATGACCTCCTGCACTGTTTCGTCCTGCAGGCGCTTTAATAAATCGGGAATATTTATATCTTCCGGACCGATTCCGTCCATCGGTGAAATACTGCCATGTAGTACATGGTATAAGCCATTGAACTCTCTCATTTTTTCCATCGCTATTACATCTTTTGGGTCCTGTACGACACAGATTAAACTTCTATCTCTCCTTTGATCCTCGCAGATATAACAGGGATCCTGATCTGTGATATGACCACAGACTGAACAATACGTCAGATTCCGCTTCGCATTTACCAGCGCTTTTGCAAAATCCAAAACAGTATCTTCCTTCATGCTTAACACATGAAAGGCTAATCGCGCAGCCGTTTTCGGCCCAATCCCCGGCAATTTCATAAAGCTGTCAATAAGCTTGGAAATCGGTTCTGGATAATGCATCAAATTCCTCCTAAAAATTTCAAAAGAAACCTCCTGAAAGGAAGTTTCTTTTGAACTTGCTTAAAACATACCTGGAAGGTTCATCCCTTTAGTAAATTGCCCCATCGTCTGGTTTGTCAGTTCTTCTGCTTTTTTCAGAGCATCATTGGTAGCAGCTAATACTAAATCCTGAAGCATATCGATATCATCTGGGTCAACAACTTCTGGTTTGATGATTACATCAACTATTTCTTTATGCCCTGTCACGATAACTGTTACCATTCCACCGCCTGCAGTACCTTCAATCTTTTTTTCACCTAGCTCTTCTTGTGCCTCTGCCATCTTCTTTTGCATCTTCTGCATTTGTTTCATCATGTTTTGCATATTACCACCGCGCATACCCATTTTTCCTACCTCCAATTATTCTTTAATTTCAAGTAAATCATCGCCGACTAATTTTCTAGCCTCTGCTATAAAGGGGTCTTCTTCTTTTGATTCCGTTTCTTCTGTACCTTCGAACTGCTGTGTTGAAATAAAGTCCTCTCGCAACCTCTGCCATTGGCTCTCTGGAACTCCAGCTATCTCCATACGGCGACCAGTTAATTGCTGCATGATTGAGGCAATCACTTCCACGAAACGGTTATTTTCCATTGCCATTTGACAATGGATATCATATTTGAATTTTACCACAAAAGCCTCAGTTGACGCAGCAACAGGTTCCGCTTCTGTTAATAAAGCTGCTAATGACTTTTGGTTTTGCTGACCTAATTGTTCAAGTACTTCGCCCCACTTGCTTTTCACTACATTCAAATCTGGTTTCGTTGCTTGTTTTAAAACTTGATTAATCTTGCCTGTTGGCGCTTTATAAGCCTTTTTTATAACCCGCTGTGATTTCGCCTGTTCTGCAGGCTTTTCTGCCACAGCCGCTGAGATGCCACTTCTCTGTATTTCCTGTAATTTAACTTCCAAATCCTCTATTTTCTGAAGCAATTGTTGAATCTGCCCATTGTCCATTTGATTTGGCCTTTGCTCATTACATAATTTCACAAGAGCCACTTCAAGGAAAATCCTTGGATGATTCGTCCATTTCATATCCTGCTGTGTTTGATTGAAACTTTCAATAGTGGAATAAATCGATTCAGAAGAGATGACTTCTGATAATTCTTTAAATTGCGGATCGATTAACACGCGCTCAAAAGATTCAGCGAGAGCTGGTGCTGTTTGGTACAACAACATATCACGGAAATAATAAATCATGTCTTCAATGAACCGAGCTGGGTCTTTTCCCATAGCCAACAATTCATCAAGTACTTCAAGTGCCACTGCTACTTCTTTATCATAAATTGCTTTTGCCAACCGACTTAAGAATGCCTGCGAAACAGAACCAGTGACAGTCAATGCATCTTCTACAGATACCGTCTCTGAACTGAATGAAATTGCCTGGTCAAGCAAGCTTAGCGCATCACGCATCCCGCCTTCAGCTGCTCTCGCAATAATATGCAAGGCCTGTTCATCACATGAAACCCCTGTTTCAGCAATGATTTGAGCCATACGCCCAACAATATCCTGCGGCTGAATTCTTTTGAAATCAAACCGTTGACAACGCGAAATAATCGTTAGCGGAATCTTATGAGGTTCAGTCGTTGCTAATATAAAAATAACGTGCTTTGGCGGTTCTTCCAATGTTTTTAATAACGCATTGAAGGCCCCTTGTGAAAGCATATGTACCTCATCAATAATATAAACTTTATATGTAGCCGCATTCGGTGCATATTTGACCTTATCACGAATGTCACGGATTTCTTCGACACCATTATTGGATGCTGCATCAATTTCAATAACATCTGATATGGAGCCATCAGTGATTCCGCGGCAGGTAGCACATTCGTTACAGGGTTCACTTATCGGGGCATGCTCACAATTCACTGCTTTTGCAAGAATTTTGGCAGCGCTCGTTTTCCCTGTCCCACGTGGACCGGAGAATAAATAGGCATGCGAAACCTTTTGCCCGATTAGGGCATTCTGCAACGTTTTTGTTACATGTTCCTGCCCAACTACATCAATAAATTGTTGTGGCCGCCATACCCGGTATAATGCTTGATACCCCACGGAAATCCCTCCTTATTTTCTCCATCTTGTTTATTATACATTACTGATTTCCTTATTTTCAAAGTCAGCTTAAAGAAAACTCACTGATTGTCATATTCATTTCAAGATTTACAACTAATTTAACTTCTTAACATGCAAAAAAACTCACCCGATACGAATGAGTTTTTTGATTATGTAAAATAACTGCCGTGCACCTTCTGTCGATTAGCAACCATAAGCGTTACTTAAGCAGTTAGCTCGGCCCAGGCAACCCTGCGGCACATGAGAACTTCCACTTAATGCTGCTTCCTTCCGGACCTGACATGGTTCATGGAGACCCATTGCGCAGGACCCGGGCGTCAACACCACTTACTTAAGGCAGACCCTACAGTACGCTAACCTCGAGAAGGAATTCAACCTCGCTAGAGCGGATTGCGAGTACAGGGCACCGCTACCTCCCCGTCTAGCACGGCAAATGTAATACCAATTTTCATAGCGTCACATCGACGCATAATTCATTATACTAAGGTAACAAAAAAAACGCAAGCCTTGTTCATTGAACAGTCTATTTCCCTAATCTTTATAAAAGGAAAAAAGCACGTACATCAAGTATTCAGACAAGGTTATTTATTTTCTTCCATATTTTTGAGTGCTTTCTCCTTTTTCAAGGTTTTCTTTCGATTCCTAAGCTCTTTAAAAAAGGCTGTCAGGATCCCTCCGCACTCGTCCCGCAACACACCGCTTGTAACCTCACACTGATGGTTGAAGCGTTCGTCTTGAAGTAAATCCATAAATGTCCCTGCACAGCCTGCCTTTGGATCATGGGCGCCAAAAACGACCCTTTTCACCCTCGATTGCAGAATAGCCCCAGCACACATAGGGCAAGGTTCCAACGTTACATAAAGTGTCGCCTTCTCAAGGCGCCAACTACCAAGTGAACCACAAGCCTCATTAATCGCAAGTAGCTCCGCGTGGGCAGTAGCATTCTGCTCTGTTTCCCGCAGGTTATGCCCCCTCGAAACTATTTGATCATCTATCACAATTAAAGCTCCAATCGGCACTTCGTTCAACATCTGCGCCTTTTCAGCTTCCTTTAAAGCCAATTTCATGTAATAGGCATCATCTTTCATAAAAAAACCCCCTCATATTAAGTAGGAGTAAACAGACAAATATAAGACAAAATAAAGGTCATACTACTTATTCTAATGAATAGTAACGCAAGCGACCTACCGGCTGCAAGTAAATTCAAACAATATAAGGAGGATATAACATGAATAAATCTACTTCCCCTTCCTTTGCTTTGCTTATCATTGATATCATTAATGATTTTAATTTCAATCACGGTGACATGCTCCTTGAACATACGAAGCTTATCATCGAGCCAATACTGAAGTTGAAAAAGCACATGAAAGAAAAGGGTTTCCCTATCATTTATATCAATGACCATTATGATTTATGGCAGGCTGACTTCGATAAGATTATCGACACCTGTAAAAATACAGAAAATGCTCAGCTAATTGAAAAAATCAAACCACAAAAAGATGAGTTCTTTCTCATCAAACCGAAGCATTCGGCTTTTTATGGGACTGCCCTTAATACACTGCTTAAACAACTGAAGGTGGAAACCTTAATTCTTACCGGCATTGCTGGTAACATCTGTGTGTTATTCACGGCTAATGATGCCTATATGCGAGAGTACCAATTATGGATCCCTGAGGATTGTATCGCTTCTGCATCAAAAGAAGATAACCTTTATGCGTTAACGATGATGAATCATGTTCTCAAAGCTTCCACACACAAAAGCAGAGACGTTTAGATTGAAAGACTCCGCCCAACTAGGCACTGACATTCCACTACCCTCGCATGACACTCCTAAATTCTCCTTCATTAACACCGGACAAAAATATCACTTAAGCTTCAAGTCTGTGATACAATATCTCTTGGCTGAAAAACCTAATAAACTGGGAGTTTCAGTCCGATACCTCATTGAAGGAGGACAGAATGGATGAAAATCACCCCATTTATCACTGTCGAAGGTCCAATCGGTGTAGGGAAAACATCACTAGCAAAAGTTATCGCTGACCATTTCCAAATTTCACTATTAAAGGAAATCGTTGATGAGAATCCATTTCTCGGGAAATTTTATAACAATATCGATGAGTGGAGCTTTCAAACAGAAATGTTTTTTCTATGTAACCGTTACAAGCAATTAGAAGATATTGAAACGAAGTTCCTTACTAATGACCAAGCCGTAGTGGCTGATTACCATATATTCAAGAACTTAATATTTGCTGAACGTACGTTAAAAAACGGACAATACAATAAATACCTTGAAATATTCAATATCTTAACTCGAGATATGCCGAAACCAAATATGGTTATTTATTTAAACGCAAGTCTGGATACTCTTCTGTCCCGAATCGGCAAAAGAGGACGTGAATTCGAAAAAAACATCAGCTCCCATTATTTAGAGCAGTTATCTTCGGATTATCAAACATTTATGGAAACGTTTGAGAAACAGCACCCTGACATACCTGTTCTTACATTTAATGGAGATGAATTGGATTTCGTTGGGAATAGGAATGACTTGAACACGATAATCATCCAAATAGAGAATGCCCTGCAAAAAGGAGTACAGCCACATGAACTTACGAAAGAAGTATAATATTCCAAACAACGCCGTCATTACGATAGCAGGGACGGTTGGTGTAGGTAAATCGACCATGACCAACGCATTAGCGGATGCCCTACAATTTAGGACATCTTTTGAAAAGGTTGATACGAACCCCTACCTGGATAAATTTTACGATGATTTTGATCGTTGGAGTTTCCACCTGCAAATCTACTTCCTCGCTGAACGGTTTAAAGAGCAGAAAAAAATCTTTGAATATGGCGGCGGTTTTATCCAAGATCGTTCCATCTATGAAGACACAGGAATTTTTGCAAAGATGCATTATGAAAAAGGGACAATGAACGAAGTAGACTACGAAACGTACACAAGCCTATTCAACGCGATGGTAATGACACCCTACTTCCCTCATCCTGACTTGCTTATCTATCTCGAGGGATCACTTGATGATATCCTCGACCGGATCCAAGAACGGGGGCGGCCGATGGAACAGCACACTCCTATTGAGTATTGGAAGGAAATGCACGGCCGTTACGAAGAATGGATTGATCAATTTAATGCCTGTCCGGTCCTTCGATTAAATATAAATGAATATGACCTTAAGCAAGATGAGGCTAGTATTGAATCTCTTATAAAACGGATCGCTGAATATATGGAGCAAACCAGATTATTACGAAAAATATAAATAATAAAAAACCACCGGGAATCCCAGTGGTTTTTTATTATATTAGAAAACAAAAATTCCGTTACAGAGATGTAACGGAATTTAACGATATCCAATTTATGCGCTGTGGTTATTAATAAGTTATGGAGGAGGTAGAGGGATTCGAACCCCCGCGGGATTTGACTCCCCTGTCGGTTTTCAAGACCGATCCCTTCAGCCGAACTTGGGTATACCTCCGTATCAACATTTATTATAATACATTGAATCAAAATCAAAGTCAAGCACTCTTAGAACATTTTTTTAAAATAATTATTAAACCAAATAAAAAAAGAACAGTTTCTCTATTACGAGAAACTGTTCCTTTTATACTTTTGAAACATTATGGTTTAATGACTTCCACACCGCGCATATAAGGTCGTAATACTTCAGGGATGACAACACTGCCATCTTCCTGCTGATAATTTTCCAATAGTGCGGCAACTGTCCGGCCGATTGCCAATCCTGACCCATTAAGTGTATGAATATGTTCTGGTTTCCCTTTAACATCACGGCGGAAACGGATATTAGCCCTTCTAGCCTGGAATGCTTCGAAGTTACTACAAGATGAAATTTCACGATACGTTCCATAGCTCGGGATCCAGACTTCGATATCATACTTTTTCGCAGCAGTGAAACCAAGATCGCCTGTACACATGCTTAATACTCGATAAGGAAGGCCTAGCAATTGAAGCACTTTTTCAGCATGTCCTGTAAGGTTTTCCAATTCTGCATAAGAGTCTTCTGGCTTTACAAACTTCACTAATTCCACTTTATTAAACTGGTGCTGGCGAATTAACCCGCGAGTATCACGACCAGCAGAACCTGCTTCTGAACGGAAAGATGCACTGTATGCTGCATAGCTTATCGGCAGATCGTCTATGCTTAGAATTTCATCACGGTGGAAATTTGTCACAGGCACTTCAGCTGTTGGAATCAAGAAATAATCGTCGCTCTCAATACGGAAAGCATCTTCCTCGAATTTAGGTAACTGACCTGTGCCTGTCATGCTTGCACGGTTCACCATATATGGAGGCAGCATTTCTTCATATCCATGTTCTTCAACATGAAGGTCGAGCATAAAACTAATTAACGCACGCTCTAAACGAGCACCGAGACCTCTATAAAAAACAAATCGGCTTCCGGTCACTTTCGCTGCCCGTTCAAAATCAAGGATTCCTAAATCTCCAGCCACATCCCAATGTGGTTTCGGTTCAAACTTAAATTGCGGCAATTCGCCCCATTTACGGATTTCAACATTATCATCTTCCGTTTCACCCACTGGTACACTTTCATGTGGAATATTAGGGATAGAAAGCAGCAGCGTTCCTAACTGGGATTCTACTTCACGAAGTTCATCATCAAATCCTTTGATTTGATCACCAACCTCACGCATTTCCACAATCAACTGGTCTGCATCTTTTTTCTCCCGTTTCAATACAGCTACTTGCTGTGAAACTTCATTCCGTTTACTTTTCAGTTTTTCTGTATCAGCAATTAAAGATCGACGCTTCACGTCTAACTCCTCAAATTTACCTAAATCAGTTAAATCTTCTCCTCTAAATTGCAGAACACGTTTCACTTCTTCAAAATTATTTCGTACATATTTCAAATCCAACATTTACAGTTCCTCCTCATTTATGATTTGTTAATTTATCAGAGAACGCAAAAAACTCCCGTCCCCTGAAGAAGGGACGAGAGTTAACCCGCGTTGCCACCCTAGTTGAAGGCATATGAAAAATACCTTCCACTTATCACGATAACGGCTTTTAACCGAAAGTAATTACTGACCCAATTAAGGTGTTCCATACTCTGCTCCAGGAGGGATTCACAAAACTCTAACACCGATTTCCACCAGCCATCGGCTCTCTTTAGAAAGAAATATTTGTTACTATATCCTGTCATGGCTTTCTCATAATCAAATTCTTTTCCATAATGTACTATAATTTTATACATTACGCAACCGTTTTATACACGAAACTTAAAACCAGCCTTTTACAGTAGAAGATACACTGCTCCATACATCACCAAAGAATCCACCAACTGCTCGCATTGATAACACAAACCAGTTTGCTTTTTCAACAGATTCTGCAGCTACGACGTCAACCTTCGCTGAATCCCCGTTAATATACCCGTAATCTTTACCATTTTTAGGAGTAACAGTGATGTAGCCAACCTTCTCACCTTTTTTGATTGGTGCAGTCAACTTACCGTCTTTGTCCAATTTGTTTTTATCAATCACTAATTCTGTTTTATAGTTTTCTTTCTCACCATTCTCAACAAGCAGTTCAATCGCTTTTTTAGATTGGATATTAACATTTTTCTCCTTACCTTTAACTACCGAAAGGGTTTCTTTCCCTTTCACTTGGTAATTGGCAGGAAGAATTTTTTCTTTTTCAAATGTTGCATATGCATAGTCCATCAGCTTAGTACTATCCCTGAAGCGTTCATTTTTAGTAGTAGACTTCATAACCACTGTAATATAACGTTGACCATCTTGGATAACTGTCCCCGTATGACCATAACCGGCAAAGTCAGTAGAACCTGTTTTCAGACCGTCTACACCTTTATATTCAAAAATCAGACCAGGTAACATCCAGTTGAAGTTTGGATACTCTTTCCCATCACGGAACTTCAATTTAGAAATGCTGGCATACTTTAATACTTCCGGATAATCATTAATAAGACGATAAGCAAGAAGTGCAGTATCAGTTGCTGTCATGACATTTTCTTCATCTTTTTTACCAGTAGGATACTGCCCTAACAAATTAGAGTTATTCAAGCCGCTGGCGTTGACGAATTTATGGTTTTTCAGACCTAGCTTAGTTGCTCTTTCGTTCATCAATTTCACAAAATTCTTTTCGCTACCAGAAACTAGCTGAGCTAAGGCTACTGTCGCCGCATTTCCTGAATAGACAGCCATCGCTTGATATAGTTCCTTAACTGTATATTCTTCACCTTCTGTTAAACCAATATTCGACAAATTCGGTGCTTTTGAAAGATCATGTACATACTTATTTATTTTAACTTTTTGATCCCAAGTGATTTTCCCATTTTCAATTGACTCCATTATGATGTATTCTGTCATCATTTTTGACATGGATGCAATCCCTAATACTTTATCGGCATTTTTTTCATACACGATTTGTCCTGTTTTACCATCTATAATGATGGCTGCCTCTGCTTTTAAACCTAAATTATCAGATTCAGCTTCAGCTTCCCCCGGTTGATAGGCAAATTGCGACATAACAAGAACAAAAACAAAAGTGAAAATGAGGGTAATCTTGCTGATTTTTTTCAATTTCCAATACCTCCAACTATTAAGCTTATCTCTATAACAAAAGAAGAAACTCTATCTATTTCCCTTAATCCTTGTTTAGTTTATCACAGAAGAAATAAAAAAAATAGACAGAGTCATCGGAGACTCTGCCTATTTTCACTTTAAATTTTAATGACAATTATAAGTTAAATTTATTACAATGAATAGTTCGGCGCTTCTTTTGTAATTTGAACATCATGTGGATGACTTTCCCTTAACCCCGCACCAGTCATTTTAATAAATTGAGAGTTTTCTCTCAAATCTTCCAATGAAGCTGTACCGCAATATCCCATTCCTGAACGAATACCACCGATCAGTTGGAAAATAGTATCTGAAAGAGGTCCTTTATATGGAAGGCGTCCTTCTATGCCCTCTGGAACAAATTTCTTATTATCTTCCTGGAAGTAACGATCCTTAGAACCTTTTTCCATTGCTGCAACAGAACCCATTCCCCGGTACACTTTAAAACGGCGTCCTTGGAAGATTTCTGTTTCACCTGGGCTTTCAGTTACACCGGCAAGCATACTTCCAAGCATGACTGCGTGTCCACCAGCGGCTAGAGCTTTAACGATATCACCCGAGTATTTAATTCCGCCATCAGCGATAATTGTTTTTCCATGTTTCCTTGCTTCTGTTGCACAATCGAAAACGGCCGTAATTTGAGGAACGCCTACACCAGCTACAACTCTTGTAGTACAAATAGATCCCGGTCCAATTCCCACTTTAACAACATCGGCTCCTGCTTCAATCAGTGCTTTCGTTCCTTCTGCAGTGGCCACGTTACCAGCGATGATAGTAAGTTCAGGATATTTTCCACGAATCTCCTTTACTGCGTCAAGGACGCCTGTTGAATGACCATGAGCAGTATCAAGTACAATTGCATCTACTTGAGACTTAACAAGCATTTCTACACGCTTCATTGTATCTTTAGTCACACCGACAGCAGCACCTGCGAGTAATCTACCTTGCTTATCTTTTGCTGAATTAGGGAACTCAATGACTTTCTCGATATCCTTGATTGTAATAAGCCCTTTTAATACACCGTTATCGTCTACAAGAGGGAGTTTTTCAATTTTATACTTTTGAAGAATTTTCTCGGCTTGTTCCAGGTTAGTTCCAACTGGAGCTGTAACCAGATTCTCTATTGTCATAACACTAGAAATCTTCAAGGAAAAATCGGAAATAAATCGCAAATCACGGTTCGTAATAATACCAACAAGTTTTTGATCCTGTTCATTATTAACAACTGGTACACCCGAAATACGGTATTTACCCATTAAATGCTCTGCATCAAACACTTGGTGATCTGGTGTTAAGAAAAATGGATCTGTAATAACACCGCTTTCTGAACGTTTTACTTTATCAACTAATTCAGCTTGTGCTTCAATCGACATATTCTTATGAATAATACCTAACCCACCTTGACGAGCCATAGCAATTGCCATCTCTGCTTCTGTTACGGTATCCATTCCTGCACTGATGATAGGAAGGTTGAGCTTTAAATTCTCGGCTAAGTTGACTTGAAGGTTAACATCTTTCGGTAAAACCTCTGATTTCGCTGGAATTAATAGGACATCATCAAAGGTTAAACCTTCTTTTGCAAATTTATTTTCCCACATAATTTTCCCCTCCTGCTTAAAAATATTATTTGTAGGTTATCAATAGGACATACTACTGTCAAGAAGAGAAATAAATGTTAGATTATTCTATCAATTCAAAGGAGAGGCTGCAATGCCTGAAAACAATGATAATTTCGATAAATATACGCCTTTTTTTTCTGCATCTTCATCTCAACTTTTTTTACAAAAATGTTACACACATGAAAAAATAGAAGATGCAGAAATAAAAAGTTACGAAAACTGTTATCCTTTTATATACCATCTTGAACATGCGAAAACCTATTATAAACAGGCTGCTATAGCACCACTTTCTATCCAACCAATTTTATCCTTTTATGGATTTACCCAATTGTTAAAGGCCTGTCTACTTACCATCGATCCCAACTACCCGGAGTCCACTTCGTTGCTTGCTCATGGGGTAACTACAAGAAAGAGAAAAAAGCAACAATACGACTTTTTAAAAGATGAGGTAAAAACGCAAAAGAATGGACTTTTCACCTGTATTGCTGAAAAAATATTTAATTTAAAACATATGGAAGGTGAAAAATTTTCTATGGAAACGTTATTAAAAGAAATTCCAGATATGCAAAGCCTTGCATGGAATATTTCCCGTAAAAATTTTATACCTCTGTTACCTTCTTCTGATGGTTTTCAATTGCCTTCTACCATATTGGATAGCTATCAAATGACTAGTAGCCGCTTCGAGGAGTTTTTGACATCAAAAATAAATCATATATGTCACCTTACAGAAACTCCTGGAAAACTGCTAATACAAATAGATAAAGTTCTTGTTTATAATGCTCCTTCTCCTATACGGTATAACTTGGTAGAGGAACAATTCATGTTATCCCTCAATAAAAGTTCGTCGGCTTTTTTATTACCTGAACTTTTGATTCATTATTTAATCTCTTATAACCTAAGTATAATAGCTCGTTATGAAACAGAATGGTGGGCAGAGTTGATGAAAACTATGCCTAATGATGATTACCCCTGTATAGTGCAATTCCTTAAAATAAGCCAATCTAAGGTACCATTTTTAATATTTGAATGGATTAGGTCTGAAAGGTTCAACCCCTGATTATTCTAACTACCTTCCAATAGGAAATGACTTATGGAAAATCTGATATACGAAAAAGACCAGCCAAGGATGGCTGATCTTTTTGAATGGCTTGGCGGCGTCCTACTCTCACAGGGGGAAACCCCCAACTACCATCGGCGCTGAAGAGCTTAACTGCCGTGTTCGGAATGGGAACGGGTGTGACCTCTTCGCTATCGTCACCAAACAATGAAGGAACGTTGTTCCTTCAAAACTAGATAATAAGAAGGTATTTCATTTTTTAAAGCGTGGTTAAGTCCTCGATCTATTAGTATCAGTCAGCTCCACATGTCGCCACGCTTCCACCTCTGACCTATCAACCTGATCATCTTTCAGGGATCTTACTAGCTTGCGCTATGGGAAATCTCATCTCGAGGGGGGCTTCATGCTTAGATGCTTTCAGCACTTATCCCGTCCGCACGTAGCTACCCAGCTATGCCTTTGGCAAGACAACTGGTACACCAGCGGTGCGTCCATCCCGGTCCTCTCGTACTAAGGACAGCTCCTCTCAAATTTCCTGCGCCCGCGACGGATAGGGACCGAACTGTCTCACGACGTTCTGAACCCAGCTCGCGTACCGCTTTAATGGGCGAACAGCCCAACCCTTGGGACCGACTACAGCCCCAGGATGCGATGAGCCGACATCGAGGTGCCAAACCTCCCCGTCGATGTGGACTCTTGGGGGAGATAAGCCTGTTATCCCCGGGGTAGCTTTTATCCGTTGAGCGATGGCCCTTCCATGCGGAACCACCGGATCACTAAGCCCGACTTTCGTCCCTGCTCGACTTGTAGGTCTCGCAGTCAAGCTCCCTTGTGCCTTTACACTCTACGAATGATTTCCAACCATTCTGAGGGAACCTTTGGGCGCCTCCGTTACTCTTTAGGAGGCGACCGCCCCAGTCAAACTGCCCACCTGACACTGTCTCCCACCCCGATAAGGGGCGCGGGTTAGAATTTCAATACAGCCAGGGTAGTATCCCACCAACGCCTCCACCGAAGCTAGCGCTCCGGCTTCTCAGGCTCCTACCTATCCTGTACAAGCTGTACCAAAATTCAATATCAGGCTGCAGTAAAGCTCCACGGGGTCTTTCCGTCCTGTCGCGGGTAACCTGCATCTTCACAGGTACTATAATTTCACCGAGTCTCTCGTTGAGACAGTGCCCAGATCGTTACACCTTTCGTGCGGGTCGGAACTTACCCGACAAGGAATTTCGCTACCTTAGGACCGTTATAGTTACGGCCGCCGTTTACTGGGGCTTCGGTTCAAAGCTTCGCTTGCGCTAACCTCTCCCCTTAACCTTCCAGCACCGGGCAGGTGTCAGCCCCTATACTTCGCCTTGCGGCTTCGCAGAGACCTGTGTTTTTGCTAAACAGTCGCCTGGGCCTATTCACTGCGGCTTTTCCGGGCTATTCACCCTAAAAAGCACCCCTTCTCCCGAAGTTACGGGGTCATTTTGCCGAGTTCCTTAACGAGAGTTCTCTCGCACACCTTAGGATTCTCTCCTCGCCTACCTGTGTCGGTTTGCGGTACGGGCACCTTACATCTCACTAGAGGCTTTTCTTGGCAGCGTGGAATCAGGAACTTCGGTACTATATTTCCCTCGCCATCACAGCTCCGCCTTAATGGAAACGGGATTTGCCTCGTTTCCGGCCTAACTGCTTGGACGCGCATATCCAACAGCGCGCTTACCCTATCCTTCTGCGTCCCCCCATCGTTCAAACGATGTATAGGTGGTACAGGAATATCAACCTGTTGTCCATCGCCTACGCCTTTCGGCCTCGGCTTAGGTCCCGACTAACCCTGAGCGGACGAGCCTTCCTCAGGAAACCTTAGGCATTCGGTGGAAGGGATTCTCACCCTTCTTTCGCTACTCATACCGGCATTCTCACTTCTAAGCGCTCCACCAGTCCTTCCGGTCTGACTTCAACGCCCTTAGAACGCTCTCCTACCATCGACACCATACGGTGTCAATCCACAGCTTCGGTGATACGTTTAGCCCCGGTACATTTTCGGCGCGGAGTCACTCGACCAGTGAGCTATTACGCACTCTTTAAATGATGGCTGCTTCTGAGCCAACATCCTGGTTGTCTAAGCAACTCCACATCCTTTTCCACTTAACGTATACTTTGGGACCTTAGCTGGTGGTCTGGGCTGTTTCCCTTTCGACTACGGATCTTATCACTCGCAGTCTGACTCCCAAGAATAAGTATTTGGCATTCGGAGTTTGACTGAATTCGGTAACCCGTTGGGGGCCCCTAGTCCAATCAGTGCTCTACCTCCAATACTCTCATCTTGAGGCTAGCCCTAAAGCTATTTCGGAGAGAACCAGCTATCTCCAGGTTCGATTGGAATTTCTCCGCTACCCACACCTCATCCCCGCACTTTTCAACGTGCGTGGGTTCGGGCCTCCATTCAGTGTTACCTGAACTTCACCCTGGACATGGGTAGATCACCTGGTTTCGGGTCTACGACCTCATACTCATTCGCCCTATTCAG
>NZ_CP133763.1:0-12500 GCF_031345095.1 Peribacillus sp. R9-11 | reverse complement strand
GCCCACGTGTTACTCACCCGTCCGCCGCTAATCTCAGGGAGCAAGCTCCCATCGATTCGCTCGACTTGCATGTATTAGGCACGCCGCCAGCGTTCGTCCTGAGCCAGGATCAAACTCTCCGAAGAAATGTTTGACTTGCTCATTTTGCTTTTTTTGATAGTGTGTGCTCACTTTTAAAAATTAACGTTGGCGCTTTGTTTTGTTCAGTTTTCAAAGAGCAATTTCAGTGTCGTTTATCTTAGAAACGACTTTAATAATATATCAATTATATTATTTTTTGTCAACAACTTTTTTTCTCTCGCTGTCGACTTAGTTATTATATCTAGTATCACAAGTAATTGCAAGAGCTATTTTGAAAATAAATAAAATACTTCGCCCAATTCTTTGGTTGTCTACTTAATATAGAAGAAGCTTACCTGATTAAATTAGTAAGCTTTTTCTATCTTTATAAGATTTCCTCTATATATAACTCCCGATTTATCCCTAAATTAATTATTTGATCATTATCTACTACCTTAACTAGTGGCCTGGTTTGAGAACTTGGATCAATAAAAACAATTTCAGCAATAGATCCATTGTTCAACTTGACCTTACTTCCAATAGAAAAATTAGCTAATCCTGATAAGAGTGTCTTAACGACCGCTAAATCAAATTTACCAAAGTCATCATGTAAAATCATTTCCATTACTTTAAATGGTGACTGTTTTTTCCTATATAACCTTTCCGAAGTCATGGCATGAAAAACGTCTGCAACTGCAATGATTTTTGAAAATAAGTGCATGGATTTAGTTTTTATTGTTTGGGGATAGCCAGTTCCATCTAACCTTCCATGATGCTCTAAAATAGCTAACTTCACACTATCCTTAATGATAGAACTATCTTTTATCATTTTATAGCTAAAAATGGGATGATTGTGGATTTCCTCATTTTCTTCGACAGTTAAACTCGTCGTTTTATTGAAAATCCTTGGTGACAGCTTAGCCATACCACAGTCAGCCAAACACCCTCCAATAGCTACTTGATAGACATCTGCTAAATCGCATTGAATTTTAAAGGCAATATATCCCCCTATTAATCCAGTTGAAATAGCATGATGATACATGTAATCTTCTTTATTGCAATAATGGTGCAATATCAGAATGTTTCCTGGTTTCTCCAAGACTTTATCAACTAAAGGAATAACAATTAAACGAATCATGGCTACCTCTACCTTGCTCCCAGCCTGCCAATTTTTAAATAAACTCTTATACGTTTGAACCGATTTCAGATATAAATTAGTAAAATTTGAAAATCCTTCTATTTCATCCAGTTCATTATCTATAACTTCTTTCGGTAAAAATTTTTTTCCATCAATTAATGTTTTTTCAACGCTAACCTCTGTTATTAAAAAGGCTTGCAAGGTCTTTATTAATTCCTTAGTCAATATTGTTTTTTCATACATGATAGGGCGGTCCGTAAGACCTTTAATATCTTTTGAAAGAATACATCCTTCAGCTAAATAGTGAGTTTTCACTAGCAAAACTGTTCACCTCTGTAACAGTTATTTAATGAATATCATTTTACTAGAAAAACATGGAACAAACTATATTTTTCGTGATTAAATACCTAAAAAAAGCTTTTCACTAGTATGATACCTTTATCTTCCCTCAAAAAAACATGACTATATACCCTCCATTTACTTTATCTTTTAGAGAGACTTCGCCTGAAAACCCTCAATTACTTCATAAAAAAAGACCCAGCATAATGAACTGCACCCCAATTGTTAGACAACATCTAACAATTGGAGGTGCAGTTTTTTTGACTAAATATACGATAGACGAAAAATTACATGCAGTTTTAGAGTACTTGGAAGGGAAAAAATCCTATAAATCCATCGCACAAGAAAGAAATGTAGGTCTATCCCCTCTGAAGAGATGGGTCGCTCGCTATCTAGAACATGGGATGGAAGGAATTGCTTCATCCTATACAAATTACACTCTGCCCTTTAAACTAGAGGTACTTAATTATATGAACGAATATGGGGCATCGATCAGCGAGACCGCTGTACACTATAATCTTCCTTCCGATTCTACACTTTTGAAATGGTCAAATCAGTTGAAGGAAGGAGGTATAGACGCCCTTAAACCAAAGAAAAAGGGGCGTCTATCCATGAAAAAAGAAACCAAAAAAACATCACCAGCTAAAGGCTCTCAAGAAGCACTTCTTGCCGAATTAGAATACTTACGTGCAGAGAATGCCTATCTAAAAAAGTTGAATGCCTTAGTTCAAGAAAAGGAAGCCCTACAAAGAAAGACAAAGCGAAAGTAGTCCATGAACTAAGGAAACAATTTGATTTAAATCTGCTTCTATCCATTTCTAACATGGCACGGAGTACATACTATTATTGGGTAAACGCCTTCGGGCGTGAGGATAAATACACAGAAATGAAATCCCTTATCGAAGAGATTTTCCATACGCATAAAGGGCGCTATGGGTATCGGCGTATCACCCTAGAATTACGTAACAGAGGTGCTCGCATCAATCATAAAACAGTTCTCCGATTGATGAATGAACTAGGATTGAAGTCTTTAGTTCGCATGAAGAAATACCGTTCGTACAAAGGGAAAATCGGCAAGATTGCACCCAACATTCTAGCACGTGATTTCAAGGCAACAAACTCAAATGAAAAATGGGTGACAGACGTCACAGAATTCCATCTAGCTGGGGAGAAACTATACTTATCGGCCATTCTTGATCTGTTTAATGGAGAAATCATCGCCTATAATGTCGAATCTCGGCCTGTTTATCCCCTCGTTTCCAAAATGCTGGAGAAAGCCTTTGACCGCTTGGAATCGAAAGATTCACCCATTCTTCATTCAGATCAGGGCTGGCATTACCAGATGAAACAATATTCGCATGATTTGAAAAGACATAACATTACACAAAGCATGTCCCGTAAAGGAAATTGTCTCGATAATGCGGTCATAGAAAACTTCTTTGGCCTATTAAAATCAGAGTTACTTTATCTTCAAGAATTTGAAAGCATGGAGCATTTCAAACAAGAATTAGAAGAATATATCCATTACTACAATCATCAACGAATCAAGGTAAAATTAAAAGGCATGAGCCCGGTAGAATTCCGGGTTCATGCCCTCAAGGCTGCCTAATTAAATAAAGTGTCTAACTTTTTGGGTTCACTTCATAATGGCTGGGTCTCTATTATTAAACGATTATTCTTCCGTATCTTTTTCAGGTTCTTCGTTTTCGACTACTTCGTTAGAATCAGAATCTAAATCAATACTCGTTGGATTCTGTTCTATTCCTTCTTCTTGTTCAACGAATTCTTCTTTTTCTTCTTCTTCTCTTCCAACGATGGCCACCGTTGAAACATATTCATTGTCTGCAGATTCGAGACGAATGAGCTTAACACCCTGTGTATTACGACCCGTTTTAGAAATGCCTTCGACTTCCATTCGGATTAGCACACCAGCTGCTGTAATCAGCATCAAGTCCTCATCTTCTCCTGTCACTGTTTTCACGGCAATAAGTTCACCATTTTTCTCTGTGACATTACATGTTTTTATCCCTTTACCACCACGGCTTTGAATACGGTATTCCTCAGCAGATGTCCGTTTTCCATATCCATTTTTCGTAACAATCAGGACTTCTTCATTTTCTTCAAGAATTTCCATACCGACAACTTCGTCATCTGCCCTTAAGGAAATCCCTTTTACTCCAGCTGCGGTACGTCCCATTGTGCGTACATCCGTTTCAGGGAAACGAATCATCATTCCGGCTTTTGTTCCGATAATAATCTGTTTCTCTCCATTCGTAAGACGTACAGAGATCAATTCATCATCTTCTCGTAGCCCTAGAGCAATTAAACCGTTATTGCGGATATTTGCAAAGGATGACAGTGGTGTACGCTTTGATATACCGTGTCTGGTAGTGAAGAATAAATACCAATCATCGACAAATTCCTTCACCGGTATGATTGCATTGACCCACTCACCTTTATCAACTTCTAGCAAATTAATAAGTGGCAGTCCTTTTGCCGTCCGACCATATTCAGGAATTTCGTATCCTTTGGAACGATAAACTTTACCTTTATTAGTAAAGAATAATAGTGTGTCATGAGTCGAAGTTGTTAACAAGTGACCCACAAAGTCATCTGCATTCGTACCCATTCCCTGTATACCTCGGCCTCCGCGTTTTTGGCTGCGGTACGTGGTTGCAGGCAAACGTTTAATATAACCGTTATGAGTCAATGTCACGATTATATTTTCCTCTGGAATCAAATCTTCATCTTCTAAGCTCTCAAAACCGACTAATGTAATTTCAGTTCTTCTTTTATCATTAAAGCGTTCTTTAATTTCAAGAAGCTCTTCACGGATAATTTCAAGAACCTTTTCCTCATCAGCAAGGATAGCTTTATATTCTGCGATTAATGCCATTAACGCTTGATATTCATCTTCAATTTTTTCCCGTTCCAAACCGGTCAAGCGTTGTAAACGCATATCTAAAATTGCTTGCGCCTGTTTTTCAGAAAGTGAAAATTGTGTCATTAACCCTTCTCGGGCAATGTCTGTAGTTTGGGAACCACGGATTAATGTAATGACCGCATCCAAATTATCAAGGGCAATTCGCAAACCTTCTAAAATATGAGCACGCGCTTCCGCTTTACGTAGTTCAAATTCAGTTCTACGACGTATAACTACCTGTTGATGCTCTAAGTAATAGTGCAGACATTGCTTTAAGTTCAATACTTTAGGCTGTCCATCCACCAGTGCAAGCAAGTTGATTCCGAAGGTTGTTTGCATTGCAGTGTGCTTATACAAGTTGTTTAAAAGGACATTTGCATTTACGTCCTTTCGTAGTTCCATAACAATACGCATACCGTTACGATCTGATTCATCCCGTAAATCGGTAATACCTTCAATTTTCTTATCACGAGCAAGTTCTGCAATTTTTTCAATTAATCTTGCTTTGTTCACTTGATAAGGGATTTCTTTAACTAGAATAACCTGTTTTCCATTGGACTTCTCTTCAATTTCGACTCTCGCCCTCTGAATGATTGACCCTTTTCCAGTTTCATAGGCTTTTCTAATTCCACTGCGCCCTAAAATTAACCCCGCAGTTGGAAAATCTGGACCAGGGATAAATTCCATCAATTCTGGAATCGTTATATCAGGATTCTTACTTAAAGCCAATACACCGTCAATTACCTCACCTAATTGATGGGGCGGAATATTGGTAGCCATTCCGACTGCTATCCCTGACGAACCATTCACTAATAAGTTTGGGAAACGGGCTGGCATAACAGCTGGTTCTCTTTCTGAACCATCATAGTTATCCTGATAGTTAACCGTATCCTTATTCAAATCACGAAGCAATTCCATCGAAATCTTTGACATTCTCGCTTCTGTATACCTCATGGCGGCCGCTTGGTCACCATCGACCGAACCGAAATTCCCGTGTCCATCAACGAGCATATAACGATAGTTAAATGGCTGAGCCATCCTGACCATCGTTTCATAAACAGCAGAGTCACCATGCGGGTGATATTTACCGATTACTTCTCCGACAATACGGGCTGATTTTTTAAATGGTTTATCCGACGTCATACCAAGATCATTCATCGCATAAAGAATTCTTCTGTGTACCGGTTTCAAGCCGTCCCTTACATCAGGCAACGCCCGGGATACGATAACGCTCATCGCGTAATCCAAAAAAGATGTACGCATCTCGGTACTTATATTTATTTCTTTTACACCTGATCTTTCATTTTCTGACATGGAGCCAACCTCCTTTATAAAGCTTTTACTCTCATTTTTTTAACTGATCTTGCATTATGTAAAGAACAGGATGTAAATTCATCCTGTCAAAAAAATCAGATATCGAGGTTTTTTACATAAATCGCATTTTCCTCAATAAAGTTACGACGCGGCTCTACTTTATCTCCCATCAACATTTCGAAAGTTTCATCTGCCTCAATGGCATCTTTCAAACTAACTTGAAGTAGCGTTCTCGTATCAGGGTTCATTGTTGTTTCCCATAGTTGCTCTGGGTTCATTTCACCCAACCCTTTATAGCGCTGTAAGTTAGGCTTAGGAGTGCTTGGCAGACCCGCCATGATTTGTTCTAGTTCGCGGTCATTATAGGCATATTCCACTCGTTTACCCTGCTGAATTTTGAAAAGAGGTGGTTGGGCAATATAAATATAACCATACTCTATAATTTTCCGCATATAGCGATAGAAGAATGTCAACATTAAAGTTCTAATGTGGGCACCGTCTACATCCGCATCGGTCATGATAACAATTTTATGGTATCTAGCTTTTTCAATATTGAATTCATCGCCAATACCTGTTCCGAGTGCAGTAATAATTGTACCAATTTCTATATTATGAAGGATTCTATCCAATCGCGCCTTTTCCACATTTAGGATTTTACCCCTTAGCGGCAGAATAGCTTGGAAATGGCGGTCACGTCCCTGTTTAGCTGAGCCACCAGCCGAGTTTCCTTCTACAATGTACAATTCGCTGATAGACGGATCCTTCGACGAACAATCTGCCAGTTTACCAGGTAGACTGGAGACTTCCAAGGCACTTTTTCTTCGAGTTAACTCACGTGCTTTCTTGGCCGCCAAACGAGCTCTTGCCGCCATTTGCCCTTTATCAACAATTTTTCTAGCCACTGAAGGATTTTCGTATAAGAAGGAATCCAACCTTTCCGAAAGAATGGAATCAGTAACCGTTCTTACTTCTGAGTTTCCAAGTTTGGTTTTGGTTTGCCCCTCAAATTGCGGTTCAGGATGCTTAATAGAAATAATTGCCGTTAACCCTTCACGAACATCTTCACCAGAGAAATTGGTGTCGGCCTCTTTTAAGAGCCCGTTTTTCCGTGCATAATCATTGATGACCCGTGTCAACGCAGTCTTGAATCCTGATTCATGTGTACCGCCTTCATACGTATGAATATTATTGGCAAAGGAAAAAACGTTACTGATATAGCTGTCATTATATTGCAAAGCTAATTCGACAGATATACCTTCTTTCTCGCCTTCCATGAAAATCGGTTCCTCATGAAGGACTTCTTTTGAACGATTCAAATGCTCAACATAAGATTTGATACCGCCCTCGTAGTGGTATTCCTTGATTTTCTCTTCTTCTTCACGTTTATCTTCAATGATGAGCTTCAAGCCTTTATTCAAGAATGCAAGCTCACGGATACGTGTGGCTAATGTATCGAAATCATATTCCACGGATTCCTTGAAAATTTCAGGATCCGGAATAAAGTGTACTGTTGTCCCTGTATGATCGGTCTCCCCAATAATTTTCAAATCTTCTCTAGGGACCCCTCGGTTAAATTGCTGATAGTGGATTTTACCTTCACGATGTACATACACTTCCAATACCGTGGATAGGGCATTAACTACTGAAGCACCTACACCATGCAGACCACCGGAGACCTTATAACCTCCGCCGCCAAATTTACCGCCCGCATGAAGGACCGTCATGATTACTTCTACTGCTGGCCGTCCCATTTTTTCATGGATACCTACTGGAATTCCCCGACCATTATCGACTACTGTTATGCTATTGTCTTCTTCGATCGTCACTTTGATTTCAGTACAGAAACCTGCTAGTGCCTCATCAATACTATTATCGACAATTTCCCAAACAAGATGGTGAAGTCCTTTTGCAGAGGTAGTACCGATATACATCCCCGGACGTTTACGAACTGCTTCTAAGCCTTCTAAAACCTGTATCTGATTCTCATCGTATGCCTGAGCTTGTACTTCTTTTTGTTCCATTGTCATACGTATCACCTACACTTTTCTTTTGGCATTTATCAATTTTTCAGGAGTAATTATTACGTTATCGCTTAAATTCAAAGAGAATCTATATCATCGATTAATAACGATGGCTGCAGTGAACGCTTTTTCAAAGTGGACGACGCAAGCGGTGAATAATAGACCTGTTTATCCGTCACTACAATCGATTTAACCGAGTTTTTGGCTAAATGGTAAGTTACATCAGACTTTTTCTCCAAAAACTCACTCATGATTGGAGAGGCCTGGAGCAGCTTCTTATCTAAAATGGCTATGACATCGTCCGTTTTCACAAGAATGTCTTCACCAATATGGAGATACATACATTCACCTCATCATTTAACCTTTTTTATACTTCCTTGACTAACATAAAAGGTGGACGCTTCTCTAAGGGTTTGATGATCGATTCCATCAACAGAGGGTGTCGTCACGAATGTTTGCACTTTCCCTTGTATCGTATTCAGTAAATGAGATTGACGGAAATCGTCAAGTTCCGATAACACATCATCCAATAATAAAATGGGATACTCGCCGATTTCTTCATGAATCAGCTCAATTTCGGCAAGTTTCAAAGACAGGGCAGTCGTACGTTGTTGTCCTTGTGAACCATATGTCTGGACATCACGGTCATTCACAAAAAAAACCAGGTCGTCACGATGAGGACCTACCAGTGTTACACCCCGTTCAATTTCCCTTGTTTTTATTTTATCAAATTTTTCTGTGTATACTTCTATCATTTTCGTCAAATCCATAGATTCTGATACATCAAGCGACGGTTTATATTGGATTTTCAATACTTCTAGATTTCTGGAGATCCCCGAGTGAATTGGCTCTGCCCACTGCTGGAGCTTTAAAAGAAACTCGTATCTTCTTTCGACAATTTTCGCTGCATACTGAATAAATTGATCAGTTAGCACGTCAAGCATCGTCGTATCCGTTTGTTTCCGGGTCTGCAGAAGCTTTAAGTAATGATTTCTTTGTTGAAGTATTTTATGATATTGGCTCATATCATGAAGGTATACGGGAGAAACCTGGCCAATTTCCATATCTATAAAACGGCGTCTGACTAGAGGACTTCCCTTTACAAGGTTAAGATCCTCAGGCGCAAACATGACCACATTCATATTTCCAACATATTGACTTAATTTTCTTTGTTCAATATGGTTGCACTTCGCCTTTTTCCCTTTTTTTGAAATGGTCAGCTCAAGTGGTATTGAGGTATTTCTCTTTCTAACTCTTCCTTCTATTTTAGCATACTCTTCATCCCAGCGAATAAGTTCTTTATCATTTGAGGTCCGGTGAGATTTTGCCATTGCTAAAACAAAAATAGATTCCATGACATTTGTTTTTCCTTGAGCATTTTCGCCAAGGATTACATTGACCTTATTCTCAAAAGTCAGGTTCAATTCGGTATAGTTGCGGTAATTTCTCAAACTTATATTTTCAATATACATATTCCGCTCTTCCCTTATGTTTTAGCTTGTAATTGTGAAGACGCCAAATCCAGGAATCTCTATTTTATCACCTGATCTTAACTTTTTGCCTCTTCTCACGTCTAATTCGCCATTAATGAAAACCTCGTATTCACTTAAGAACCATTTTGACATTCCGCCGCTTTGAATCAAATCGGCTAATTTTAAGAATTGTCCAAGCGTAATATATTCTGTGCTGATTTTTATGGAGTCCATTTCATGCCTCACTCATTTCTAAGTAGTCTTTAATACTTCATTTTACTAAATAAATCCCATTAAGACAAAGTATAGCTTTTTCCGCTCTTGTTTTTTATATTTCTAGGTTTTATTCAGAATTAAAAAAGCTGTAAAAAACCTTATGGGGCCTATATTTAACTATAAAAAAATTAAAGGCTTGCTAAACAAGCCTTTAATTTTTTTGAAATATTATTTTAGCTTAATAAGTTCTTACAGGCAGAATTAATTGAAGCATAGAATCATCATGAAGCGGACGAATTACAAATGGACGCATCGCACCTGTAAAGTTGATTTTAATATCCGATCCTTCTAAAACTTTTAAGGCATCCATAACAAATTTAGCACTGAAGGAGATTTTCAAATCCTCACCTTCAATGGCTTCTGCTTGAACTTCCTCAATTACTTTACCAATTTCAGGTGTATTAGAAGAGACTTCGATAATGCGGCCTTCTAAAGTTGTCAGTTTGACCACATTATTTCTGCCTTCTCTGGCCAATAAAGATGCTCGGTCGATTGCTTGCAGAAAATCTTTTGTGTGAACAGTTACATCCGTTTTGCTATCTGAAGGAATCAAGCGGGACGTATCTGGATAATTCCCCTCAAGTAGGCGGGAGAAGAATAATAAATTTTCTGCTTTGAATAAGACTTGATTATCGGTAATGACAATTTCTATGAGTTCGTTTGTATCATCAAGGATTTTACTTAATTCATTTAGACTTTTGCCTGGAATCACAACGCTATAGGTCCCAGTAATTTTATTTTCAATTTTTGCTGTGCGCATTGCTAGCCTGTGACTATCTGTTGCAATACAGGTCAATTCGTCATCTTGAACCTTTAAGTTTACACCTGTTAAGATAGGGCGTGTTTCTGAGGTGGACACTGCAAAGCCAGTTTGACGAATAAGAGTTTTTAATAGGTCTGTTGGAAGCTTGAAAATATTTTCTTCCTCAATGATTGGAAGATGAGGGTATTCTTCAGGATCCAGTCCATTTAAGTTAAATTCAGCTTTACCTGAGCGAATAATTGTTTGAAAGTTGTTTTCGACTTCAATTTCTACAGTATCCATCGGTAATTTTTTGACAATTTCACTGAAAAAACGAGCATTTAGGACAATTCCCCCGCTATTTTTCACTTCAACAATTTCATCACCGTCTACTTCAGCTGGAATAAATGATTGAATGGAAATATCGGAATCACTACCTGTCAAAGTAACCCCTTCAGTTGTAACACTTATTTTTATCCCCGTTAAAATAGGAATCGTTGTTCTTGATGTGACTGCTTTCATTACTTCTTGGACACTATGAACTAATCGATCTCTTTGAATTATAAATCTCATGTTTCATCCTCCAAATTTTTAATTGCCGAATAGGCATATTTATTAATAATTTTTATTAAAAAAGATAGTAGTAATAGTAGTAGGGCCTGTTGATATGTGGATAAGTCGACTCAACCTAAGGAAAAACAGTCTATCCACATGTGGACAGACTGTGTGTAAGTAGTCATCAGTTATACACATTATCCAGAATCATCTATACCTTCAACTGATCCTGTATTTCTTTGACCTGACGTTGAAGCTGGGTATCTGTTTGCATGAGTTTAGAAATTTTTTCATGCGCATGAATAACGGTCGTATGATCGCGACCACCAAATTCATCCCCTATCTTTGGCAGAGATGAATCCGTTAACTCCCTGGAAAGATACATGGCGATCTGCCTTGGAAAGGCTACAGATTTAGTCCGTTTTTTTGCTTTGAAATCTTCCAATTTAACACTATAATGCTCACCAACTGTTTTTTGGATTTCTAAGATGGTGATTATTTTAGGTTTCGAGCTTGGAATAATGTCTTTTAATGCTTCGGCTGCTAAATCAGCATTAATATCCTTATTAATTAACGAAGAATAAGCAACAACACGTATAAGTGCACCTTCAAGTTCACGAATATTCGAGTCAATTTGATTGGCAATATAAAGCATAACTTCATTTGGGATATCAAGACCTTCTGCTTTTGCCTTCTTACGTAAAATAGCAATTCGCGTTTCTAAATCAGGCGGTGTGATATCCGTAATTAAACCCCATTCAAAGCGGGAACGGAGGCGATCTTCGAGTGTTGGGATCTCTTTTGGAGGACGGTCACTCGAGATGACAATCTGTTTACTTTCTTCATGTAGTGCATTGAATGTATGGAAAAACTCTTCTTGAGTTTGTTCTTTTCCTGCTAGAAATTGAATATCATCAATTAATAAAACATCTACACTTCGGTATCTATCACGGAATTCTCCTGCTTTATTATCTCGGATTGAATTGATAAATTCGTTCGTGAATTTTTCAGAAGATAAATAAACGACCTTTGCCTTCGGATTATGCTCAAGTACGTAATGCCCAATTGCATGCATTAAATGGGTTTTACCTAGTCCTACGCCTCCATAAATAAATAATGGGTTATAGGCTTTAGCAGGAGCTTCTGCGACAGCGAGAGACGCGGCATGGGCAAAACGATTGCCGGAGCCGATGACAAACGTATCAAAGGTATTTTTCGCGTTTAACATATGCTGAGGAAATGCATTATGTTCTTTATCCTGTTTTTTAATCTTTTTAGGCTGAACAGGAACAGTAAAATCACCATCTTCTTGATTGGGAGGAATGATGAATTTTGCTTCCAATTCCTCACCGGTAAGTTCAAACAATACATCAGAAATAAGATGTGAATAGCGTTCTTCAAGCCAGTCCCTGGCAAATTCATTGGGAGCGGTGACTGTTAATGTATCACCTTGTAGTAAATAAGCCTTGGTTGATTTAAGCCAAGTTTCAAAGCTTGGTTTACTGATCTTTTTTTCAATTTTTCCGAGCGCCTGGTTCCAGAGGCTATCGATGTTATCCAAACTTATCCCTCCTTTGCAAAATATTTTTAATAATATCTAAAATGTATAGGCACAAATAAACTCATCGATTGCCGTCTTAATATAAATTTTGACAGCAAA